>DASWUU010000119.1:0-27448 GCA_036401515.1 Steroidobacteraceae bacterium
CAAAACCTGCAGGCCGTTTTCCAGCCGATATTCCGTGACGCCTTCGATGGAGCGGACTTCTTGAGGGGCAGCGTGAGGGGCGGCGCCCTTTTGTTGGGAAACACTCTTCGAGGCCCCATAGGAGGCGGCGCCTGCCAGAGCGAGAAGCCCCAAAACCGATACCCGCGCCGCCGCCAGACGAAAAACAGAATGAGTCATAGAATCTCCCTGCATCCGAAGCACATAGGCGATGATGGCAGCTGCGCCTTTAGACCCATCCAAGGACCCGCGATTGCTGACTTAGTTCCTAAATGCGTCGCTAGAGGCCGAATCAGGGCGCAATGGTAAGGGAAATGCCTTAAGAGATCCTTAAAAAGAAGCTTGGAGGAAAACGAGCCACCCTGGCTTCGGATTATTCGCCCGTCGACTATTTCTTGTAACCTGCAGCACGCAAGATTAAATCTGCGATTTCCTTTGGATGAGACACCAGCGACACGTGACTCGATTTGAGTTCGATGGTCGTCGCGTTCATGCGTTTGGCCAGAAATCGCTCAAGCTCCGGGTTGATCGTGCGATCCTCCGTCGACACCTGGTACCACGTCGGTTTTACTCTCCATGCGGCGGTCGTGGTCTTGGTAGTGGGCAGCGCGTCGGCGCCGCGTCCCTGAACTGCGTACAGCGCACGTGCTTTAGACGTTTCCACATCGGCGGCGAAATCCCTGAGAAACGCTTCCTCGCTCAACCAAAAAAAGCCGTCCTTCTTAATCACCCCGGCGCTCGCCGGTGGCTTTGGATATTTCGCTGCGAGTGCGCCGAAGTCCTCGCCTGCATCCGGCGCGCGAGCCGCCACGTAGACCAGCGCCGAAACACCAGGGTCATTGCCGGCTTCGCTAATGATCGTTCCCGCAAAGGAGTGGCCCACCAAAACCGTCGGTCCATCCTGCGAGGCCAGGGCTCGACGAGTCGCGGCGACGTCATCTGCCAGCGACGTCAGCGGATTTTGGACCGCGGTTACTTTCAAGCCCGCACGCTGCAGATAGGGAATTACGTCAATCCAAGACGATCCATCTGCGTATAAACCATGCACCAGCACAACATTCTTGGCGACTGGAGTGTCTTGAGCCTGGACTATTGCGGGGATTACCGAAGCACTCGCCAGAACGGTGAGTACTGCAGCGAACGATCTACGATTAAGCATAATTACCTCGAATATATTGGACACGTGGTCAAAAGACCTCTGCTCTCATCTCGGGGCGGCAAACCTTAAGATGAGCCTCGCGCTGTAAACCGACACCTTCATTCGATGCTCGTCGCTTCGACGATCCCGCCGCCGAGCGTCGGCAGCCATTGGCGCAACTTCTGGCGGGCATGAAACATGCGTGCCTTGACGGTTCCGATCGGCGCGCCGGTCTTTTCCGCAATTTCCATCAACGAATGCCCCATGTGAAAAGCAAGCTCCACGGCCAAGCGTTGCTCGTAGGGAAGACGATTGAGGCCATGCATCACCCAGTCTTGAACTTCAGTCTCCAGCACTGGATCGACGGTTTCTTCCGGATAGCCCTCGAAGCTTCGATCGGCCGAGTGGTTTTTGTGCCGACGTATCGAATTGAGCGCCGTGCGGTAAGCAATTCCGAAAATCCAGCTGGACACCAGCGATGCGCAGCGAAAACCGTTCGCGTTGCGCCAAACCACCATGAAGGTGTCGTTGATGATCTCCTCAATGTTTTCTTGGCACTGCGTAAAGCGCGAGAGAAAACGAGCCAGGCGCCACTGATAACCGAGATACAACTCCTTTAGCGCAGGGCGGCTCCCGGCAGCGATGGCTATTAGTAGCTCACTGTCGGACTTTCTGGGTGTATCTTTGGCGGGCATGCGTAGTGCGCTCATCATAGGTAGAGCCTCTTCAAATGGCCGTTTTTACAATTAACCATGCGGCGGTCAGTTGAACACGAGCCGCGGCTTCTGCAATTGAATGAAAGCCACGCTTTTGTACATCCCTCACTTCCGATTTCGTTGCGGCGAAATCCCAAGCTCCCAGTGACGCTCTGCCGTTGCACGTGATCGGCGCTCTGCGTGCGTCGCAAACGAATCAGAAGCTCGAGCTCGTGTGGCGGTAAGCGCCCACTCATCACGAGGGTCATCGGTGCTGGCTGAGCTAATCGATTATTGGAGTTATTAGTTCGATGATTCTGGAATTTGCCGTGTCTCGGGCCGGCATCGCCCGGCGCCACGCCGATGGGCTCATACCGGTCACTTGGCGAAACACTCTGCAGAGATGCGCCTGGTCGCACAGCCCGCACGCGACCGCAACTTGAGAGAGCGGCTCGCGCGTGGTCCTCATCATCGCGCAGGCAAGCTCGACGCGCCGCCTGGCGATATACCTGAAGGGAGTAACACCGACGCTGATCTTGAATGCTCGAAATAGCTGTCCCATGCTCACCTTGATGAGATCCGCAAGTTCCATTGCGGCGATTTTGTCCGCCAAATGCGTCTCGATGTGATCGACCACGAGGTTCAGCTGCCACGCCAGCAGTCCGCCTCGAGATGCCGATCGCCCGGGGCTGCCGGCACGGGTAAGGCGCCCGCGCTTTACGCAAAGGAGTGCCGACGCACGCAACAGATAACGGCGCGAGCTATCTCGATCCGCATCGAAAGCCGCCACCGCAGCATCGATGAGGCTCGGGACACCTAGCGGAATATTCTCGTTGAGTACGCTAACCAGTTGGTCTGAAAAGAGAGCGTTCATGCGCGTGCTTCCTTTGATTGGGGACGAAGCGGCCCCGTGGGAGTACCGGCGTTGTTGACCACCACATCGACACCGCGAACGCATTGACTGATTCATAATGGAGTTACATCCGCCCGACGGTGACGATTGCGACTCGATTCGTGTCCAGGCCTCCTGTCTCCGCTTGCGGCATTACTCTCGAGTTCAAAGCATGCCCGCAAACATCGCTGACTCAAATCACACGTTTCTATTAGCCGTGGGCCGCAGCGCCTCCTACGGGCGCCAGTAGCGCCTGACTATGCCACGGTTGGGTCGACCGTCCGTTGCCGCGGCGATCATGTGCGATGCGGCGAGTCTTTGACACTGCTTGCACCTCTTCGAATTGCACCCTTAGGAACGGTGTCATCACTTGGTGTCCATCGATACTCGGTATGCGCGATGTCCGTTGTATTACAGGGCCCGGCCGAATGATTGCAACTGAAACACGGTGGAGCTTCGGCGCCGACCTCTTGCGGGCAGTGGTCGCGTGGACCTTGGCACTGCGATGCGTCATTTCCTCCAGCGCCGTGTACAGCCGTAGGGACGCCATAACACTTTTGTAACAGTGCCCGCGCTGCGTGGCTTTGATAGTATCGATCCGTCACAGATTAGACGGCCAGCCCGCGAGGCCCAACGCCATGGCTTACAACCCGCCGACGTCCGGCTTTGAGCCGCTGCCTCGCGAGGGGCTGCATACTGATGTCGCGATCCGCAACACCGCGCAAAACGCGCGCGAGAGTGAAAAGCACTTTCGACTGATTGTAGACAGTATTCCCGGGCTCGTGTTTACGACCCGGGTGGCGGGGGAAATCGAGTTTTTCAACCGCCGGCTTCGGGAATACTTCGGTAAGTCCCTGCAAGAACTTCAAGCTTGGCAGACAAACGATACAATTCATGCTGATGACTTGAATTACGCGCTCGACGAGTGGAGGCACGGAATAGCATCCAGGCAACCATTCGCAACCGAGTACCGCCTACGGCGGGCGGACGGCATTTATCGCTGGTTCCAGGTCCGTGTCGTTCCGGGCCGCGACGAGAACGGAAATCTCAGCGGCCGTGGGCGCCGCCGTGGGTGGCTGACGCCGACGCCAAACGCGCTCAGGACCTCCTTTACCCCCGTGCCACTTGCACGACCCTGACCACGACCAAGATGACTGCCACAATCAGATAGCCGCGCAGCACGATCATCCAGCAACGGTTGAGCCACGAAAGCTTAAGCGGAGGCAAAGTCTGGAGCGGGGGCATCTGAAAGCTATGCCGAGCTTGCAAGGTTGCGGCGGCTTCGGCGTCGCTGCGGCGGCTGAGCAGCAGAGCCACCAACGTGCCCATCAGCGCGAGTCCAGCGCCAACGGACAGGATCACCGCAATCTGTGCCTCGCTCATACTGGGAAAGAGCACAGCGGCCGTCAAGATGAGCGACATCGTGACTAGGACGCCAATCACCAACGTGGTAAAGAGATTAACGCGCCGCGAGTTGACCCAGGGTCCAAGAACCGCAGAGTCATTGCACAAGACCAGGAGGAAGACCGTAGCACTCGGCAACAAGACGCCGGCAAGGGTCTGCACGGCATTAGTCAGAAGTCCCAACGGAGCACCCGGCACCATGACAAGAGCCGCCGCCGCGGCAATGAGGCCGAAATAGACAAGGTAAAACAATTTGGCTTGTGCCGGCTTGCGGTGCAAGGAGTGCTTCGCCGAGAGCACATCGCCCACAGCGTAGGCGGTCGATAGCGATACGGCGGCGGCGCCAATGAGACTCGCGTCGATGAGCGCAATGGCGAAGAAGACACCGGCGACTGGGCTGATGTACTTACCGAGACCGGCGGCGACCGCCCCGGCATCCTGAAACCGGCCAAATTCCGGATGGCCGGCGAAGGCTGCCGTGCAGAAGGCCATCATCGCCGCGGCGCCGGCGATCACGATCACGATGCCGATGACCAAATCGGCACGCTCATAGGGGATAAAGCGCGTCGTAATGCGCTTGTCGATGACATAGCTTTGTTGGAAAAAGAGCTGCCACGGCGCCACTGTGGTGCCCACGATCGCGATGATCAGCAACATGACATCGGCGAGCACGGAATTCTTCGGTAACCCCGGCACCAGGAAGTTATGCGTCATACTGGCCCACGACGGGTGGGCCATGAAAAAGATCGGCATCAAAATCAGGCTGCCCACTACCAGGGTCAGCGCAAAGATCTCGAACCGTCGCAAGTTCCCGGTGCTCACCGCTGTCATGATGAGAAGAGCGGCGGCCCCAACCCCCCAGGCCTTGGGCATGCCTAGGTAATCGAGTCCGAGGCTCACCCCGATGAACTCGGTGACGATCGTCAGCGCGTTTAAAATAAAGAGATCAATCACGCTGAACGCGCCCCAGAACTTGCCGAAACGCTCGAGGATCAAACGCGCATGTCCGACGCGGCTCACCGCCCCCAAGCGCAACACCATCTCTTGATTGACGTACAAGACCGGAATCAGCAGCGCGAGCGTCCACAACAAGCTCGTGCCGTAGTTTTGCCCGGCCTGGGTATACGTCCCAAAGGCGCCCGCATCGTTATCACCGACCATGACAATGAGCCCCGGACCAATGATGGCCAGGAGCGTCGTCAACCGATGCCGCCAGGTCAGACGCGGCGCGATGTCATCCTGTTGCAGCGTGCCGAGCGCGCCACGGATATCGCCGATATGCGCATCGTCGACTGCCGCGCTGGCGGGTCGCTGCAACCGGGCGTTAATCGCTACTGCATGCGTCATAGCGCCGCTCCAAGTTTCGGTAAACGCACGATAATTTCGCGCTGATGGGGCCGACCTGGGGTCGCTGCTCCGCGCTGCGCCTCGCCCGTGCTACGTCATTGGCCTGCCAGTGCATTTCCAGACGCCCGGTATGAGGATTGCGGCGCCAACAGGTCCGCGCTCGATCGAACGCCTCCTTTCCCGACACGCACGGCACCACGCCGTTCGCGTGGTGAACGTAACGCATCGCACCCTGATCGCCGAATTCGAAGAGCCGCTGTCGCTGTTTGATCGTCATCATCACTACTCTCCTCTCGCGCATAGCGCTTCCTGAGGTTTTTTAAGCGCGCACGCGGTGTCTACGCGGGCGCAGTAGTAGTGAGGCCTATGTCACAGTGGACGCTTGAAAAAGCGGCCACGTACACAAGCTCATCGACTTGGCCTATGAAGCAAACGCGTAGATTATGAGGAAACCAGAGTCGAACGAGACGGTTCGAACTCCGTGGGCCCCGCACTTAAGCGGGTAGCCTTACAGGAAGATCCTAGGGGCTAGTCCGCTTGAGTATTGTCCGCCGCCTTCTCGCAGCGTCTACGCTACTTGCACTACTACTACTGCCCACGTGGACCTCGCATGACCGTTGACCGGAGCAACTTTACGCCCCGCGCTGTGCCGTGTAAATACAAGAGTTCATTTTTTCCGGCAGTCCTTCGTTTTTTTACTCTCGTTAGCAAATCGCTCTAATCCCTTATTTTCCAGCTTCATATATTATACCCCCTTATAGTATGGCATTATGTACTCCCCGAGGGTATCGCCCGGGCTGCCCGCATGTCATCAATCATGGACTCAGTCGCGGCGGGACGGGCTCTCTCTTGCCTGCGTCATGTCTCAGGACGACCCGGTGGCTATGGCGTGGAGGTGTGTGGATACATCACCCCCGGCCCTGTTACATCTGAAACCTGGGGACTGTGGGTTGAAATCGCCAAAATGAGGCCCTCTGAGATTCTTATAACATTCGTTGCGACGTCGGACTCTCATGAGTACATCAAAGCAAACGAGGTCTCTCCCACGCGCCGTGCTTTGGGCGCTTGTCTTGGTTGTAGTCCTCGGAGGCGTGCTCGGGTATATCGTCCTGCTGCCGGGGGCGACCGATTTTGTCCCGGGTAATCGCGTCTCGCTTCGGGCTTATCGTGGCCACGATCCAACCGGCGTTCCAAACGAACTCGCGAATGCGGCGCTCGTTCAACGGGGTGAGTACCTAACCCGAGCAGCTGACTGTGTGGTGTGTCATACCGCGAAAGACGGAACTCCCTTCATTGGTGGACGCGCCTTCGTCCTGCCGTTCGGCACGCTCTACTCGAGCAACATTACGCCGGACTTAGAGACGGGAATTGGAAGTTACACTGATGCCGATTTTTTGAACGCGGTGCACCGGGGCATCGGTCGAGACGGGAAAGCGCTTTATCCCGCCATGCCTTACCCGAGCTATACCCTGATGTCGGATGGGGACGTGCTTGCCATCAAAGCCTACCTACTTACGTTGACGCCCGTGCATGCACCGCCGATGCCCAACACCCTGGCATTCCCATTCAACCAGCGGGCACTCATGTCGTTGTGGTCCGCGTTCTTCAATCACGATCGCCGTTATAGACCGAACAGCGATCAAAGTGACGAGTGGAACCGGGGTGCTTACTTGGTTGAGGCGATGGAGCACTGCGGTGAGTGCCACACCCCGCGTAACGTGTTCTTCAGCTTGAATAACCGGCACAAGTTTCAGGGCGCCGTGCAAGCGGGTTGGCGCGCCTACAACATTACTGGCGATCGCGGGAGCGGTATCGGCGCCTGGAGCCACTCAGACATCGGTCAATACCTGTCATCGGGTCACGCGGAGGGCCGCGGCGCAGCATCCGGCCCCATGGGCGAAGCGGTGGACGAGAGCATGAGCCGCTTGAGTCCCAGCGATATCGAGGCGATGGTGACGTATTTGCGAACCATTCCCGCCCAGCCCAGCAGCGACTTGGCTGCCCCCCGGCTGACACCGGCTTCGGCCCAGCAAGAATCGGGTAACCCACAGGGTGCTGATATTCGTACCACGGAAATCTATGAAGAGGCGTGCGCGGGCTGTCACGGCTGGAGCGGCACGGGCTCTGTGATCAGCACAGCAAACCTGACCGGCACGCGCGCGGTCAACGACCCCACGGCTATCAATGTGGTGCAAATCATCCTTCACGGCGCCGAGCACCGCACCGCGGAGGGCGGCGCTGACATGCCATCGTTCGATAGTGTTTTCTCCGACGCCGAGGTTGCCGCGCTTGCCAACTATGTGACGGCACGTTTCGGCGTTAAGAGCGCTCAGCTGAACGCATCCACCGTTGCCAAATTGCGAGCGGCGGACTAGGTGGAAACCTGAGGATGTCAAAATGACTCAATTTCAGCTGAACGTGAATGGCATGGCCGTCACCGCAACAGTGGACGATCAGGCGATGCCGCTCCTGTACTTCTTGCGAAACGATCTGGGCTTGCACGGTCCGCGGTTTGGGTGCGGCCTCGGGCAATGCGGGGCGTGCACGGTACACCTTGACGGCGCTGCCATTCGCTCGTGCGTATACCCGATCGGCAATGTGCAAGGCAAGGTGACGACGCTCGAGGGCCTGGGATCGGGCGAGAACTTGCATCCGGTTCAGAAGGCGTTTATCGAGGAACAGGCAGTGCAATGCGGCTACTGCATCAACGGCATGATCATGCAGGCCGCCGCGTTTCTCAAGCGCACACCGAAACCCACCGAGGATCAGGTCCGTCAAGAATTGCGCCCCAATCTTTGCCGATGCGGAACTCATCTACGGATCATTCGCGCGGTGATGCGCGCATCGCAAGCTTGAGGGAGATGAAGTGAACGCACTCATCGATCGCCGCAGGTTTCTCCAGGGCTCGGGCGCATTGATCGTGAGTTTCGCCCTGCCCCTGACTCATGGTCGCGCAGCCGTCACCAATGTCACGAAACCGGTCGACTTAAACACCGTCGAAAGCTTTCTCGCCATACGTCCTGACGGGGAAATCATCGTCTACTCGGGCAAAGTCGATCTCGGCACGGGCGTTAAGACGGCTCTCATGCAGATCGCAGCCGATGAGCTTGACGTGCCCCTTACTCAGGTGACCCTCATCCAGGGCGACACCGACCTGACGCCCGACCAGGGCGTGACCTCCGGCAGTTTCTCGATTCAAAATGGCGGTGTTCAGCTGCGCCAGGCGGCGGCCACTGCGCGCCGTGCGCTCTTGCAGGCGGCGGGCAAGCGATTCGGTGCGGCATCCGACTCTCTGCGCATCGCCGACGGAATCGTCATCGGGCCCGACAATAAGCGTGTTCCGCTGCAAGCGCTCATCGGCCCGCATGGACTGGATCTCAAGATGGACAAAACGGCGCCCCTGAAGTCCCCAGCAGACTTCAAGCTGGTGGGCCGTGATGTGCAGCGTGTCGATATCCCGGGCAAGGTGACCGGCAGCTTCACGTTCATGCAGGATTTCAAGTTACCGGGCATGTTGCACGGGCGCGTGGTGCGCCCACCCGCCATAGGCGCAACGATTCTGAAGGTCGACGAGAGCTCCGTGGCGGATATCCCCGGCATCGTCAAAGTGGTGCGTCAAGAGAACTTCCTCGGAATCGTGGCCACCAATGAATGGGCCGCAATCAAGGGAGCACGCCAGCTTGCCGTCAGCTGGTCCGAATGGGTTGGACTCCCGGACCAGAGGCACCTATGGGAACACGTTCGCAAGACAAAAGTTCTCCATGATGATGTGACGAGCAACGTTGGCGACTCGGCTCAAGCACTGCGCAGTGCCGCGCACAAGCTTTCCGCGACTTTCGACTTCGCCATTCACACTCACGGCTCCATCGGGCCTTCGTGCGCGGTCGCTCAGTGGCAAGGCGAGCGGTTAACCTGCTGGAATGCGGCGCAGTCCCCCCATAATTTGCGCAAACAACTGGCTGCCACGTTCTCGTTGAAGGATGAACAGGTTCATAATATCTACATCGAAGGCGCTGGCTGTTATGGCCGCAACGGCCACGAAGATGCCGCAGCCGATGCCGCGTTGCTCGCTCGAGAGGTGAATGCGCCTGTCCGCGTGCAATGGATGCGGGCGGAGGAACACGGCTGGGACCCCAAAGGTCCCCCTACTCTGCTCGACATGCGTGCCGGGTTTGATGCCCAGGGGAAGATCACCGCTTGGGAGTCCGAACTCTTTATTCCGAACGGTGTCGCCGGATTCGTGTCTCTGGTCGGCGCCGATCACGCCAAGCTCAATAGCTTGGGGGAACTCAGCCCTGGCGGCGTCCTAAACGACCTTTCCATTCCTTACGCGATCGACAATGTCAAAACGACCGCGCATCGATTGGAATCCACACCCTTGAAGCCGGCGTGGATCCGCTCGCCCGGGAGAATGCAAAACTCCTTCGCGAACGAATCCTTCTTCGACGAGATTGCCGCGCATTTGGGGCTCGATCCGCTGGATGCGCGGCTTCAATACCTGCGTGATGAGCGCGGTAAAGAAGTGCTTGAGCGCTTAGCGACTTTAAGCAACTGGCGCCAGCGTCCAAAACCCGATCGGCACGCAAACATAAGCGTGGGCAGAGGTTTAGCCTTCATCAAGTATGAGCTTGTGAGAACTTACGTCGGCATGGTCTGTGAAGCCGAAGTCAACCGCAAGACGGGAGAGGTTGTCCCGAGGAAATTCTTCGTCGTGCAAGATTGCGGCCAGATTATCAATCCCGATGGCGTGCGCAATCAAATTGAAGGGAACGTCCTGCAGACCGTGAGCCGCGCGATGCAAGAGGAAGTGCGCTTCAATCGCTCGCAAGTGACCAGTCTTGATTGGGCGAGCTACCCCATTTTACGATTTCCGGAAGTTCCCGAGGTCGTCATGGACCTCATCGATCGCCCGCAGGACATCCCTTGGGGCGCCGGAGAACCGACCGCCGCGCTCGTGCCCACCACCATCAGCAACGCGGTATTCGACGCCATTGGCGTGCGGCTTCGGTCCGTGCCGTTCACTGCCGAGAAGGTGAAGGTTGCCATCGAGCGGGACTCCAAGAGCTGAAGAACGGCGCGAGTCAAGTGGGTCGAACCGGTTCATGGTTTGCTGCGCGTGAGACTAGCCGTGAACGACAGCGCCCAAGTCTTGCCGCCGTCATCTGAGTAGGATTCTTCGTACTGATGAGAATCGGGCTTGATGTTTGACCAGACGGCGCGCACCAGGATACTCCTGTTATGGAAGGTATCCTGGGCAAAGAGCTCCCCGCGGCCGTTCTTGAACGAACCAATCATCGGCGACACCAGCACGCCGCTCTTGCTGTTGCTGAACGACTGGCTCCGCTGGTGCGCCTCGGGGTTGTAAAGAAAGAGGCTCAGTCCCTCCCAGTGGCCGTTCGGACCCTCCGCTTCGATCTCTTCCAACTGTGCGCGGCCGTCCCAGACTTTGCGCACAGTAACGGTTCCGCTGAGTTCGACCGCGTCGGCCGAGCCGGACAGCGGATCCACGACGCGCTTGATATGTGTTTGCCACACGCCGATGTCGAAATCGAAATCATGCTGACCGTCCCGCTCTGTGATCTTAGAAGGTGACGCGGCGTCGCCTGCGGCGTGGGCAGGAAAAGCGACAACGGCGCAGTTGATTACGCAGGCCAGGGCAGCCGCACTCAGGCATTGTGGCAATTGCATACTTATTTCTCCCGCTAATCTAAGAACCTGGTGTAAGTCATCTTGCGATGCGGACAACCGTTTACAGAAGAGCCACTGCGGGGAAAAACGCTGAACCACTTCTTGCGAGGAGACACATATGAAGCCATTCGAGGCCGGACCGATAGGAGATGTGCCCCCGCCGTTAAGGTCGCTTCCGTCTCGATCGGCGCGTTGGGGGTGCCGGTTCGCTCGTACTCATGCGGCGAATGGTTTCGTGGCGAAAACACGAGCGAAGGTGGTCATTCACCAGGCCGACGGCCTGCATAAAGGCGTACACAATAATTGGCCCGCAGAACTGGAATCCTCGAGCCTTCAAGGCCTTGGAAATTTCAAGTGAGAGCGGGGTTTGGGTGGGTATCTGACGAATGTGTTCAAAACGGTTCTGCAGAGGCTTTCCATCAACGAACTTCCATAAAAATGTTGCAAACTCCTCGCCTTGCTGCTGCATCTTTAGATAGGCACGTGCGCCGGAAATTGCAGCATCGATCTTGGCGCGGGAGCGTACGATGCCGGAATCGGCTAGCAAGCGTGAGCAGTCGGCGGCACCAAAGCTGGCCACCGTCTCCGGATCAAAGTTGCGAAATGCTGACCGGAAGGCCTCGCGCTTCCTCAGGATGGTGATCCACGACAGGCCGGCTTGGAATCCATCAAGGACTAATTTCTCCCATAAGGCGCGGCTGTTTCGTTCGGGAACGCCCCATTCGGTATCATGATAGTGCTCGTATAGGGCGATGCCCGGCAAGCCCGGCCAGGGACAACGTCGATGCCCCAGGGGATCATCCATGGCGTACTACCTTTTGCATCATAAACGGCGCCCGCTGTCGAAATGATGGATGATTTCGGAGCTCAATCCTCACAACCCTTTACGCCGGTGGCGCGGGCCAGGCAAGTGGCCCATATGTTTTGGCCGCAAGTGGACCTTAAGAAACACCGAGGCTACGGGATAATTCATCGCGCCACAAACTCACGTGAGGTGATTCCATTGAGAAGGATTCGACGACTTTTGATCGCTGCTGCGCTGTTGGGGCTGCTGCCGATTGCTCATGCTCCCGCAGACGCAACGAGGGTGGCAATGCCGGTGGTGCGCGACGGGCAACACGACTTTGATTTTGCCTATGGCCACTGGAAAACCCACATATCACGCCTCTTACAGCCGCTCACGGGATCGACTACCTGGGTGCAGTACGACGGTACTCACGTAATTCGCAAGGTATGGAATGGCAAGGCGAATCTCGGTGAGCTCGAGGCCGATGGGCCTGCAGGACATATCGAGGCGATGTCGCCACGACTCTACAATCCAGAATCACATCAGTGGAGTGTACGCTATGGCAATCCTCATGATGGGAGTCTCAGCAAGCCTGTCATCGGCGAATTCAGGGCGGATGGCCACG
The DNA here is from genome assembly GCA_036401515.1 of Steroidobacteraceae bacterium. Taxonomy (GTDB): domain Bacteria; phylum Pseudomonadota; class Gammaproteobacteria; order Steroidobacterales; family Steroidobacteraceae; genus Bog-1198. Next base: position 12,595 of record DASWUU010000119.1, read on the forward strand.
GCGAATTTTACGGCGAAGATACTGTCAACGGCAGAGCGGTATTGGTGCGCGAAATCTATACACCTGTAAATGCGACAACTCGCAGGCTCGAAATTGCGTACTCCGCGGACGGCGGTAAGACATGGGAGACGAACTGGAAGATGACCGATACAAAGCTCATTGAAGATTGCGACAAGTCAAGAAACTCCGAAGTGCCGAAACCATAGCGCAACATCGAGCCTTTCTTGCCCCTTCGCAGTATTATGAGACGTGAACCCGAAATTACGCCGTCTTGTCTTTACCTTGGTAGCAGTGGCGGTCACCTCTGCGCCGGGCGGCAAAGGCGGGGGGCTTCACAGCCCTAGCGGGAAATCCGTTGACCTGCCGCCAAACGCCGGCCGCGATGCATTTCGGCAAATTGTGCAAGACCAATGCGTACTCAACTGGAAACAGCATCACGACCCCGACCCCTGTGAGCGCGTTTTCCTGGCGGATCCAAAGTCCGGCGATTCTGGATATGCCGTGCTCGCGGATCCTGCGGGCGGTGCCCACTATCTGTTGATTCCCACTCACACGATGAGGGGGCTCGACAGCGCTGAGCTGCTCGATCCCGATGCGCCGAATTATTTCGCAGAAGCGTGGCACGCGCGGGATCTCATCAGTGGTTTCGTGGGCCACGATGTGCCGAGAACGGCCATTGGGTTGGTGGTAAACACGGCGCGCACCCGCACCCAGGACCAGTTCCACATTCACATGAGCTGCCTGCGGCAAGACGTCATCGACTCGTTGCGGACGGCGGCCGAGCACGTAACCGACGTTTGGTCCCCCTTAAGCGTTGTTGGGTCGACATACGATGCGCTGCGAATCGGCGATCAAGACCTTAATGGCTCAAACCTGTTTGAGCTGCTGGCAAAGCTGAACCCGAACGCACGCCATCATCTGAGCGACTACACATTGATCGTTGCCGGCGTGCAATTGCGCACGGGTCCCGGGTTTATCGTCTTAACAGGCACTGGACCGACCGGCGAAATGCTTTTGGACTCCACTTGCACCGTGGCGGGCGGGGGCGGATGAAAGAGGCTGTACCCAACTGATTTTACACTGCACGTTCGACCAGGGATCGCAGGACCCCATCAAGTTCGGACTGCCCCTTGATGGGCTCGCGTTCAAAGGTGATCCAGCCCTCGTTGAACCCTTCCAGCATGCGAATGCGTGGCTCCGGATTTTTCATGCCTTGCGCGAGAAACTGCGCCCGCCATGTCTCGGGCGGGACGATTTCTGCCCGCACGTCTTTGCCCAGCAGCTGCGCGAACCCGGCTGCAAGGTCATTGGGAGATACCTGACGCGGCCCTTCGAGTTCCACGACACGGCGTCCGATCGATTGCTCTTGCAGTAATTTCGCGGCTGTCTGCCCCACGTCAGCGGTCGCGACCATGGGGATTGCCCTGTCGAGGGGATGTAGAAAGCTTTGGATCATACCGCGGTCGCGCGCGGACGCTACGTCCCACGAGGCGTTTTCCATGAACCACGCTGGACGCAAGAAAGTGATCGGCAGCGATAAAGTGCCCAGTGTTTTTTCCAGAAGCGCCAATTGAGTTAGCAAGTTCTCGGGGTGAGCTTGGGCGCCCACCGTCGATAGGCACGTCACCCGGCTTGGATGCGCATTTTCAAGTGCGCGATGTACCGCATTGATGACTTCCCGGGATTCACCAAAGCCAGGGGATGGATCGAATGTGGGCGGCAATAAAATAAACACTGCCTCGGCATCGGTGAAGGCTTGTTGCAGCGCCACTGCATCGCGCATGTCAGCCACGGCAATCTCACAGCCCTGCCGCGCCCATTCATCGGCCTTTGCAGCGTTGCGTACCACCGCTCGCACGTCCTTTCCATCGGCTAACAATTTGCGGGCGACTACTCCGCCGACTTGTCCGGTAATTGCCGTAACGACGTACATATTTTTGCCCTCGGTAACGTGCGGCGAATTCCGCATGGAGACATTCTGAGGACTGGACATGTATTTCGCGATAACATGGTTGCTATTACATTCATGACGGTTGCGCATGTATGCCCAGATTCAATGAGCGGGCTCTTAATGGGATGGGTGTATTCGCGGCGATCGTCGATGCCGGCAGCTTCGCCGCCGCGGGGGAAGTGCTTGGCATGTCGCAACCCGGCGTGAGCCGCGCCGTCGCGCGTCTGGAATCCCGGCTCGGCACGCGCCTCTTTGACCGCACCACGCGGGCCGTATCGGTAACCGATGAGGGCCGGCGCTTCTACCAAGAAATTACGCCGTTGCTGGCCGGCTTGGAGGCGGCCGCTGCTACCGCCGCCGGCGGAGCCACAGGCGTGCGAGGTCGCCTGCGCGTGAATGTCGATCCGTACTTCTCGCGTCTAATTCTTGGGCCGCGACTTGGCTCGTTTCTGGAAACTCACCCTCTTTTGCAGTTGGAGCTGGTCACCCGCAATCGCCTGGGCGACATGGTTTCAGATGGATTTGATCTGGCGATTCGCTTTGGCGAGCCGCGCGCCTCCGCCCTCGTTGCGCGCCGATTGCTGGAGACACGCATCCTGACCGTCGCGGCACCCTCCTATCTCAAACGTCGCGGGCGCCCCCAATCGCCGCAAGAGATCGAGAGTGCCGGTCACACGTGCATTGATTTTCACGATCCGGAAACAGGGCGGCCGTTTCCATGGGAGTTTCACCGCAAGCGCAAAATTGTGGCGATACTAACGGCCGGTCAATTGATTGTGAATGACGTTGGTACGATGCACAGCGCCTGCTTGGGCGGCTGCGGCATCGCCCAGATCATGGCACTCGGCTCCGAAGCCCTTTTGTCGGAAGGCCGCCTTGTCGAACTCTTCCCTGATTGGCCTGACGAGCAATTTCCGCTCTATGTTTTTCACCCATCGAGACATCACCCGCCGCTGAAAACGAGGATGTTCCTGGACTTTATAGTGTCGCTGACGGCTCGCGGCAAATAATCACAGCTCGCACCCTCATTACTTCATCAGGGCCGAAATTTCTGTCAATGGAATTCCCCGGACTACCCGCCGGCGTGGCAAATTGGCCATGTAAGATGCAAATCGGTATGGTTGCGCTTGCCGCCGGAGCAGCCAACCGGATTTCACTTCTAAAATTAGGTTACCAAAATGAGCGCCCGTTTGAATCTTCGCGTCATTGAAATCAAAGCTTTCATTCCTGCCAAAGACTTTGAGTTGTCCAAGCAGTTCTATCGGGACATCGGCTTTTCAATGGAATCAGAAGGCGGCGGTGTAGCGTACTTCCATTTTGAAAACGTGAGTTTCCTGCTCCAGGACTTCTTTATTGAAGCCTTGGCGAAGAATTTCATGATGCACATGCTTGTGGAAGATCTCGACGCTTGGTGGAATAGCCTCAGCGAAAGCGGCATCGCAGCCAAGTACGGCACGAAGATTACAAATATTGAGCTTCAGCCGTGGCGGATGAGAGACTTCTGCCTAGCCGATCCATCGGGCGTTTTATGGCGCATCGCTCAGAACTGCAACTGAGGTCGGTGACCCACGCGACGGCCACTCGCAATCTTCAGTAGGTTTTGAGCGTCTTCCCGTTCTCACCGACCGCTTCGAGCGACACCTCGAAACCCCAAAGCCAGCGCAAATGCTTGAGGGACTGCTCGGCTTCGTCGTCCTGAAGCAACCGGCCGCCGTAGCTTTGATGCTGCAGGGTGAGCTTTCTATCGGAATCTCGCCCATAGCGCACCACCGACATCTCGGGGAGGTAGGACTCGAGGCGATACGAGGCGGCCAATTGAGTGCGAATGGCCTTGAACCCATCGGCCCCGGCGGTGGCGCTGACCACCCAATGATCCAGCCCCTCGGTAGTTTGAATGTTCATCAACCGAAACTCGCGCACCAATTTTGGCGTCAAAAACTGCAGCAAGAAGCTCTCGTCGCGATAATTTCGCATGACATCGTGGAAGGTCTCGAGCCAATCCTTGCCCGCGATGCCGGGCAGATATTCCCGGTCTTCGTCGGTCGGTGACTGGCACGCGCGCTTGATTTCGTTCCACGCCGCGAACCCGAGCGCGTACGGATTCAACGGCGCATAGTCCGGCTGTCTGATGACGTTCGTGTGCGAGTGCAAGCATTCCAGCAGTATGCCCTGATCGATTTGCCCCGCATCGTACATGTCGTTGATCAGGCGATGATGCCAAAACGTCGCCCAGCCCTCGTTCATGACCTGAGTTTGCCGCTGCGGGTAGAAGTACTGGGCGATTTTGCGCACGATGCGCGCCAGCTCGCGCTGCCAAGGCTCGAGCTTGGGCGCGTGCTTCTCGATGAAATACAGCAGATTCTCTTCAGGCTCCTTCGGGAACGTCGGCATCGCTTCGGCGGACTTCGCTGCGTGGGGCACGACACTGTAATATTCGCCTTGGCGCATCGCATCCTGGGCATTCGACAGCCGTTTTGCCTGTTCTGCGCGCTCCTTGCGCGTATCGAGCTTGCGCGGCCGCTTGTACTTGTCGAGTCCCTGGTCGCGCAGCGCATGCAGCGCATCGAGCGTCTGCTCCACCTGGGTCGCGCCGTGCCGCTCCTCGCAATCCGCGATGTAGTTGCGGGCGAACAGCATGTAGTCGAGCACTGCCTCCGGCTGTGTCCATTGCGTGAACAGATAATTGCTTTTGGAGAAACTGTTGTGGCCAAAGCAGGCATGCGGAATCACCAGCGCCTGCATGGCGAGCGAATTGCCTTCCATCAGAAAGGCAATGCACGGGTTGGTGTTGATGACGATTTCATAGGCCAGCGCGTTGGCACCGGCGCGGTATTTGCCGCTCTCGATCAAGTATTGCTTACCGAAGCTCCAATGGCCGTAATTGACCGGCAAGCCGCTGGAGACATAGCTGTCGAGCATCTGTTCGCTGGTGATCACTTCCAATTGGTTGGGGAAAGTATCGAGCGCGTAGCGCTGCGCGTGACGCGCGCACATCTGCTCGATGGCGAGCAGATCGTCCAAAGTCCATTCGCTGCCGCTGAGTCTGGATTTCGTCACAGATCTAGGCAGCATGGGGATCAAGCCGGCTGCTCTTTCTTGAAGAGCTTGGCGAGAGCCGGGTAAACTTCGTTGCGCGCCGTGAGCGTCGCCATGTTGAACTGCTCGCTGGCGATGCCGCTGTACGCCGTCCACAGGCTTCCTGACTCGCTCGCCGTCTCGCCGACCTCGGCGTAGACAAAGTAGCGCGAAAAAGGCAGCAGCTCGGACAGCAAGAAGGCGGATGATGCGCTCGAATCGTCGCCGAAAGAATCGCCATCGCTCGCCTGTGCGCCGAAAACGTTGTAACGCGACGGCGGATAGCGCAAATTCATGATCTCGCGCATTTTGGTGAGCGCCGACAAGACTTTGGTGCTGCCGGACTGCGTGCCGTTGAAAAAGGTGTCCTCATCGACCTCCTGCGCCTCGTCGGTGTGGCGGATGAACACCAGTTCCACTTTGGCGTATTTGCGGCTCAAGAAAAGATACAGCAGCGTGAAGAAGCGCTTGGCCAAGTCTTTGCGCGATTCGTTCATCGATGCCGACACGTCCATCAAGCAGAACATCACGGCCGCGGTGCGCGGTGACTGGACTTCGACCAGACTGCGGTGCCGCAGGTCGATCGGGTCCAAGAAAGGAATGTCCGCGCCGCGGCGGCGCACCTCTTTGAGTTCCATTTCAGCGACTTCTACGCGGGCCGGCACGGCGCTGGAGCGCGCAACGCGCAACGCCGCCTCCGCCGCGTCCAGCGCTTCCTCGAAGTGCGCCTCGGCCGCCACGCGCCGGCCGATGGAGGCTTTGAAGGTGCGCGCGACGCATACCGTGCTCGGATTGCCGTAGCGCACCACCCCTCCGCGCCGAAAGCGATTTTCATCGATTTCCAAGAGGTCTTTTTTGATCAGTGGCGGCAGTTCGAGCTCATCGAAGAGCAGCGATAGGTATTCCTCGCGTGAGAGCGCGAAACGAAACATGTCCTCCTGTTCGGACTCGCCTGCGCCCGGACCCGAACCCTGACCCTTTCCTTGCGGCGAGTCGCGCGGTATTTTATCGCCCACGCGATAATTGCTGTTGCCCGGAACGGCACGTCCATGCGCTCCAGTCTTAGAATCCAGCAAGAAGCGCGGTTCCTTGACGTCCTTGCGATTGATCTCGATATCCGCGCTCTTGTCATGCTCGCCCAATTTGCGGCGGGCGATCATCTGGTCGACTTGCGCTCGTAACGCCCCCTCCAGACGCTTCAACACGCGCTGTCGGTTGCCGGTGCTTTTGCCCCTGTCCGGCCGCCGATCGACGATGACGCTGCTCATCCCGGCAGTTCTCTAGGTCGTTTCACTGGCGCCGAGCCATCGTCCACCATTCAACCTGACGGCGTACCTGGGTGGGTGTGTGGCCTCGCGCTTTCATGCGGGCTATGAACGCCTCGTGCTTCTTCTCATCCTCGGCGTTGCCCTTGGCGAAGTAGGACACCACGGGGAGCAGATCGTCGGTGGCGGCGAACATGCGCTTTTCGATGACTTCGCGCAGCTTTTGGTAGCTCGTCCAGATGAGTTTCCCGCCGCCGGTCTTGTTCTGCGCGCGCAGGACATGGTTCACGATTTCGTGGCGGAAATCTTTCGGGTTGCCGATACCGGCGGGCTTTTCCATTTTCTCAAGCTCGGAGTTCAGTGCCGACTTATCGAAAGCCACGCCCGTCGCCGGATCAACATAGACCTCTTCTTGAATCCAAAAGTCGGCGAATGCCACATAACGGTCGAAGAGCTCCTGGCCATAGTCTGCGTAGGACTCCAGATAGGCCGCCTGGATTTCTTTGGTCAGTTCCTCAAGGTAGCGAGGGATAAGGAACTCCTTAAGGTGCACCGTGCATACCTTTTGCAAATCGGGGCTGAAGTCGGAGGTGCCGATGCTCTCCTCGATAACCTTGAGGAGGGTGACCGGATCGGCCGATTCCTCCGAGGAATCTCGATTGAAGGCTTTGGAAATGAGTTTGAAGGCATAGCGGGTCGAGAATCCGGTCATGCCTTCATCAGCGCCGGCGGCCTCGCGGTATTCGGCGACGCTCTTCGCTTGCGGATCCGACTCGCGCAGGTTCTCGCCGTCATACACCCGCAGTTTTGAATAGACGCTGGAGTTGGTCGGCGCTTTGAGCCGCGAGAGCACCATATAGCGTGCAAGCATCGGCAGGGTCCCGGGCGCGCACGGGGCCTTTGCCAGCGTCGATTCCCTAAGCAACTTCTGATAGATGGCGACTTCCTCGGTCACCCGCAGGCAATAAGGCACCTTGACGATGAAGATGCGGTCCAAGAATGCTTCGTTGTCGCGATTGCTGGAAAACTTCTTCCACTCGCTTTCGTTCGAGTGGGCGAGAACCGTGCCCTGGTAGGGCATGGCACCGAAGCCCTCGGTGCCCTTGAAATTGCCCTCTTGCGTCGCCGTCAGCAACGGATGCAGCACCTTGATGGGCGCCTTGAACATTTCGACGAACTCAAGGAGTCCCTGGGTGGTGAGACACAAACCTCCGGAGTAGCTGTAGGCATCCGGGTCGTCTTGACCCAGCTTGCTCAGCTTGCGCATGTCGACCTTGCCGACCAGCGAGCTGATGTCCTGGGTGTTCTCATCGCCGGGTTCGGTCTTGGCGACCGCGATTTGATTGAGTACCGAGGGAAAGACGCGCTGCACGCGAAAGCGAGAGAGGTCGCCATGATAGGCGCGCACGCGTTTTTGGACCCAGGGACTGGACAGCCCGGTGAGGTAACGCGGCGCGATGCCATACTCTCCCTCGAGTCGCGCACCGAACTTCTCTGGGTTGAACAGTCCCAAAGGCGACTCCAGCAGCGGACTGCGCTCGCCCGTATCGCCGTCGATCAAGGTATAGATCGGGTAGCGCTCCATCAGGCTCTTGAGCTTGATGGCGAGCGTGCTCTTCGCGCTGCCGACCGGTCCTAACAGGTAAAGCACCTGCTTGCGCTCCTCGAGACCCTGGGCGGCGTGGCGGTAGAACGACACGATCTCTTCGATGATGCCGCCTTCCATGCCGTAAAAGTCGGCAAAGGCGTCGTAATACTTCAGGGTTCGATTGCCAAACAATCGCAGCAGGCGAGGATCGGATTTGGTCGCCACCAGCCGCGGCTCACCTATCGCCCTCACCATTCGCTCTGCCGCAAGCGCATACGTCATCGGGTCGCTGCGGCAATGCCTGAAGTATTCGTCGAGCGTAAGGTTTGCGGCTACGCTCTGGTCGTAGGAAGATTTGAAATCGCTGAAAAGCAAAGCGCTCGTTGTCACGGTCAACCTCACAAAGTGCGCCAACTGAATCTACTCTTTCGCTCGTCTCCTTAAATTCTTTTTTTCATTCTAGTCTTATGTTTGCAACTTTACATTACATGTATCGCATTAACGGTGAGAGCGCAAATCAGAATAGTGGTCGCACGTCAAAGAATTGGAAAATGCGATGTGCGTCGCATCCGTCGCGCAGTCTCGCTAATGCAAAGCAAGCGCGGCTCGCTTTCGAGTTCGTTGTGCCGAGCGTTCGCGCGTGATGCGTTGGACGGTCCAGTTGTGCGCGAGTGACGCCCGCGCGTGTCTCGCGGTTGCGCGAGCTTAATGATGTCGACGTGCAAACGATGTTATCGTTCTAGGCCTGCGGCTCAATCAGTGTGAAGTGGGTCGCGGGCGGACTGCGCTCCCTGATAATGGGATGCGCTTCAACTCGCCCACGCTCTGTTGCGATCCGCCAACGAAGAATGTTGTCGCGATGTGATGAACTCGGTGGACGGATCAGCGTTCCGAGCGTCCAATGCGTTGGAAGATCCGGAAACTCGCCCCTGGGCACGTTGTTCCTAATCTCTCGACGCACATGCGTGGCTTTTCAATCGCGCCGACGTAATAGTGGTGCTGCTGCACTGCGCTGCTTTCGTCTGGGCCTTTGGATAGCGATCCATCCCGCCCGCCACGCGACGGATTTTGGCGCAAGGCTGCTTTCAGGCGTCCGGTAAAATGCATTCACCGATCTCCAGTTCTATCATGGGGTGCTCGTGTGGGGCTGCCTGGACGCTAGAACTCGCGTAAGGGTTGCCGTTCCATACTGCGGTTCGAGCGCCCCGCCGAAAATGAAATCGCGCATCAGGCGGAAATACCCTTCCGGCTGACGCGTTGAGAGGCGCTGGCCATCTGCTGCGATCTCATACTCATAGATCCCATGATCGGCACGTGGAAACACGGCCACGGAAAGGGGATGGCCGGCGGCATTGAGTGCCTGCAGGCGACGGGCGGTTTCCGCACTCGGCGCATCGACGTCATCCTCGCCCAAGATCCAGAGCTGAGGCACAGTCAGGTTAACCAGCACGGGCATCGGATCATAGTGCAATGGCACGCCAGCGAAGAGTTTGGGACCTGCGAGTCGCAACTCATCCGGGGATTTCTCGAGCAGTAGCCAGGTGACATCGCCATGGATGTCCTGGAACCAAGGTTCCGCTGCGAAGCGCTTGCGCAGCGCATCGAGTTGATCGTAGCCATCCTGAAAGTTGCTGTTCAGGATCGCCGCACTGGCGTCGGCGATCTGCATCGCCTTGGCCATAACATCGGCTCCGTAGCCATGGCGCGTTACATCGAGAGCAATGGCGGAGCGGTCCTCTTGCAACGGCGAGATCGCCAATCCGAAGCAAACCAGTACAAAGTCGACCTGCTCGATGCGCGCTGCGAGTGGCGCGACCCAACCACCTTGGCTTCCGCCCTGGTAGCCGACGCGTCCGGCGCGACGACCTGCCAAACGCTTTGCTTCTCGCATGGCCGCGACTGCATCATCGGCCAGCGTCAAATAGTCCTGAGTGTATTGCCCGCCCGAACCACCGGTGCCTCGCTTGTCATAGACAAAGGCACCAATGCCGGCGGAGGGAAACTCGCGTTGCAGCGAGTAATCATCGCGCGCCGATGAATGCTCCGAACCGTGAATGAGCACCACGATGGGCACGCGTCCGGTCCCTTCGGGCATCACCAGCCGTCCAACCAATTCAGCATCCTCGACCGCAAATCGCGTCTCGGTGACATCGAACGCGACTCGCTTTCCCTGGATGCCGTCGAATCGGATGCCGTCGCTGCCGCATGGCGGGAAAATGACACGGATGCGATCGGGCTTAGCGGTCCAGCCGAGCGTACTGGCCCAGCTTCCATCGCTTGTATGCGTGAGCTCGCCCGTGGTGCCGTCTTTGCGACGCCATCGCAGCTTGTCTTCATCGGCGCGTCCGATGTCGACGTCGGAATGGTCCGCCAAGCGATAGGTTCCGACATGACAGTCGATCTGCTGCTCGTTTGCCGCCGCAGCGAGGTTCGCCGCGCCAACCAGAACCCCTGCGATCAGTAGTTCAATGCAACGCTTCGAATACATTTCATGATCCTCCAGTAAGGTGCCACGCTATGCTATAGGGAGATTATTCTCACCGCACGGGTCACCCTCCAAGTGGATGCGCGTTAACGTGGCCACAGATCTGCAACTCCTGTTGGCATGTATTCGGATGGTTTTACCCTGATTTACGCCCATGAGCGATAAAGTAAGTAAGCTCGGTTGGAGCGGGATGGAGTGGTACTTTTGCTTGTAGGTATCGCAAATTGGGTCTGCGCGCATCCGCCGATGCAATACATCGCTTCTGTGGAACCGCGATACATATTGCGCCCCGCCTCCATGGAAAGTTTCACGCGTTCGAGCCGGGAGGGCAACTCGGTCGAGCCCGACGAGGTGTTAATGCAACGCTATCAGCGCGGCAGCGAACAGGCGTTCCGCATTCTTTACGAACGCCATCGATCGCCGTTGCTTCGATTCGTGAAGCGCTTGGCTCCGGATGGCGGTGAGGCTGAGGAAATCGCTCAGGAGACCTGGATGGCAATTATCAAGGGACGAGAGCGTTTCCTGCCTCAGGCCCGATTCGTCACGTATCTCTTTTCGATCGCACGCCGCCGAACCGCGGACCGATGGCGTCGGCGAGGGAGGTCGCCGGAACTCGATGTCGGCGCACTGGATTCTCTTATTGGACCGACCCACCACGAACCCGAGAATCAGGCAAACATCGCCGCACTGGGCGTTGACCTCCTACTAGCAATCGATGCCCTTCCCTTGCCACAGCGCGAGGCATTTCTGCTGCGCGCAGAAGGCGGCTTGAGTATTGACGAGATTGCGGCGGTCACCGGAGCAAACCGGGAGACGGCCAAGAGTCGGCTCCGATTCGCCTTGAGCCGACTGCGCAGCGCACTGGAATCTTGGCATGACGATTGACGACGACATGACGACATGCGTGCAACGTTACCGAGCGTCGGTCGAAGAGGTCGCTACACCCGCGCTGGACCAAGTGATTCTGCAGGCGGCCGCGCGCCAAGCATTGAGGCGCCGCCTGGCGCGGCGCGTCGGCGGCGCAAGCGTCCTCACGGCAATGGCGGTGCTTTGCACTGGCCTCGCGTGGCACGCCCATCAGGCCAAGCTCTCCCGAGCTATTGTCACGAACTATGGACAAATCGAGGGGTCCACGCGCTCCTATCTTTTGCAAGCCGGGGCGTCCGAGTTCTCCGGGCCGGGACTTCAAGAGGGAAAGCCATGATTTCTGGCAAGGTTCGCTCGATCTCCCTCGCACTCTGCCTATCCAGCCTCGGCGCGATGGCCACCACCCGCGCGGAAACACCGACCGGCTGGATCGTCGCCGGGAGTGCTCCCAAAGATTTTGAGTTCTCCAGGGACTCGAATGAGGCATGGCAGGGCCGCAGCAGCGCGCTGATAGCAACCAAACCCGGTGTCGTCTCGAATGGGTTCGGTACGCTTATGCAAACGATCAGTGCGGATAACTACCGTGGCGGGCGCTGGAGGTTGTCGGGATACTTGAAAACAAGTGACGCTGCTCGCGCGCAGATGTGGATGCGTGTCGATGCAACGGATCGAAAGGTGGTGTCATTCGACAATATGGATGACAGGCCGATAACGGGCACGACAGAGTGGACTCGCTATGAAATTGTTTTGAACGTGCCCTCCAATAGCGCCGATGTCGCCTTTGGCTTTCTGTTGACGCAGAGCGGCAAGGTGTGGGGCAGCAATTTCAAGTTAGAAAAGACTGACGTCTCGGTCCCGGTGACTTCCGCAGCACCGGCGGTGCTGCCGAAGGAACCGCTGAACTTGGATTTCGCGACCACTGCGGATTCCAAGTCCAGCTCGACGAGTGCAGCCGAACCCCCACAGATTGACCCGCACGTAACTGCGATCACATCGCCAAACATTCCCGATGTTACCGTGGCCGCCGCGGCCCCTCCGACCGCTCAAGAATTAGCTGGAGACAGCCTGTATCAATTCATTGAGCACCACGCCACCGTGCACTCCTTGAATACCGGTACCGGGCACAACCTTGCTCGTTGGCGTGGGGGAATGCAGAGCATTTGTCCGGTCACTTTGGGGCTAGATCCAGGACACAACGCCTTCGTAACCGCGCGACTTCGCGCGCTGGCCGCGTACGTTGGCGCGCCCGTGCAGTCGGATCCGCATTGTAAGAGTAACGTTTCCATACTGTTCACAAGCAACCCTAAGCAAAGCATGGATGACGTCAAAAAATGGGCGCAGGTGTACTTTCGTAACCGGTATAGGGGAGGGGGGAAGCACCTGATCGAATATAAAGGCGATCACGCGATTCAGGGCTGGTACATGGAAACCACAGGTGGCGGCATAGTCTTGAATACTGAAGTGGAGTTTGTGGGGCTCAACGTTTTGCCCCTTTGGCCACAAATCAAACTGAACTACAACGTCAGCAGCGGTGGGATTGGCATCGGCACCGTTTTCCTCATCGTGGATTCAACGAAAGTTGCCGGTTACACCGTCGGGGCGATCGCTGACTATGTATCCATGTTGACCCTGTCAGTGGCGCAATCGCCGGACCATTGCGATCCATTGCCGAGCATTTTGGACCTTATGGCGTCGAGCTGCGGCGCACGTGAAAGACCTACGGCGGTGACAGCCGGCGATCTCGCCTTCTTGAAGGCGCTTTACTATCGCAACATAGGGTTAGGTGGATCGCCATCAACAACCGACATCGATGCCAGTATGATTCGGCAGTTCAAACTTCGTTGATGCCCTTGACGGGCCGCTGGGGCCACCTTCCTTTACGCGGTAGCGGCGTCCGAATTTCTGCTTCCCCCGCTACGACTTCGTAACCCGTCGGCGTATACTGGCCCGGCAAAAAAACGCTCGTTCGCTGGCACGCTTCAGAGTTGGCCTCACAAGCCCGCACGCGATTCAACCGAGTATGTGACTGCTTCGAATAAATCAGAACGATTGGGGAGAATAGTCATGGCTGCAAACAGTAAACCCTCGTCTCTCACCTCGTGCCAATCAGGCCGTGCTTTACGCGGCATGGGCTTCGCGATGATCTGCGGCACCGCTTCGTTGCTCGGTGCTGCGGCGGCGGACGCACGTATCACAATGGTCCAGGTCACGACCCATGAGTCGCCGACCTTCGGCGGTTATTCGTGGCCCGGTGTCGGCCAGTACGAGAAGATTGCCGGCAAAGCGTATGGCGAGGTGAATCCCAACGATCCGAAAAATTCGATCATCGTGGATCTCGCGCTGGCTCCGCGCAACGCGCGCGGCAACGTCGAGTACTCGTTTGACTTCTACATCTTGAAGCCCATCGATTTGAGCAAAGGCGCGCACAAAGTGATGTATGAGCCGCCAAATCGCGGCGGCAAGACGTGGGCCTCATTAGGAAGAGTAACGCTGGACTCACCCACCAGCAACGGCAACGATCCAGGCTCTGCCATCACCAATCCCACCGTGCTCGCCAATGCGTTCTTCATGCCGCGCGGCTACACCATGGTCTGGAGCGGCTGGGACAAGGCAGCCGGCACGAACTCGGCGAATTTCAACACCACGGTCACCCTGCCTGTTGCCAAGAATCCGGACGGCTCGTCGATCACGGGTCCTGCGTTTGAATACATCGTGTTCGCAGCCGCAGCCACGTCGTACACGCTGAACTATGCGGCGGCCAACGCGGCCGATACCAAAACGGCCAAGCTCACCCACCGCGTGCATTTGGATGACACGCCGGTGCCGGTGCCACCCTACGCACCGGGCACCGCCGGCTGGCAGTACACGACCGGCGGCGGCGCCATCGAGTTGCTCTCCGCGGCGGGTGCCGTGACGAGTTTCGTGGCCAACGATATCTATGAGTTCTCTTATACCGCCAAGGATCCGATGGTGAACGGCGTGGGCTTCGCCGCAATACGCGACTGGAATGCGTGGCTGCGCTATGAAACTCACGACGACGTAGGCACCCCCAACCCGCTCGCCGGCGACATCAAGCGCATCTACACCGAAGTGGTGTCGCAGCCCGCGAGAACCCTCAATGACTTCACGCACTTGGGTTTCAATCAGGCGGAAAATGGCAGCAAGGTGTTCGATGGCCTGATGCAGTGGATCGGCGCAGGCGACGGCATCAACATGAACTACCGCTGGTCGCAGCCGGGACGCACAGAGCGCAATCGTCAGGATCATCTCTTTGCCGAAGGGGTGTTCCCGTTTGCCAATGTCATGACGCACGATCCGATCTCGGGCAAGACCGATAGCCGTTACGCCAAGTGCGAGCAGACCGGAACCTGTCCGCTGGCGGCAGAAATCTACTCGGCCAATGAGTACTGGGTGAAGGCCGCTTCGTTGCTGCATACCGATCCCACCGGCAGCGTGGACCTGTTCGATTCACCGTACGCCCGAAATTATTTTATCTCCAGTCATCAGCATGGCACCGGCAGTGCCACCTCCAAGGGGGTCTGCCAGCAATTCCAGAACCCCTTGAACTCCGCGCCCATCCAACGCGCTCTTTTCTTAGGTCTGGACGCGTGGACGGATGGCGT
>DASWUU010000120.1:0-2675 GCA_036401515.1 Steroidobacteraceae bacterium
AAGTTCGTTTCGAACAAACGGTATATCCGCTTGTATTCGTCGAGCCAGGAGTCGGCATTCGTGAATCCATGACGGTCCAAGGGGTAAGGCGAGAGACTGAAATTGTCCTTGTGCAGCTCGATCAGGCGCTCGTACAAGCGCATCGAATCTTCGAACAACACGTTGTCATCTATCACCCCATGGCAAATCAGCAGCGCATCTTGCAATCCCGAAGCGAACTCAATGGGCGATGAGCGCTTATAGGCAATCGGATCAGTGTGCGGATCGTTCAAGATGCCTGCCGTATAGTTATCGTCGTATTGCATCCAATCGGTTACCGGGCGAAGAGCAGCGCCGGCGGCGAATTCACCCGGCGCGCGAAACAGCGCCATCAGAGTCATAAATCCGCCGTAAGAACCACCGTATAGGCCCACACGTTTGGGGTCGACCCCCGCCTGCTCCGCCAACCATTTTTTGCCGTCGAGCAGGTCCTCCAGTTCCGGATGACCCATCTGCCGATAGATTGCCGTGCGCCAATCTCGGCCGTAGCCGGCGGACGCTCGATAATCCATGTCCAGCACCATGTAGCCTTGGTGCGCCAGCAAATTGTTGAACATCTGCTCGCGAAAATAATAGGAGTAGTGCAAATGCACGTCCTGCAAGTATCCGGCGCCGTGCACGAACAGGACAGCCGGCTTTTTCGCGGCCGAGCCGCCCTCGGTGTCGCGGTAGAGCTTGGCGTAGATGACCCCGTTGAAATGCGTCGACGGAATTTTAATGATTTCCGGTTGGATCCACGTCAAGGCTTTGTATTCGGCGGTTCGGGTGTCCGTCAGTTCACGAGGCTTACCGGAGCCGTCGGCCTTGGCCACGGCGATTTGCGTGCGCATGTATGGAGTCGAATAGCTGAGCAATAGTTGCTTGCCGCTCCGATCGAGCTGCGCCTTTTCGACTCCCTCTAGATGCGTCAGCCGCTGCAACGGACCGCCGCTGCTCGCTACCCGGTACACATCGTAGGAATACGGGGCCGTGGCATTGCTGAGCGCATAAAACCAGCGGCCGTCGGCGGATAGCTGCGGCGCTGATACCTCGAATCGGCCCTGGGTCAGAGGCCGCGCCTCGCCATGGGGCACCTTGATATACAAGTGCGCGTAACCGGATTCCTCGGATTCATACCAAAGCGTGCGATTGTCGTTGAGCCAGCCGAAGTCGTTGAAGGCGCGATCGATCCAGGCGCCATCCGACAAACGATGCTCTGGAATCAGCGCGTAGTGGGCAAAATCCACACTAGCCAGCCATCGATCCTTGTGATCGATGGAATACAGTTGGATGCCGAGGGCGCCGCCATCGAGGCTCCAAATCATTCCGCCGCTGACCGCATCCGGCTCATCGTTGATGACCCACACGCCGCGCTTCTTCTGGCCGGCTGCGCTCGCTGCGCCGGCTTCAGTGTCGGTCGGCACGCGATCCTTGGCATTCTCCTCGCGCACGGATTTCAGCGGGTCCTCATCGAGCCCCAGCAGCTTGTCCAGTGCGAGCGGGTGGATGGTGTGGTCCATGAGGTTAAGCAAGAGCAAGGATTGCGCTGAGGGAGGATTGCGACCCACTCGCAGCCGCTCCTTCTCAAACTCCTCGTAGCCCGATTCGGTTACGTAGCGCGTAAGCTGCCCTTCCTGGCCTTTAAGGTGGGATTTAGGTTCGGTGACGACGATCAGCCAGCGCGCATCCGGCGACAGCTCGCTGCCGCGGATGATCACCTCATCGCCCAAATAAAAGGGCGCGGCCGAGCGCGAATCGTCGGCTTTTTGCAAAGCCTCTTCGTGCGCCCGTAAAGTTTCAGCATCATCATGCAACTTCTTCAAGGTGGAGAAAGTGCGCAATTGCATATCGCGCAAATCGTCCGCGGCGGGCGTCGCATGCGGATCCTTGTCGGCCTTGAGAATGGCGGCCGGCGTGGTAACGCCGCTTGCAAACGTGTAGATGTACCAATCGCTGTCGATGCGAAAGCTTAGGAGTTTTCCGTCAGCTGAAAATTGCGGCGTGGATTTGGGTTGCGGGCTGCGCGTAATCTGCGTCAGTCGATCGGTGGACAGATCTCGCACAAAAACATCGCGGTTGCGTATGAACGCGGCGTGCTTGCCGGCGCGGTCATAAACCGCGGGTGCCTCGGCTGCGGCCATCGCCGCGGCGTCAATCACTTGATCCTGATTTTTAACAGGATCGAGACGATGCATATCGATGATGGGGGAGCCGCTGCGCTGCAGCGAGTAAAACACGGCACGACCATCGGCCGACCAGAAGGGATCCCGCACGGACGGCCCTATCCAGTCAGGATCGGCCATGATTCTTTCCAGCGAAAGCGGCGACGGGGAGGCATTACTGAGCGCGGATGCCGCCAACAAAAAGCCCAACACGAAGTATTTCATCGATACGCCTGACGAGGACAAGGGTCCGCGCAGTCTACCGTTGAATCGGTCAGGCGTACTCGTCGATTAGCGACTTCGGCGGACGCGGCGTGTTAGGGGTATCCGCAGATTTGGGCGCAGCGGGGTTCGAACCTTGATCCCTGCGTTGACCTCGCTCTTTGTCATCTTGTGATGAGCGCCTATCCGCGATGGGCAACGCGGGATAGAGGCCTGAATTGCTTAAGCGGTCAACCTCACTCATGTCTAAAGCCTCACTCAGTCCGGTTTGGG
>DASWUU010000121.1:0-16143 GCA_036401515.1 Steroidobacteraceae bacterium
AAGCCACACGGCTCGGATGCCAGACAATCGGGGACATCGCTTGCAGCACAGGGGCTTGCGCCACCTTTCTCGCCAGCGTGACATGCGCGCGAAATCGCGTTTCCGGCAAGGCGAGTGCTTCCTGAAGTTGTGTCCACAACCCAAAAAGTCCCGGCGGAACGATGCGAGCTGCGGCAACCACCGCCCGTGACTCGGGCCAAAACTCGATCGAATCAAGAACAACCGCGCCGCACGCTCGCAATGACTGGCCTATCTGCATGATCCCCTCAAGCCGCGCGTCGGCTACCTCACCGACGAAGGCCACTGTTAAATGATAATTTTTGGGGCTCACCAATCGGGCCGGAATGATGTACGTGAATCTGGGCAGCAACGTTTGCCAGCTGCGTTGCGACATCGATATCGGGCCAGAGCGCAAAAAATAATCGCAAGCGAACCTCGAGTTGCCTCTTACCGCGGTCGCGGGCGCAATCCTTCGAGCGCGGCGCGCACCGTCTTGTGGCGCACCGCATCGCGATCGCCGCGAAAATGCCTCAATTGCGTCCTCACCCGTATGGCGGCGCCGTGGCGAGTCGCCCATCCCAGCCAGACAGTACCCACCGGCTTTCCTGGGACTGCGCCATCGGGGCCGGCAATTCCAGTGACCGCGACGGCAATGTGCGCCTTGGTTCGTCGCAGCGCACCGCTCGCCATCGCGCGAACCGTCTGTTCGCTGACTGCGCCGTTCTTGTCCAGAGTGGCGCGCGGCACGCCGAGCCGCCGCGTCTTGGATTCGTTACTGTATGTCACGAAGCCTTCGCTGAACCACTGCGAGCTGCCGGCGGTGTCGGTCAAAGCCTTGGCAATCCATCCGCCCGTGCAGGACTCCGCCGTGGCTACGCAGCGCTGCGCCTTCAACAACCGCCGGCCGACTCGCGCGGCAAGCAATTTTAACTTCGCGTCGCTCTCTGGCAATGCAAATCACCAGGCTGTTTTAACGCGGGTTGAAAGAGTCTGTAGCCCTTGCCCGCACACTGAGGCGTCGCGAAGTTTGAATGGTCCTTTTGCATGGTGCCCCTTGAGTTCCGCGCGAAGACTTCGTTCCACCACCGCGCGCAGCGTGGTGCCGTCACGACGCGCCGTTGCTTTGGCCGCTTTAAGTAAAGTGTCTGAGATATTAAGAGTAATCTTCATAGGGCGGCGTCCGTACTCATGAATACGGACGGCAACATCTTAGCGTACCTGGCTTTGTCATACCCAGTACGGGCCGATGATAATGTTCTTGAATACGAGCCTCACTCCGGATAAATTACTGGATATATTTCTGGATATAATTCGAGGTGCCCTATGAGCAATGTTTCTCAGAAGCGAGCGCTGAAGAATTATCGCAGCCGGCTCAATGAACGTGGGCTATCACGGTTTGAAGTTCTTGGGCTGAACACTGATCGGGGACTGGTGCGATTGCTCGCCAAAAAGCTCGCCGAGAGCGGCTCGGACGCGGCCCGGATTCGAGCGATAGTCAGCCGCACTCTTGCAGGCAATCTTGCGAAAAAAGGCGGTGTCCTTGACGCTCTGCGCCGATCTCCCCTTGTCGGTATCGAGCTTGACGTCACACGCTCCATCACCCATGGGCGCAAGGCTAAGCTGTGACACGATATCTGCTCGATACCAACATCATCAGCAATATCACCAAGCCATCTCCATCCGAATCGCTGGTAACTTGGATGGCCGCACAATCGGACGGCGACCTCTTCATCTCATCCCTGACCGTCGCCGAGATCCACCGTGGCGTCCTTGAGAAGCCTCCCGGCAGAAAACGTAGCGAACTCGAGCGTTGGTTTTCCGGTCCCGAAGGACCGCAAGCACTTTTCGCCAATCGAGTTCTTGCTTTTGATGAGAAAGCGGCGCTGATATGGGGCTGCCTAATGGCTGAAGGACAGAGGAGCGGACGATTGCGTAGCGCCCTCGACATGATTATTGCTGCGGTGGCCGAGGCAAATGAATGCGTAGTAGTTACCGATAACGGGAAACATTTCGCCGGACTGATGTTTTTCAACCCCTTGAGGCCTGGGAACTAGCGGCGCACGTTACCATTGTAGATCGCAAAGCTTGGAATCGGCGTCCACTTCAGCCTCGGAAATTTCAATGTATATAGAGGAAAACGCCGCGCACACCCCCATGATGCAGCAGTACTTGCGCATCAAGGCGCAGCACCCGGACGTATTGCTGTTTTACCGGATGGGTGATTTCTACGAAATGTTCTACGAGGACGCGCGACGGGCCGCGAGCCTCTTGGACATCGCACTGACCCAACGCGGCGCCTCCGCGGGCGCGCCGATTCCCATGGCTGGCGTGCCGGCCGTCACCCTCGATAGCTACTTGGCCAAATTGGTGCGCAAGGGGGAATCGGTTGCCATTTGCGAGCAGCGCGGCGACACCGGCAAAGCCAAAGGCCCAATGGACCGGGAAGTCGTGCGCGTTGTCACGCCCGGCACGATCACGGATGAGGCTTTGCTGGACGAGCGCCGCGATAACATTTTGGCCAGCGTCTGCGGCAAGGCCGATCGCTATGGATTGGCCTGGCTTGACCTGTCGGCCGGCCGCTTCACGGTCATGGAGCTCGCGAGTCTCACAGCCCTCGAGGCAGAAGTCGAACGGCTGCGTCCGGCTGAAATCCTGGCTCCCGATGGAGCACAACCCGCGCTTGGCCGGACATCGTCTAGCGAGGAGAGGCCCTGGCGGACCCGGGCTCCGTGGCATTTCGACTTAGACTCGGCGGAGCGCGGGCTCGCCGAGCAGTTTCGCACCCGAGATCTGGCCGGCTACGGCTGCGCTGACAAGCCGCTGGCCATCGCTGCGGCGGGGGCCTTGCTGGCCTATGTTCGTGAGACGCAAAGATCCGCCCTGCCCCATCTGCTATCGATCACGACGGAAGAACGCGATGCGGCCCTAATCATGGACCCTGCGACCCGTCGCAACCTCGAGCTCGATGAAAGCATCAGCGGATCGCCTGACCTCACATTGGCCGGTGTGTTCGATCAGACCGCGACCGCCATGGGCGCGCGTCTGCTACGTCGCTGGCTGCATAGGCCGCTGCGCGATCACGGCATATTGCAGGCCCGCTATCACGCGGTCGCCACGTTGATCGACCAAGTCCATCATGCTCCCATCGCTGCCGCGCTTCGAACCGTGGGAGATCTGGAAAGAATTCTGTCGAGGATTGCACTGCGTTCTGCGCGGCCGCGCGATCTCGTACAACTGCGGGCCTCACTGAGCGTGCTGCCCACGCTGCGCCGATTGGTTGATTCGGTTCAGTCGCCGCTGCTTGAGCAACTGGGCGCAGAGTTGAGCGACCATCAAAGCGAGCACGCGCTGCTTGAGCGCGCCATTGCCGAAGCCCCGCCACACTACCTCAGGGATGGCGGCGTCATCGCCGAAGGCTACGACGCGGAGCTTGACGAGTTGCGCGCGCTCGGCGGCAACACGGAGAAATTCCTGGTGGAACTCGAGCAGCGGGAGCGCGAGCGCAGTGGCCTCTCCAGCCTCAAGCTCGGATTCAATCGGGTGCAGGGCTTTTTCATCGAGGTGAACCGCAGTCAGGCCGACAGGGTCCCGGCCGAGTACCTGCGCCGTCAAACAGTCAAATCGGCGGAACGATTCATTACGCCGGAACTAAAATCCTTCGAAGACAAGGTGTTGGGGGCGCGCGATCGTGCCCAGTCGCGGGAAAAGGCGTTGTACGAAGCGCTGCTGGAACAACTCTGTGCAACCCTGCCCGCCTTGCAGGCAACGGCCGGTGCGCTTGCGCAAATCGACGTGCTCGGTTGTTTTGCCGAGCGCGCCACTACACTCCGATGCTCGCAGCCGGAACTGGTTGACGAGCCCATCTTGTTGATCGAGGGTGGACGGCATCCCGTGGTGGAGCGTGCGAGCCGAGAGCCCTTTATTCCCAATGATCTGCGCTTCGATGAATCGCGCCGAATGCTCATCATTACCGGACCAAATATGGGCGGCAAGAGCACCTACATGCGTCAGACCGCGCTGATCGTAATCCTCGCCCACATCGGATGCTTCGTGCCGGCTCGCCGTGCGGTGTTGGGACCCCTGGATCGAATCTTCACACGCATTGGCGCATCCGACGATCTGGCCGGGGGCCGATCAACCTTCATGTTGGAAATGACCGAGACGGCGAATATATTGAACAATGCCACCGACAAGAGCTTGGTGCTCATGGACGAGGTCGGCCGGGGCACCAGCACATTCGATGGGCTCTCCCTCGCTTGGGCCTGCGCCGCTTGCATCGCCACCAAAATCCGCGCCTTCACTTTGTTTGCCACGCATTACTTCGAACTCACCAGTCTTGCCGCGGAGGCGGCTGGAGTCGTGAATGTGCATGTCGAGGCGGTTGAACACGGCGATCGGCTCATCTTTCTGCACAGCGTCAAGGATGGCCCTGCCAACCAGAGTTACGGCTTGCAAGTCGCCGCGCTCGCGGGCATCCCTAAATCCGTAACGGCACAGGCGCGGCGTTACTTGACCGAACTGGAGCGCGAGCGTGACGCGCTGCGAAGCTACAGCTCGCCTCAAGGCGAGCTGCCGTTATTTTCGCCGCCGGTCTTGGCGCTGCCGACCCCGGAATCTGCCGCGCTCAAGGCTCTGCGCGCCGCAGATCCCAATGCCTTAAGTCCGCGCGACGCGCTGGATTTGCTATTCCGCTTAAAGAGCCTAGATCAGGACCAGCAGCGTTAGCGGATGAAAGTCCCACAGCGCAAGAAAGCCCCGGTTTGGCGCGCGACACCGGAGGAAAAAGGTAATCCCGTATGGCTTACCTTCAAAACCAAATGCTGCGAGACCCCGGCAAGGCGAGTTTCGTCGACGAAAACAGTCCCATCGCTCGGCGCGCCGTGCGTGCCGACCAGCCGTCCCAACCCCATGCTCAAGCTGCCTGCGATGAGGCCAAGCTCCCGCTGACCGTTCCAGCGCCGCTCACGGGGCGTCAGCAATTCCTCGTGAACACTCCGCCCGAGGATATGCTTGCCGAACGGCAAGCGCGCCAGATTGCGCGCCGCCAGGCTGCCGTTGAGCGGCGAACCTAATAGCACGATTCGTCCCGGCGGCAATTGATCGCCCTCGCCACTTTCGAACAGCCTCAAAATGACCAAGCCACCCAGGCTATGGCCCACCAAGTGCAGCGTGTCCGCGCGCAAATCCCTCAAGAACCTTCCAAGGGCTTGGGCGTTTACGCTCACGCCCGACCTGACGGACGCGTAAGAGAATGCTCGCGTCTCGGCATTCAAATCCTTTGCCAGACGCTTGCGCAAGATCCCGCCCTCGAGCCCGGTGAGCCAAAGCCCGTGCACATACACCGCCATGGTGCTCATGATCCCAACGCCTCCTACAGCCGCAGCTCCGCGATCACGGCGCGATTCGTGCTCGACGATGCCGTTTCAACAGCGTCCGTGTCGGAAGCCCAACGATATCGAACATGTTCCGCATCGCTCAATGTCACCGGTACTCGAGCGGGAAGCCGTAGTGAAAAAGCGTGTTCTAGATTGAGCGTTATTCCCGGCGCATACACTTTGCCAAACGCCGGCAGGATTTCGTACACCTGCGTCCATTGCAGATTCACCAGCACGCCTTGAGTGATGCCGGTCTCCTCGATGACTTCACGACGAGCTGCCGCATCGGCGAGTTCGCCCCATTCGAGACTCCCCGTCACCGACTGCCAAAAGCCGGGCGGCCGGCGGCGTTCGAGCAGCAGAAATTCACCGCCCTCCGTGTAAATCACGATCAAGACGGACTCGGGGCGGCGAAATGGCTGCAAGGTCAATCGATCTTTGGCGCGGTACGAACGCGGATGTGCAGCTCCTTGAGCTGCGCCTCGCTGACTTCGGTCGGCGCATCCATGAGCAGATCGGCTGCGGTCTGGGTCTTCGGAAAGGCGATCACATCGCGGATGCTGTCGGCGCCGGCCATGAGCATCGCCAGCCGGTCGAGGCCAAAGGCGATGCCGCCGTGCGGCGGAGCCCCAAATTTAAGCGCATCGAGCAAGAACCCGAATTTCTGCCGAGCCTCTTCGGCGCTGATCCCTAAAAGGTCAAAAACAACCGATTGGAGCTCTTGATTGTGTATACGCACTGACCCGCCGCCGATCTCCGAGCCATTTAAAACCATGTCGTACGCCTTGGCGGTTGCCGCGCCCGGGCTCGCCGCCAGCGCCGCATAGTCCAAATTGGCAGGGCTGGTAAAAGGATGGTGCATGGCCTGCCAGCGCTTTGCGTCCGCGTCCCATTCGAACATGGGAAAATCCACCACCCACAGCGGCCGCCAGCCGGCGGCGACCATTTTCAGGTCCTGTCCCACCTTGAGCCGCAATGCCCCCAATGCATCGCTGACCACCTTGCCCGTATCCGCACCGAAGAAAATCAGATCCCCATCCTTGGCGGCAAGGCGCTGCATCATGCCGCTGATGGCTTCGTCCGAGAGGAATTTCAAAATCGGGGACTGCAAGCCCTCCCGGCCCTTGGCAAGCTCATTGACCTTGACGTACGCGAGACCCTTAGCGCCGTATCGAGCGACATAGGCGGTGTAATCGTCGATCTCCTTGCGTGTCAGCTTGCCGCCCTGGGGAACGCAGAGTGCGGCAACCCTCCCGTTGGGATCGGCGGCCGGTCCGGCAAACACTTTAAAATCACACCCCTTAACAAGGTCAGCGACATCGACCAATTCCAGCGGTACGCGCAAGTCAGGTTTGTCGGAACCATAACGCCGGATGGCCTCCGCGTAGCTCATCCGCGGCATTGGGCTCGGTAATTCGACGCCTAAGACCAGCTTGAACAGCTGGTGTATCAAGCCTTCCATGAGCTGCTGGATTTCAGCTTGGTCGAGGAAGGAGGTCTCGATGTCGAGCTGCGTAAATTCGGGCTGACGATCGGCGCGCAAATCCTCATCGCGGAAGCAGCGCACGATCTGATAGTAGCGATCGAATCCAGAGATCATCAGTAGCTGTTTGTAGATTTGCGGCGACTGCGGTAATGCGAAGAATTTCCCGGCGTGCGTGCGGCTCGGCACCAAATAATCGCGCGCCCCTTCCGGCGTCGCCTTCGACAGCATGGGCGTCTCGATATCGACGAAGCCGGCATCATCCAGATACTGCCGCATGGCACGCGTGATTCGATGCCGCAACATCAGTCGTTCGCGCATGTCCTCGCGGCGCAAATCCAAATAGCGGAAGCGCAACCGTACTTCCTCACTCACGGTTTCATCGAGCTGGAAGGGCAGCGGCTCCGAGCGATTCAGAATTTCCAAATCCTGGCACAGCACTTCGACCTGGCCGGATTTCAAGCTGGCATTTGCAGTGCCCGGCGGCCGCGCGCGCACTAATCCGGTCACTTTGAGCACGAATTCGTTGCGCACGCGCTCGGCGAAGGCAAACATCTCAGGCTTGTCAGGGTCGAATACGATTTGCAGCAACCCCTCGCGGTCGCGCAAATCGACGAAAATGACGCCGCCGTGATCGCGCCGACGCTGGGCCCAGCCGGCGACGGTCACGACCTCGCCAATCAGCTTCTCGTCAACCCGCCCGCAATAATGAGTGCGCATAAGCAACAACAACCAAGAAAGGGAAGCGCGCGATGCTAAGGCTTGGGGGGCATTCGGGCAAGTGGACTCGCAGGCGGCCACATTGGATGGAAGGGCGCTCGTTCAGCGCCGCCGCTTGATCTTCACCGGCTTCCTCTTGGTCTGCCTGCCCCGCGACGCGCTCTTGCCAGAAGCGGGTTTCTTTGCCGCATTGCTATCCGAGGGTTTTTCCGACGACCTTTCCGCTGACTTTTCTTTAGGGGTCGCTGTTTCCTTGGCAGGCGCCGACTCCCCCGCCTTGGTCTCGGTTTTGGCATCTTTCGCATCCTTGGCAGGTTCATCCTTGATCTTGGCGTCCGTGTCTTTCTTGTCTTTCGGCGCATCCTCCGGACGCTCAGCCAGATTGCGCTGGTTGTCCTTGTCGCCTTTAAAATCGGTCTCATACCAGCCGCCGCCCTTGAGCCTGAAGACAGGTGCCGACATCAGCCGCTGCAACTGTGACTTGCCGCAATGGGGGCACTTCCTCAGCGGCGCATCGCTAAACTTCTGCATGGCCTCCAGTTCGTGGCCGCAGCTCTTGCACTGATACTCGTAGAAAGGCATGGAATTCCTCTTATCGAAGGCTTGCGCCGCGAAGTATAACGAACGCTTCCCAACGCAGCGCGGAACAATGCTTAATGCAGACGTTCCTTCTCGAACACCAGCTGCTCGCGCTTCAGCTTCACGATGACGCGGTCGCCGGGGACGAAGTCGCCTTTGAGGATTCGCTGCGCCAAGGGGTTCTCGATTTGAGATTGAATGGCGCGCTTTAAGGGCCGCGCACCGTACACGGTGTCGAAACCCGCCTCGCCTATTTTGTCGCGCGCATCCTCGTCCAAGCGCAACGTGATATCGCGCTCCGCGAGGCGCTGGCGTAAGCGAGCCAACTGGATATCGACAATGGCGCGAATCTGCTCGCGGCTCAATGAATGGAAAACCACAATATCATCGACGCGATTGATGAATTCCGGCCGAAAATGCTGGGTCACCACCTGCATCACGGCTTCCTTCATCTTGTCGTAGTTCGCTTCCCCCGACAATTCTTGGATCACCTGGCTACCTAAGTTCGAGGTCATGATCACAACGGAATTGCGAAAATCCACGGTGCGCCCCTGGCCATCGGTGAGACGTCCATCGTCCAACACTTGCAGCAATACATTGAACACATCGGGATGCGCCTTCTCGATTTCATCGAGCAGGATGACGCAATACGGCCGGCGCCGAACCGCCTCAGTCAGGTAACCGCCCTCTTCGTAGCCGACGTAGCCCGGGGGCGCGCCGATGAGGCGGGCTACCGAATGCTTCTCCATGAATTCCGACATATCGATGCGTATCAAGGATTCTTCGGTATCGAACATGAACTCCGCCAAAGCCTTGCACAATTCGGTCTTGCCCACGCCAGTGGGGCCGAGAAACATAAATGAGCCGCTGGGCCGGTTCGGATCGGACAGCCCCGCACGTGTGCGTCGTATGGCATCCGCCACCGCTTTCACGGCTTCGGGCTGCCCCACCACACGCTCGCTTAAGACCTCTTCCATCCGCAATAGCTTCTCTCGTTCTCCCTCGAGCATGCGAGACACCGGTATTCCAGTCCACTTCGAAACGATTTCCGCGACTTCCACTTCGGTGACTGCATTGCGCACCAACTGGTGGGGCTTCTGCTCGACTTCCAGCGCCTTGGCCAGTTTCTGCTCCAGCTCGGGAATGCGCCCGTATTGCAGTTCCGACATGCGCGCCAAATCCTGCGCCCGTCGCGCGGCGTCCATGTCTTGGCGTGCGCGCTCCAAATCCTCTTTAATGTGCGCGGCACCTTGCACGGTGGCCTTCTCAGCCTTCCAAATTTCCTCCAGATCCGAGTATTCCTTCTCCAACGCGGCCAGAGTCTCATTGAGCACACTCAAGCGCTTGCGGGTTGCCTCGTCGGTTTCTTTTTTGAGCGCCTCGCGCTCGATCTTGAGTTGAATGATGCGGCGATCCAGCCTATCGAGCGCCTCGGGCTTGGAATCGATTTCCATGCGGATCAGCGAGCCGGCCTCATCGATCAAGTCGATCGCTTTGTCCGGCAACTGACGATCGGCAATGTAGCGGTGCGATAGAGTCGCCGCGGCAACGATGGCGGGATCTGTGATCTCGACGCCATGGTGAACTTCGTAGCGCTCCTTCAAGCCGCGCAGGATCGCGATGGTGTCTTCGACCGAGGGCTCATCCACCAGCACTTTTTGGAAACGACGCTCGAGCGCTGCATCCTTCTCGATGTATTTGCGGTACTCATCGAGCGTGGTAGCGCCGACGCAATGCAGTTCGCCGCGCGCCAGCGCGGGTTTGAGCATATTGCCCGCGTCCATCGACCCCTCGGCCTTGCCGGCGCCGACCATGGTATGCAATTCGTCGATAAACAAAATGACCTGGCCTTCTTGTTTCGCCAAATCATTGAGCACGGCTTTCAGGCGCTCCTCGAATTCACCGCGAAATTTGGCGCCGGCGATGAGCGCGCCCATGTCGAGCGATAGAATGCGCTTATTTCGCAATCCTTCCGGCACCTCGTTGTTGATGATGCGTTGCGCCAGGCCCTCGACGATGGCCGTCTTGCCCACACCGGGCTCACCGATCAGGACCGGGTTGTTCTTGGTTCGCCGTTGCAGCACTTGGATCGTGCGGCGAATCTCATCGTCACGGCCGATTACCGGATCGAGTTTGCCTTGGACAGCGCGTTCGGTCAGATCGATGCTGTACTTCTCCAGCGCCTTGCGATTTTCCTCGGCGCCCGCATCGTCCACTTTTGCGCCGCCGCGCACTTCCTCGATGGCTTTTTCCAAGGCCGCCTTGGTAGCGCCGTTTGCCTTCAATATGCGGCCTAACTCACCTCGATCGTCGACGGCCGCCAGCACGAACAGCTCGCTGGAAATGAACTGGTCGCCTCGCTGCTGCGCGAGCTTATCCGTAACGTTCAGCAGCTTGTTCAGATCGTTGCTGAGCATTACCTCCCCGCCAGTACCCTCCACCTTCGGTAGCCGTTCCAGGGCAGCAGATAGATCCGAGCGCAGTTTCGCGATGTTAGCCGCCGCCTTCTCGAGCAGCGGTCGCGCAGTGCCGCCCTGTTGATCGAGCAAGGCCACCATGAGGTGCACCGGTTCGATGTATTGATTGTCGCGACCCACCGCCAGGGACTGGGCATCGGCCAGGGCCTGCTGGAATTTCGTCGTCAGCTTGTCCATTCGCATAAGGGGTCCTCGGCAAAAAGCTCGGAAGCAACAGGAAATGGGGATGCCAGGCCGCCAATTCAACGCTTTTGCGAGTTTTCCCGCCAAATGAGAGTGGCTTGCCGGCCCGTCACCCCATCGCGCCGATGCGAGAAGTATCGATCCGCCTGACGATAGGTACATTCGCCGCCGCCATAAACGCGGGTCACGCCGAGGTGCGCCAGCTGGCG
Organism: Steroidobacteraceae bacterium; assembly: GCA_036401515.1. Taxonomy (GTDB): domain Bacteria; phylum Pseudomonadota; class Gammaproteobacteria; order Steroidobacterales; family Steroidobacteraceae; genus Bog-1198. The sequence goes on from DASWUU010000121.1 coordinate 11,027, forward strand.
TCGCGCAAGCCTCTCGAGGTCGGCCATGAATCGTCCTCGCGGATTGGGCTGAAAAGCTTCGCCCGCCCCGGTATCTATCGCCGTGAAAGCCTCGAGCACCTCCCGGCCGACCTCGAAGTGTCCCGGACCAATGGCCGGTCCCAGCCAGGCCAAAAGGCGCTCAGCCGGCGCGCCGAGGGCAAGCACCGTCTCGCTGAGAACCCCGGCTGCCAGGCCACGCCATCCCGCGTGCGCCGCCCCGACCGCATCGCCTGAATCCGTCGAAAAGACTACCGGCAAGCAATCCGCGGTGAGAATGGCGCACACCGTGCCTGGTCGATGCGCAACCGCCGCATCCGCGGGACCCAAAACGCCCGAACCATCGAGATCTGCGACGGTCACCCCGTGCACCTGGGCGAGCCACGACGGTTCTGCGGGCAGCCCGGCTGAGATCCTCAAATGTCGCCGATTTTCGACTACCGCGGTCGGCGCATCGCCGACATGACCCCCTAGATTAAAGCTGGCATAGGGGGGCTTGCTGGCGCCGCCGCTGCTCGAGGCAGCCCCACGCAAGGTAGACAAGACACGGACGCCCGGCGGTGCGGGCCATTGGGGCTCGAACCACAGCGGGCTCACCACCCGCGCTCGCGGGTAGCCGCCGCGGTGGCGGCATCGGCGCGCAGTGCGAGGAGCAGTTGCCCGAAGTCTGGCGGAACCGGGCTTTTGAGCACCAGGCGTTTGCCGGTTCGCGGATGATCGAACCCCAGGGTGGCCGCATGCAGCGCCTGCCTCTTGAACCCCCGTAGCGTGTCGAGCAGTTCTCGCCCCGCGCCCTTGGGCTGCCCAAATCTACCGCCGTAGACCGGGTCCCCGACAATGGGATATTTAAGATGCGACAAATGCAGGCGAATCTGGTGAGTTCGGCCGGTCTCCAGCTGGACCGACAGATAGGTATGGGCCCGGTAGCGTTCGAGCACGCGATAGTGGGTCACCGCGGGCCGGCCGCTCTCACGCACTGCCATCTTGAGCCGATCGCTGCGGTTTCGCCCGATGGGCGCATCGATCGTGCCCCCGCCCGTCATGACACCCACGCACACTGCCACGTACTCGCGCGACATCGTGCGCACCATGAGTTGCCGAGACAGGGAGGTTTGAGCCTCTGAGGTTCTGGCCACGACCAAGAGACCACTGGTGTCCTTGTCCAGTCGATGAATGAGACCGGCGCGGGGCAATCGCGCCAGCTGAGGATCAAACCCGAGCAAGGCGTTTTGCAACGTATGGTTCGGGTTCCCGGCGCCGGGGTGCACGATCAAGCCTGCCGGCTTGTCGATCACCAGCACGTCGGGATCTTCATGGAGGAGGCGCAGCGCAATGGCTTCGGGCAGCACTTGAGTCTCAGGCTCGGCAGGCATCACCTGCACGCGGATTCTGGCTCCTTCCTCCACGATGTCGCGCGGCCGTACGCGCTGGCGTTCCATCAGCACGGCGCCCTCCTCAATCCAGCCCTTGATACGTGTGCGCGAATGCTCGGGCATTAAGCGAGCCAGGGCGCTGTCCAGACGCTGGCCTGCCAACTCGGCCGGAACTTCGAGATCGATCACTTGGAACTCTGCGGTCATAGGGGTACTCGAAGCTTTCGTCGGGAGCGCTGGCGGGGCCATCGGGTATACTGCCGCGCTTTCGGCTACCGGCCCGCTAAGGGACCCTGCCGTCCATTGTAAGGAATCGCTTGTGATACTGCGTGATCTTGTCCAACCGACCCGGGTTTTGCTCTTAAGTTTGGGGATCATCATTCTGGCAACGGGTTGCCGCAGCCACCGGGCAGATGATGCCAAATCCGGGCCCGAGCAGATCTACGCCAAGGCACAAAAAGCCATAAGAAACTCGAGTTATGCCGAGGCCGTCAAACAGCTCGAGGCGCTCCAATCGCGCTTTCCTTTCAGCGAGCCGGCCCGCCAAGCGCAGCTGGACTTGATATACGCCTACTACAAGAATCACGAGGTGGAACCTGCCATCGATGCGGCCGATACCTTCATTCGCGAAAATCCGACCAATCCTCGGGTCGATTACGCCTATTACATGAAAGGCTTGGTGTATTTCGAACGCCAATCCAACTGGTTGGAGCGTCGCTTCAACGTCGATCTCTCGCAGCGACCGCCGATCAACGCGAAAAAATCCTTCGACTCGTTCCAGCAGCTGCTGGAGAAATTCCCGCACAGTCAGTACGTCGGCGATGCGCAGCAGCGCATGGTCTATCTACGCAACCGTCTGGCTGACTTCGAATTGCATGTGGCGCTTTACTACATGCGGCGCGGCGCTTATGTGGGCGCTCTTAACCGCGCGAAATACTGCGTCGAAAACTACGACGGGGCACCGGCGGTGAAGGGTTCGTTGAAAGTCATCGTCAACGCCTATTACGACCTCAACATGACCGATTTGGCTAAGAATGCCGAAAAGGTCTACGCCGAGAACTATCCCGGTTCCACCCGCGATATCGCGCGGAAAAAGCACTGGTACCAGCGTATTTTCTAGTGAGACTTGTACCCGCTGGTGATTGGGTAACGCCAATCACGCCCGAACGCCCGCCCGCTCACGCGCACGCCTGGGGGCGCCTGCCGGCGCTTGTATTCGTTTCGTTTCACCAAATCCAATATGCGTCCCACGGTCGCCCGGTCGAAACCTCGCGCAGCGATCTGATCGACGGACAAGTCTTCCTCGATGAACGCCTCGAGGATCGGGTCGAGGATTTCGTAGGGCGGTAAGCTATCGGTGTCCTTCTGATCGAAGCGCAGCTCCGCGGAAGGCGCCCGATCGATCACGCGTGACGGAATCACCTCCGACTGGGCATTTCGCCAACGGCTCAAGCGGTACACCAGCAACTTGCTGCAGTCCTTGATGGGTGCGAAGCCCCCTGCCATGTCTCCGTATAAGGTGGCATAGCCCACCGCCATCTCGCTCTTATTGCCCGTCGTCAACAGCATTTTGCCGGTCTTGTTGGAAATGCCCATGAGCAGCACCCCTCGACAGCGCGACTGGATATTCTCTTCCGCGGTATCGGGTTTGCGGCCGGCAAACTCGTCCTTCAAGGCGGCGAGCGTTGCCTCGAACATCCCTTCGATTGATATCTCGCTATGCTTGACGTGCAGGTTTTTCGCCTGCAAAGCCGCATCGTCCTTGCTCATTTGCGAGGTGTAGCGCGACGGCATGGACACGGAGTGCACGTGCTCGGCCCCCAGCGCATCGACCGCAATCACGAGCGTCAGTGCGGAATCGATGCCGCCCGACAGGCCCATGACCACGCCCGGGAAACGGTGCTTGGTGACGTAATCGCGCGTGCCCTGAACCAGCGCTCCGTACACGCTCTCTTCTTGTCCCTGCAGCGGCACCCTTTCCGAAAGTATCGGATGCACCTTCCCCGATGCGTCCCAACTCAAGTCCACCACGTACAGGCCTTCGGTGAAGGCCGGCGCCCGTTGAGTCACCCCACCGTGCCCGTCCATGACGAAGGAATTGCCGTCGAACACCAGCTCGTCCTGGCCGCCGATCAGATTCACGAACACCACCGGAATGCCGGTCTCTCGCACGCGCTCGCCCACCACCCGCTCGCGCTGGGCCTGCTTATCGACTTCATAGGGTGACGCGTTGATCACCAGCAGCACTTGGGCTCCCGCCCCTCGCGCTTGGCGGGACGGCGCCGCGTCCCAGCAATCTTCGCACACCAGCACGCCCGCCTTGACGCCATGAATGTCTACGACGGTCGGCTCGCTCCCCGGAGTGAAATACCGCTTTTCATCGAACACGCGATAATTCGGCAGGCAGGCCTTGCGATGATTCGCCAGCACCGCGCCGTCGCGAATGACAATGGCCGAATTGAATATTTGGGTGCCATCGTACTCAGGATAACCCGCGATCAACGTGATGCCGCGAACCTCTTGTTTGAGCCGCTCCACAGACCGCGCGACCTGCAAACGCATGCCGGAGTGAAACAGCAGGTCCTCCGGCGGGTAACCCGACACCGCCAGTTCCGGGAGCATGACCACATCGGCTCGATAGCGGTCCCGGGCTTCGTTCGCTGCGGCCACGATCCGGGAGGTGTTGCCGTCGACGTCGCCCACCACCAAGTTAAGCTGTGCCATAACACAACGCAGTTGCCGTACAGCACTCAAATCCGTCTCCTTAAGGTCCATGAATTGTCCGTCAATGCCGATCCGGTCACGTAAGGCGCGCTATTCTGAATTAAGCTTGCAGGCAGCGCAAAGAGAGCAAACAAGAACTTGATCCCGCAATTGACCCGCAGTACCGAGCGCGATGCCGCATTGAGCTGGCGTGTGCTGGCTGTGCTCAATTTGTATCGTGTCCTGGTGCCTGTGGTGCTCATCGGTGTTTATGAACTGGGCGGCGCACGGGGAATCGGGGTTAAGTCACCGCAGCTATTCGTCGCCACCGCCGTTTTTTATCTCTGCTTTGGCCTCGCGAGCGTGATCTTAGTCCGTCGCCGCCTTGCCAATGCCACCGTTCAAACCATTCTGCAAGCGACCATCGATATGGTGGCGCTGATCGTGCTGCTGCATGCAAGTGGGGGCGTCGCGAATGGACTTGGAATACTTTTTTTGTTGCCGGTGGGCGGATTTGCGTTTCTACTATCGCCTCGAACGGCGTTCTTCCTTGCCGCGATCGCCGCAATCGCCATGCTCACCGATACGGTATGGCAGCAGCTTGGCGGCGACACCGATATCGCCTCTTATGCGACCGCCGGCCTCTTGGGCGTCCTGTCCTTCACCATTGCCGCCGCGGCCTCTTTTGCCGCCGGTCGTATGCGTGAAAGCGAGGCGCTGGTTCGTCAGAAGGATGTCGACCTGGCGAATCTCGCGGAATTGTCCCAGTACATCGTGCAACATTTGCGTGAAAGCCTCTTGGTTGTCGATGCTGCCGACCGGATTCGGCTAATCAACGAATCGGCAGCGATTATCCTTGGCGACGATCATGCCGTCCCCGGAGCCTTGGTTGGCGAAGTCTCGCCACGCCTTTTGTATTCCTTGTCGACGTGGCGTCAACGCGAGGAAAATGAAAACGCTCCATCCAGCTTCGTCGCGGCCGATGGCGGGCGCATCATCCAGCCCCATTTCGCCCCGCTGGGG
>DASWUU010000122.1:0-21586 GCA_036401515.1 Steroidobacteraceae bacterium
ATTGCGGGTGGGCCGCTCATTCAGGCGCTGAATCGGCATGATGGGGAAAACCTGGCCGATGGCCCAACTGTCGGGAAGCGATTGGAATATGGAAAAATTGCAGAAGTAGATGTCGCTCAGCATGTCCTCGAGGTTTTCCAATTCTTCAGGGACCCGATCGAGCTTGCGGCAAAAATCGCGGATCTTGGCGCAGGTGGCCCAGTAGAGTCTCTCCGCGAGCCCGCGAAACTCCAAGCTGAGATAACCTAAGTTAAACATTTGCAGTGCCTGCTCGCGCGCCTGCAGCGCATCGTGATAGACCTCCACCACGCGCCGCTCGTTCACTGAGCGATAACTGTCCAATAAATCCAGTACCGGTTGCGGTAATTCTTCAGATCCGTGGTAGTCATCCGCTGCTTTGCCGGTCACTTTGAATTGATCGAGCTTGGAGGAGCACAAAGTATCGAACACCAGCAAGCTGTGATGCGCGGCGATGGCGCGGCCGGATTCGCTGACGATCATCGGATGGGGCACGTCGCGCGCGTCGCAAACGCTCTTGATCCGGTACACCACGTCGCTGGCATATTCATTGAGCGTGTAGTTCATCGAGGACTCGTAATTCGTCCCGCTGCCGTCGTAGTCGACGCCGAGACCGCCCCCGATGTCGATGTACTGAAGCCCCGCCCCCATGATTTTTAGTTCCGCGTACACATGGGCCAACTCGTTGATGGCATCTTTCACGCGGCGGATGTCCTGCAGCTGACTGCCCGGATGGCAGTGGACGAGCTGCAGGCAGTCGAGCATGTTGCGCTCCTTCAGCAGCGCGTAAAGATCGAGAATTTCGCTGATAAACAACCCGAATTTGGATTTCTCGCCGGCCGAGTCCCGCCACCGTCCAGCCCCTTCGCTGGCGAGCTTGACGCGCACGCCGATCTTCGGCCGCACGCCGTAGTTGGCGGCGTGCTTCAGAATCAAGTGGATCTCTTCGTAGTTCTCGACCACCGGAATAATGGTGCGGCCGAGCTTGGTGGCGATGATGACGGCTTCAATATAGCTGTCGTCCTTGAAGCCGTTGCAGACGATCAAACGATCCGGCGCATTCTCGGTGATGGACATGACCGCGAGCAGTTCGGGCTTGGAGCCAACCTCGAGCCCGAAACCGAATTCCTTGCCGTAGCGGTACACCTCTTCAACGACCAGCCGCTGCTGATTGACCTTGATGGGAAATACCGCCGCGTAGCGGTTCTTGTAATCATTCTCCGTGATGGCGGTGGCGAATGCGTCGGCGAGATGTCGCAAGCGGTGCGCGAGAATGTCGGAGAAACGAATAACCAAGGGCGTATGCAGATCGCGCGCCTTGAGGCCTTGAACCACCTCGTACAGATCGATCTCCCGGCTCGCGTCCAAGCTCGGACGGATCACCACGTGGCCTTGGGAATTGATGGAAAAATAGCCCTTACCCCAGGCCTCCACTTGGTAGAGATCCAAGGACTCGGCCACCTTCCACGTGGGGTTTGAAGCGCTCAGCGCTTTTGCAGGCGCGTTCATGAGGCGCGCACGATAACAAATTGGGGCGACATGTAAATGACGGCGGTCCTACGCATGCCTTAAGGCTGGTCGATTCGGGTCCTTGATCCACTCGCTCCATGAGCCGGCGTAGAGCCTTGCACCTTTAAAGCCTGCGATTTCCAAGCTCAGCAAGTTGTGACATGCCGTGACCCCCGAGCCGCACATCGCCGCCACACGCTCCGGCTTCCGGCCGGCAAGGCGCAGTTCCCACAGACGCCTAAGTTCAGCTGCCGGCAGGAATCGACCGTCGGGACCGAGATTGGCTGAAAATGGATGGTTCACCGCACCACCAATGTGACCCGCGACGGTGTCGATCGGCTCGACCGACCCTGAGAACCGTTCCGCTGCCCTGGCATCGACCAACAAATTGGCCGGGTCGGCCACAAAAGGGCCAACGGCGTCGGTCTCAATCAGAGCGGCGCGATTGCTTTTTGGCTCGATGCGTCCGCCGCCGCGAATCGGTTTCGTCAGGGGCTTGTCCTCGCCCGGCTCCAACGGCCCCCCAGCAGCAACCCAGGCGTTGATTCCTCCGTTCAGCACCGCAACGGACTCGTGCCCAAGCCAGCGCAATAACCACCAGCCCCGTGCCGCGTAAGCTCCGCCCGCATCGTCATAAACGATCACCTGGGTGGCCTTGCCGATTCCCCACCTTTCCAGCGCGGCGGCAAAGTGCTGCGGGGCGGGCAGCGGATGGCGCCCGGAATTCGCCGTGACCGGTCCGGATAGGTCAGTCTCCAGATCCGCGTACTTTGCCCCAGGAATGTGTCCCGCGAGATACGCGGCGCGGCCGCGCGAGCGGTTGCTGAGATCGAAACGGCAATCGAGCACGGCGAGGTCAGGTTTGCCGATCAAATTTCGAAGAACGGGTGCTTCTATCAGGGTCGTAAAGCTCATGAATCGAGCTTAGCGCGATGACGGGCGAAGTTACCGTTACAATCACTCAATGGCGATCACTTTTTATTGGGGCAGCGGCAGTCCTTTCTCGTGGAGGGTTCACTTGGCATTGGAGCACAAGGGCCTGCAATACGAGTCTCAGCTCCTGCATTTCGACAAGCAAGAGCACCAATCGCCTCAAATGCTCAAGATGAACTTTCGTGGCCGTGTGCCCGTGCTCAAGGACGGCGACTATGTGGTGTTCGAATCGATCGCCGTCTTGTATTACCTCGATCTGAAGTATCCGCAGCCGCCGATTTTTGGGCTTACTCCCGAAGAAGCCGGAGTGATCATGCGGGTGATCTGCGAGTTTCAGGCCTATGCCGAACCTTCAGTGCAAAAAATCGTGGGTGCCATCTTCGCCGATCAGGTCGCCGCGGATATCGACGATTTAACCGATGCCATGCACATCGTCGCACGCGAGGCGCGCACGATCGAAGGCCGCCTTAGCAAGGAAGAATGGATCGTCGGCAAAAATTATTCCGCGGTCGACATGGTCATTTTCCCCTGGATTCAACTATTACGCCGCGCGCTCAATCGAAGCGCGGCGGCGGAACTCGGGGCACGCTTCTTACCGATGGAACGCAACTATCCTGCGCTCGCTCGATGGATTAACCGGATCGAGTCGCTTCCCGGTTACGACAGGACGTATCCGCCGCATTGGCGCGAAAATTAGGGATTTATTTAGAGGACACAAACAAAAATGGCAGAAAAATTATGAGTAATCACGAAGTGCATGTGAAATTCGCAGGCAAGATCGTCATGGTAGGTTTCGGCAGCATCGGACAGGGAATCTTGCCTTTGATCTTGCGTCACATCGGCACTTCGTCGGATCGCATCACCATCGTGACCGCCGAGGACAAGGGTCACACGGAGGCCCAAGAATTCGGCGTGAAATTCGTCAAGTCTCCGCTTACAGCCGAGAACTACCGGCAAGTCCTCGAGCCGCTCATCGGCGCGGGCGATTTCCTGCTGAACTTGTCAGTGGACGTGTCGAGCGTCGCACTCATTCAACTGGCGCGCGAGCGCGGTGCGCTGTATCTGGATACTTGCATCGAACCCTGGGCCGGCGGTTATACGGACCCGAGCAAGCCTGTCGCGACGCGCAGCAACTACGTCATGCGCCTGGAAGCCTTGAAGCTGCGTAAAGGCAACGAAACATCCTCGACCGCGGTTTTGACCCACGGGGCCAATCCGGGCCTGGTTTCGCACCTGGTCAAGCAAGCCTTGATCAATATTGCGCGGGATACCGGGCTCAATGCCGACACGCCTACCACGCGAGCGGAGTGGGCCAAGCTTGCGCAGCGCTTAGGCGTCAAGGTGATTCACATCGCCGAGCGCGATACCCAGGTATCCAACGTGCCGAAGGCGCTCAATGAGTTCGTCAATACCTGGTCGGTCGATGGTTTCGTCAGCGAGGGGGCACAACCGGCGGAACTGGGCTGGGGCTCGCATGAGAAGCACTTCCCCAAGGATGGCGGCCGGCACAAGACCGGCTCGAGGTGCGCCATTTACTTGAATCGGCCGGGCGCGAGCACCCGGGTGCGTACCTGGACTCCGGCTGCCGGACATTTTCACGGCTTTCTCATCACGCATTCGGAAGCGATTTCGTTGGCGGACTATTACACCGTGATGGACGGGGAGAGCGTGGCCTACCGCCCCACCAGTCACTATGCCTACCATCCCAGCGACGATGCGGTGATGTCGGTGCATGAATTCGCGGGGCGCAATTGGCAGCTGCAAGACCGTAAACGCATCATGCTGGGGGAAATCATCGACGGTATCGATGAGCTAGGGGTGCTGCTGGCAGGACACTCCAGAAACGCCTATTGGTACGGCTCCCAGTTGTCGATTGGGGAAGCGCGCGCGCTTGCGCCGTATAACAGCGCGACCAGCCTGCAGGTGACGGCGGCCGCGCTGGCCGGGATGATCTGGGCCATGGAGAACCCGAATCGCGGCATTGTCGAGCCGGACGACATGGACTACCAGAGGCCGCTTCAGATTTGCAGGCCCTACCTCGGCAATTTGGTGGGCGAGTACACCGAATGGACCCCTTTATACCAACGCGGCGAGCTGTTCGAGGAGGACCTCGATACATCGGACCCTTGGCAGTTCAAGAACATTCGGGTGGTTTGAGGCCATAATCTATGGCGGCCACGGTCAAGGTGGCCGCCCCTCCGGGCAGTTCAACGATGACCTCATCGTCAAGCCGCTTGCCCATCAAGCTGCGGCCCAGGGGAGAATCCATGCTGATGTAGTCGTCGGCCATATCGAATTCGTCCGGGCCGACGATGCGATACCAATGCAGCGCTCCGGCATTTTCCACTTGCACCCATGCGCCGAAGAACACGCGTGTCGCATCGCGCCGCCCAGGCGGCGCTGAAGGGTCGACCACGGTCATGCCTTCCAGCCGTTTGCGCAAGAAACGCACGCGGCGGTCGATCTCATGCAAACGCCGTTTGCCGTAGGTGTATTCGGCATTCTCGGACCTGTCGCCCTGTGCCGCCGCTTCGGAAACAGCTTGCGTTACCCGCGGCCGTTCCTCATGCCACAGCTGGTCCAACTCGTCCTGCAACCGTCGGGCGCCCTCGGGGGTGATGTACTTGGAACCCGGAATCGTGGGCGGGCGATATCTTGACACGGTGCAATAATTTCGGCGGCGTTCGAGGGACGTGAATTGGTTCTGACGGGACTACAAGCGACTGAGCAGTTGCTCACAGATTGCGTGAGCAACGAATCATAAGCTCTGTACCCATGAGCGCTAAATACTACACCCACTTTATCGCGCAGTCGGAAGACGCCATCGAGTACAACGAGTATCGAGGCGTTGTGGAACTTTTGGGCCAATCTGGCAGTGTCGAAGGCGATCGAGAGATCGCGCGCATGCTTGCACGCAGCTTTGATCTTGAGGAAACCGACATCCAAGTCCTTCAGTGGCACCAACTGCACTGAGGCAACCGATCCCCTAGCGGGCTTTACTTCCCTTCATTGAAGTCCGCCTCTCATGCCCCGAGCTAACACTCGGGGCTTTTTTTTTCCAAGTGGTAGACTTCCGCCACGACCCCGATCAAAGGGGCAGGAGGGGAAGATGGGTAAGTTTGCTCTCGCCTTGGCGATGTTTGCCGGGCTGCTGCTCTCGGGTTGCGGCTATAACAATATTCAATCGACCGATGAGCAGACCAAGGCGGCATGGTCCGAGGTCCTCAACCAGTACCAGCGGCGGGCCGATCTCATCCCCAATCTGGTGAAGACCGTTCAAGGCTACGCCGCCCAGGAACAAACCGTGCTGCTCGGGGTGACTCAGGCACGGGCCAGAGTCGGCTCCATCCAGGCTACGCCCGAATTGGTCAACGACCCGGCGGCGATGGCTAAATTTCAAGCCGCGCAAGGCGAGCTGTCGAGCGCCTTGTCGCGCCTCTTGGTGGTGACCGAAAACTATCCGCAATTGAAATCCGATCAAAATTTCCGCGACTTGCAGGCGCAGCTGGAAGGCACGGAAAACCGCATCACCGTGGCGCGCAATCGCTTCATTGAAGCGGTGCAGAATTATAATTTGGCAATCCGCACGTTCCCGTCCAATTTGACGGCGATGATGTTCGGTTACAAAACCAAGGCCAATTTTGCCCCGGAGAATGAGGCCGCGATTTCCAAGCCACCGTCAGTGGACTTTGGGCCGCCGCCGGCTACAACCCCACCGCCGGCTACAACCCCACCGCCGGCCTCGACCGCACACTAGGCATCAACAGTGCGCGTTGCCCGCCTTGGGGCAGGGCTGCTCCTGCTGCTCAGTTTCGCGCTCGCCGGCGCGGACGTGGCCGTCCCGCCTCTCGGCGCACGGGTAACCGATCTTACGGGCACCCTATCGGGCGGGGCCGTTTCACGCATCGAAGCCAAACTTGCTGACTTCGAGAAGAAGAAGGGCAGCCAGTTCGTGGTGCTCATCGTTCCGACCACGCAGCCTGAAGACATAGACCAGTATGGAATCCGCGTCGCGGAAGCCTGGAAGCTGGGTCGAAAGGGCGTCGACGACGGCGCCATCCTCATCCTTGCAAAAGATGATCGGCGTGTGCGAATCGAAGTGGGGTATGGGCTGGAGGGTCCGCTGCCCGACGCCATTGCCAATCGAATTATCACCGAGGCGGTAACGCCGCACCTCAAACTTGGCGATTATGACGGCGGCGTGGAAGCGGGCATCGACAAAATGATTTCCGTGGTCAACGGCGAACCCTTGCCCCAGCCCGACAACAAATGGGAACGCCACGGCAGCGTCCATACCCTGTTGCCGCTCCTGTTGGTGATTGTCGTCGTCGCCGGCAGCGTGCTGCGCGCGATGTTCGGCCGGCTGTTCGGGTCCATAGCGACTGGCGGCGTGGCGGGTGTCATCGTCTGGTTCCTCAGCCATTTGCTTCCCATCGGTGTCGGCGCCGGCGTGCTCGCCTTCCTGTTCGCGCTGCTCTCGGGAGGCTCTCGTGCCGGGTGGTCGGCGGGCAGCGGCTGGGGCGGTGGAATTGGTGGCTTTGGCGGCGGCGGCGGGTTCGGCGGAGGCGGGGGCTTCGGGGGAGGCGGGGGCGGGGGTTTCAGCGGCGGCGGCGGCAGTTTTGGGGGCGGCGGCGCTTCGGGGAGCTGGTGATGCAGATCGGACGCCTGATCCGGCATGCGACCGCCACGCATTGGCGCACACGCATGCTATTTCCGACCGCGACGCTCGATGCCATCGAGCAGGCGATCGCCAAGGCTGAGCTCAACCACGCCGGCGAAATCCGCTTCGTCGTGGAAACGGCATTGACGCCCAAGCACATATTCAATGACGTGAGCCCGCGCGCTCACGCGCTGGAGGTATTTTCGCGGCAGCGCGTTTGGGACACGGAAGCCAACAACGGGGTCCTGATCTATGTCCAGCTGGCGGATCGCACCGTGGAAATCGTGGCCGATCGCGGCTTTCAAGGCCTGGTCAGCGCCGCCGAATGGGCGGCCGTGTGCCGCCTGATGGAAGAGCATTTTCGTGCAGGACGCTTCCAAGTGGGCTCCATTGCCGGCGTTGATGCCATAGCCAGCCTCCTGGCGCGCCATTTTCCGCAAGGCCCCGCCAAGGCTCCCCACCCCAATCAATTGCCTGACAGACCAACTTTGTTGTAGATAGAGCTGATGTCATCTCTATCTAAAGTCCTTTTTCTGGGGGCGTTGCCCGCCGCTGCGCTGGCGTTGAGCGGCTGCTCCTTTTTTCATCTCGGGCCGAAGCCACCCCCGCCGGCGGCCAGCGTCGCGCCTCCGGCGAAACCTGCGTTGCCCCAACCCAAGGCCACACACCGATTCGAGGTGGATCCCCACAGCGATCTGGTGGGTTATGTGCAAAAGACCATTATCGGCAAGGACGATACCCTGCCCGATATTGCACGCCGGTTCGACGTGGGATACGAGGAAATCCTTACCGCCAACCCCGGCGTCGATCCTTGGTTGCCAGGCGAGGGGCGTGAGGTCGTGGTGCCCACCCAATTCATCTTGCCCGCCGCCCCCCACGAAGGTGTGGTTGTGAACGTGGCAGAGATGCGAATTTTTTATTATCCGCCTCACAAGAAGGGCGAACCCGAAACGGTGTACACGCACCCCATCGGCATCGGCAAGGTCGGGTGGAAGACCCCGGAGGGCACCACCAAGATCATCAGCCGTCAAAAAGACCCGGTTTGGACGGTGCCGAAGTCGGTGCGTGCGGAGCACCAAGAGGATGGCGAGCAACTACCGGCTCAGGTGCCCGCGGGGCCCGACAACCCTCTAGGTCAGTACATGTTTCGTCTTGGCTGGCCGAGCTACCTGATTCACGGCACCAATAAGCCCTACGGCGTCGGGATGCGCTCGAGCCACGGGTGCATGCGCCTGTACCCCGAGGATATTGCGGTATTTTTCGACCTGATTCCGATCGGCACCAAGGTGACCGTGGTAAACCAACCCTATGTTTTCGGATGGCGGGACGGCACGCTGTACCTGCAAGCTTACGCCGTCATGGAAGACGATTCGCGCAATTGGTCCAAGGATCGCAAGCGTTTGCTCGCCAAGCTGCTGCATCCTAAACAGCGCGGCAAGATCGCCGAGCACGATGAGGAAATCGATTGGCAACGTGTCGGCGACCTGGCGCATTCGCCTCGCGCGGTGCCCGTGCCGGTCACCGGCGGTCTGGACGGCGTCGATGCGGTCATCGCGCAAGGAGTGCTCGTGGAAAACAAGCTGCCTGAAGGATCCAACTGGGACGGTCAGTCGGGTCTGTTAGTCGATGAAAAGACATTCAATGATTTGCTCAATGGACGTGACAAGGCGCCAGTAGGCATGCCATGACCCGCAAGGGTCTCGCGAGCCTGGCGGCCTTGGGACTGACCCTGGCGGCGACAAGCCTCGGCGCCGAGCGTCAGGGCGGCCTCCTTCCACCAGGCCCCCCCTTCGACTACCACTCCTACGCCAATGTGGACCAGTTTCGAGTGACGCATCTGGAACTCGATCTACGGGTGGATTTTTGGCGTAAATCCATCAGCGGCGTCGTGGCGCTGGAGCTGAAGCGCGTCGATCCGCGAGCCACGCAAATCGTGCTGGACACCAAAGACCTCATGATTTTGGACGTGACCCAAAAAGCCACTGATGTGGTGGGCGCAACCGGGAAAAATCAAACCTTTTGGGTAAGCCGCCCCTTCCACCTCGAAAAACCCGATCCGATTTTGGGCCGGGCCCTAGTCGTCGAACTACCGCCGTCGCGAGGTGGGACGGAGACCATCCGGATCGACTATGAAACGCTGCCGGATGCGCAGGCGCTGCAATGGTTGACGGCCAAGCAAACCGCACGGCACAAGGACTTCCTCTATACCGAATCGGAGCCCATCGGTGCGCGCACGTGGATTCCGCTGCAGGATACGCCTCAGGTCCGAGCAACCTACAAAGCCAAAGTCCACACCGAGCGCGGCATGCGCGCGGTCATGAGCGCGGAGAACGACCCTACCGTTAAGCCGAACGGCGAATACAGCTTCGTGATGTCGCAGCCGGTGCCCTCGTACCTGATCGCGCTTGCCGTGGGCGATCTCGAGTTCCTGCCCACCGGCCCGCGCACCGGCGTGTACGCGGAAAAGTCCATGATCAAGGCGGCCGCCAAAGAGTTCGCGGACACCGAATCAATGATTCAGGCGAACGAAAAAATGTTCGGTCCTTACCGTTGGTCGCGATATGACATTCTGGTCATGCCGCCGAGCTTCCCGGAAGGGGGCATGGAAAATCCTCGGCTGACCTTCATTACGCCCACGATCGTGGTGGGCGACAAGAGTCTGGTATACGTGATTGCGCACGAGTTGGCGCATTCCTGGGCCGGAAACCTGGTCGGCAACGCCACGTGGCGGGATGTCTGGCTCAATGAGGGGGTCACCGACTACATGGAAGGCCGCATCATGAGCGCCGTGTACGGAGAAGAACGGGCCTCGATGCAGGCCGTGCTCGGACTGAAATCGCTGCGGGCCGATCTTGCGAGGCTCAAATCCGGGGACCAGTTATTGGCGATCGATTTGCGCGATCGCGATCCGGGAGCGGCCTTAAGCGAGGTTCCCTATGAAAAAGGCCGCCTGTTCTTGACCTACCTCGATTCAAAGTTCGGCCGTGAGCACTTCGATGCATTCCTGCGGGGATACTTCGATCATTTTGCGTTCAAGAGCATCACCACCGAGGAGTTCTTGGGGTACCTTCAGGAAAATTTGCTGGATCGGTTCCCCGGCGTGGTGACCGGCGATGAAGTGCGCGCCTGGGTATTCAGCCCAGGCCTGCCGGCCGATGCCGTGCTGCCGGCGACGGCGATGTTTCAGCCTGTGGATGCGTCGCGGGACGCCTGGCTCGGCGGTAAACCGGCAGCGAAACAAATGGGCGTGGACTGGGTCGCCCAGCAATGGCTGTATTTTCTGGACAATATGCCCGCGATGTTGCGCCCGGCGCAGCTGGCCGAGCTCGACAAGGCTTTTGGATTCACCAAGAGCCCCAACGCGGAGATCGCGCACAGCTGGTTCAAGCTGGTGATTGCCAATGACTATCAGCCGGCCTACGCGGGGCTGGAGGAATATCTGACGAGGATCGGACGCCGCAAGCTGATCGAGCCATTGTACGGTGAGCTGATGAAAACCGCTTCCGGCGCGCTGGTTGCGAAACGCGTATTTACCAAAGCGCGTCCGGGCTACCATCCGGAAACGGTCAAAGCGATCGAGTCCATCGTCGAGCCCAAAGAAGAGGGCAGCGAATGAGCGAGTGGATGAAAATCATGCTCGAGGAGATAGCGCGCAAAAAGGCAGAGACTGAGCAAGCGCGGATCGAGGAGCAACGGCGAGTCGAGGATTTACCCGCAGAACAATGCTACAGTCCGCGCAGTGCACCTCTTGAATAGATACTGGTGACGCCAAACAAACTAGGGATACAAGTCGCGGCCGAGCGCGGGCCAGACCACTCGATCGCGCATCTGCCGACGGCGCGCAGCGCCTTCGTCGGGCGCACATTGCGCGGACCGGTCAATCAGCCTGTCCTCATCAAAAGCTTCGCGGAATTCCAGCACATGTTCGGCGGCTTGTGGCAGCCCAGCCTCTTGGGCTACGCGGTCGAACAGTTCTTCGATAACGGCGGACGCGAAGCCTTTATCGTACGCGTGGTCAACGGCGCCCGCTCCGTGACCTTGAGCTTGAGGGCGGGTTCGCAGGTGCTGCGGCTTCAGGCGCTTCGCCCGGGCACGCGCGAGTATTTGCGGGCCAGCGTCGACTTCGACAACATCGTTACCAACGATGAGTCCGCTTTCAATTTAACGGTGCAGCGGGTACGCGCCCAAGGCACGGCCCAAGTGGAAGACCAGGAAATATTCCATCGGCTTTCGATGCTTTCGTCCGACGACCGATACTTTCCGCGGGCTATCGAGAAATCAGCGCTGATCCGCTTGATCGGCCCAATGCCGGGCGAACGTCCCGAGAGAACGTTGGATCCGGCAAGCGGTCTTGCCACCGGTTATGTCAATTCACATGCGGACGGCGATGACGGCGCGCCGCTGACGGACTACGATCTGATCGGTTCGAGCCTGGATCACAGCGGTGTCTTCGCGCTTGATTTTCAGGATTTCAATTTTCTGTGCATTCCGCCTCTGTCGCGCGATAAGGACGTGGGGCCGAGCGCCTTGCTGGTGGCGGCGCGCTACTGCAAAGAGCGCCGCGCGCTCTTGATCATCGATCCACCGTCGAGCTGGCAGACCGCGGACGAAGCGCTCGCAGGATTGCGAGAGTGGAATTTCCCCAATGAGAATGCGCTGATGTATTTTCCGCGGGTGCTGGCCCACGACAAGCTCCGGGGCCATTTCGAGTCCTTCGCGCCATGCGGCGCCGTGGCAGGCATGCTGGCCCGATCCGATGAGACCTCTCCGGTATGGCTGCCCACCGAGCGCGAGGAACCTATCTTGCGGCCTGGATTCAGACCGTCCTGCTTGGTCGGTGAGGATCGGCGGATCAAGCTCGCGAGCCTGGGTGTCAACACCCTACAGGCCATCCGCTCCACCGGCCGTCTAGGCTTGAAGCCGCGTACCTTGGCCGCGGGCAACACGGCGAGTGCAGACTGGCGCTACTTATCGGATCGCCGGCTGGCCCTGTTTATTCTAAACAGCATCGCGCGCGGCACCCGCTGGATAGCCGCCGCGTCCTCACCGGCCGACGTTGCCGACACACTGACGGCGCAAGTGCGCGCGTTTTTCGAAGGATTGCGTGCAGCGGGAACCTTCGGCTCCCGCGCGCCGGATGAGGCCTTTTTTGTCATTTGCGATGAGCGCATCAACAGCACGTGGACTACAGCCTCGAGCGAGGTGCAATTCATCATCGGTTTTGCCGCCAGCCGGGAGCACGAGTTTCACTGCTTCCGCGTCTCGCAATCCGACGCCTCTCCTAAGATTCAACCCGTCAGTCTCAATCGGCTGAACTTTTGGCAGTACAGCCCCGCGGAGCTTGAATGGGTGGAAAAAATCGCTAGCCAGCTGCAAATTTAGCCGCAAGCCGTTTCTCCAGCTCGACCACCGCCGCATTGAGTTTGCCCAGCACAGGCGTTGGGGATGCCACGCGGGGAATTTCGCGCGCCCCTTGAAGCGCGGTGCGCGCGTACTCGTAACCGGCGTCGATGGCGCGGTCGAAAGCGTGCCAGTTCAATAGATCGATGTTGGTCAGCGGCGGCTTCAGCAGCACGTCTGCGAGCTCGCGTTGAGCCCGCTCGCTCGCGCTGCTGTTGACCATGCCGGCATGCATCAGAACTTGAAAGATATTGACGCGCCGCTTGCCGAAGTTGCGGTCGGCACCCACATCGCAACCAATCACGAAGCCCGGCGCATGGTGCTGCATGACGTCCACCGGTAAATTGTTGATGGCCGCCCCATCCACCAGCACGCCTTGCTCGTCAAACACCGGGGGCATCACGCCGGGAATGGCCACCGAGGCGCGCAGCGCCTGGGCAACGCTGCCGGTGCGGTGTTCGAACAGGCGGCCGGTGGTCAGATTCGCGCTGACGCAGAAGTAAGGGTGGCGCAAATCCTCGATCGACACCTCGCCGTATTCACGCTCCAGCAGGCGCGATACTTTTCGGCCGCGCGTGAGCGCGATGAAAGGAAGCGTGTAGTCATTCACGGGATTGGTATCGACGAAGCTCCTGCGATAGCGCAGCCGCATCTCTTCGTCGCTCCATCCCATCGCCGCGCCCGCGGCGATGATGGCGCCGATGCTGGCGCCCCCCAGAAAATCGATGGGGACTTTCGCCTCGCGAAGTGCGCGGATGATTCCTAGGTGCGCGAACCCGCGCGCTCCTCCGCCCGATAACACCAGCCCGACTCCGCGCCGCATGAGCAGCCGGGCCAGCCTGGCGTAATCGGCGCCTTCCAGGATGTGATGATGCAGCGCGACGGGCAGCGCTTTGAGCCACGCGGCGGCCCGCCCCGCTTGGATTTTTCCCTCGTGCAGCAAGGCCAGTTCAACCCGGGCGCCGCGAGCCCTTGCCGCTTCGGCGATGCCGGCCGGCCATTCGCCCAAGGTTCCTGAGGCCGGTGCCGCCATGAGGATCACATCGGCTTGACGGCAGCATTGCCGCGTCCAGCCGGAGGCCGCCCAGTTCGCTACGTACACGACGAAGTCGTTCATCTCTTCGATGCGGTTGAACCACGCGGCCGTTTGCGTCGTCGCGCGCGCATCCCACACGAGCTCGGTGCGTCCGCTCTTGCCCAACTCATCGACCAAGCGGGTGGCGAAGTCGGCGACGTCGACTTCGATGCTGTTCGGCACGATGGCGAATATGTGGGCGCGCTTCGGCCGATATTCCTGGCGGTTGCTGTTTCTTAAGCGGCGCGCGCACAGACGTGCCAACGCCAGGGAGAAATGCGTCGAGCGCGCGGCGATGCGATCCAAGGCGGCGTTCGGCACCAATAACAGCTCGCTGTCGCGCAGCGCGATGACCGTGGCGCTGCGCTGCGTTCCCAAGAGCCAGCCTGCCTCTCCCACGAGTTCGCCGTGCTCGATTTCGGCGGTGAGGCCCGGTTTTGAGGCGGTTTTGACGCCTAGCCGGCCGCTCGCAAGCAGATATACTCCATCCGGATCGGATCCGGCTTCGAAGAGGAGATACCCTGCCGGCAGCGAGAAATGCACGGCGCTCGCTGCCAGATCCGCGATCGCAGCAGGGTCTACACCGGCCAGGTCGGCGCAATCGCGTAAGGATTCCATGGCGCGGTGCAATTCCAATTCCATGCGTCTGTAACGGCCGCGAAAGGGTGTTTCTTGAGCCTATCCATCAATACCGTCGTGTTTTCGCACGGCAAGGAAAGCGGACCCTGGGGCGCCAAGATCACTGCCATGGCTGCGCTGGTCCGCGACCTGAATTTGGGGGTGGAATCGGTGGATTACCGCGGCATGGACGATCCTGCGGTTCGGGTTGAAAAACTGGTGCAGGTCGGCGGGCAGCAGAAAGGTCCGCTGTTGCTCGTGGGGTCCAGCATGGGCGGACATGTCGCCGCGGCTGCGGCCTCCCGCCTTAAGCCCGCGGCCCTGTTTCTGCTGGCGCCCGCTTTCTACATGCCAGGTTACGAACAATACACGCCGCAACACGTCGTTGTTCCCACCGTGATCGTTCACGGCTGGCACGATGAGGTGGTGCCGGTGGAAAACAGCATCCGTTGGGCCCGCGAACACAGGGCAACGCTGCACGTGCTCGATTCAGATCATCGACTGGAGGACAAGATCGGCAGCATCTGCGCACTGCTGCGCGAGTTTATTTGTGGGGGTTGACGGGCGCCGGTGGGAGCTGCGGCGGCGGCTCGCGCTGTGCATTTTCGGTTGCGAGTTGCGCCATGGCTAATTCCCGCAAGCTCTCGCCGAGTTGCTCGCCGCAGCGCCGGCCCATGGCGTAAAATCCCGCGCCCAATGAGGCCAGGTAAGCGGAAATGTATTGCTTGCCCGCCGAGGATTGAAGAAACGAAAGCACGCGCTTCAAATCCGCATCGCTCAAGTCGCGATAGCCGTACGCCATGTAGCGCCGCATAGGTTCGCGCAAATTCTCTTCCATCGCCTGCCGGCTCGATTCGCCGGATTTACGGGTTCGCTCTTCGACAGGTCCCGGGTCCATGCCGGAGCCGACGGCGGTTCCCAGCGCAACGGCCGTGCCCATGGTCAAGAGAATCTGCACAGTGGATTCGGAGGACCGCTCGGCGCGCTCGAGTTTTTCGAACAGCACGGCCCGCTGCGGGGTAGAGGTGGCAGCGATATCGCCATTCATCACCTTGTCGGCATCCGCATCGCTCAAGGAGGCGAGCCCAATATCGGCGGCGACCATGCGCTTGCCTGCATCGCTCGCGAAAAAGGTCTCAGACTTCTTCACCGTGTCGAGATCGAGATGGGCCGTAAACGCGGTCAACGCGGGCGCTTCGAATACATCGATGCGAAATGCGCGAACCGCGGCCTGGTTGACTGCATCCAGCTGCGAGTCGGACAGCGGTGTGGAGGTGTTTCCCTGGAATAATTTGCGGATGTGCGCCGGCATGGCGCCCAATGCCGCTCGGACTTGCTCGCGAATGGCCGCCTCCTGGTATAGGTGCGCGGCAGTGTCGATGTCTACCGGCGCGGTGGCGGCCTGCGCGGTCGCGGATAGGCTAAGACTTAGGAGGAGCAGTGCGAATCGATACATCGGCGTATTGTACACTCAACATCTTGACCGGCCGGCAAACCTTGGGTGCTTATGCGTTACGTTAAGTCTTGGACAATGGCGCTGTCGGTTATGTTCATTTTTGGTTGTTCCTCGCCGGAACCGCCGCCGCCTCCAAAGACAGTCATTGAGCCGATGCTGCGCGACATGGAGCGGGCGCGCGAAGTGCAGAAAGCCGTCGATGATCAGTCGGACAAGACACGCAAAGAGATCGAGAATCAAGAGCGCGGCGACAACCGTCCATAGGGTAGGCGCCCGCGCCTAGGCGACCATGAATCCATTTGTCGGCGTAGGCCAAGCGTGGCGCTGGACCGTTCGCAAGATCTTGAGCTTGTGGGTGCGCGTCACCATCAAGCCTGACGATGCCATCGCGGAAATCGCCTCCAGTTCGCGTCCCGTCTGCTACGTGCTCGAGCGCGAGAGCCAGACCGACCTCGCGGTGCTCAACGGGGTGTGCGCGCGGCACAATCTACCGCGTCCCGGGCGGCGGCTGATGATGGGAGAGAAGCGCGCCGATCGTGCATATTTCGAGTTGATGCGGCGCCCGCGCTTGATGAACACCCGCAATGCCGCGCGCGCCCCGCGCTACCTCGCACAGCTGGTTGCCGCTGCCGCCGCTTATCCTGAATTCGATGTCGATCTCGTGCCTGTGGCTATCTTCTGGGGCCGCGCACCGCATAAAGAAGTCAGTTGGTGGCGGCTGCCCTTCACCGAAGACTGGATTTTGGTCGGGCGATTCCGGAAGTTATTGAGCGTCATTTTCAACGGCCGAAATACCCTGGTGTACTTCGGTTCCCCCATCCGCCTGCGCGATGTGACGGATCCGGGATTAGGCGAACAACGCAGCATTCGCCGGGTGCTGCGTTCGCTGCGCATGGAGCTGCGCGCGCAGCGCGCGTCGAGCATTGGCCCGGACCTTTCGCATCGGCGCACCCTGGTGCTGCAGATCTTAAAGACTCAAGCCGTCCGTCAAGCGGTGCGTGAAGAAATGCAGGCGCGGCAGCTGCAGCGGCGCCAGGCATTGCTGATGGCACGCAAGTACGCCTTGGAAATCGCGGCCAACTATTCTCAGGCCTTCATCACTTTCATGGCCATGATGCTGGGCCGCTTGTGGAATTCGCTTTACGACGGCGTGGAGCTCGAGCACATCGAAAACTTAAGCAGCGTCGCCGACGGAGCCGAGATCATTTATGTGCCCTGCCACCGCAGCCACATGGATTACCTGCTGCTGTCGTACATCATCTATCGTAAAGGATTCGCAGTCCCGCACGTCGCCGCCGGCGCGAATCTCAACATGCCGGTGATAGGCCGGTTCATGCGCAAGGGCGGGGCATTCTTCCTGCGGCGCAGCTTCAAGGGCGATGCGCTGTATCCGATCGTATTCACCAAGTACTTGGGTTTCATGATGGCGCGCGGCCATCCTCTCGAGTATTTCATCGAAGGAGGGCGCAGCCGGACCGGCCGCCTGTTGTCGCCGCGCACCGGCATGCTATCTATGACGGTGCGAAGTTACCTGCGCGACCCGAAAAGACCCGTGATGTTCATGCCGGTGTACTTCGGCTATGAACGCATCGTGGAGGGCAGGACCTATATCGGCGAGCTCTCGGGACAGCCGAAGCAGAAGGAGAGCATTTTCGTTCTGCTCAAGTCCACCCTCTCGGTGTTGCGCAGTAAATTCGGCAAAGTCCATGTGAATCTAGGGCAGCCGATCGCGCTTGATCATCTCCTTGAGCGGCACAACCCGAACTGGCGCGAGGAAGTGGGTGGGGACGGGCGCGCGGTTTGGGTCACCGAAGCCATTGCGGATCTGGCCGTTCGGATCAATACGGAAATCAATGCCGCGGCGGCGGTGACGCCCATCAATCTCACGGCCATGGCGATGCTGGCAACGAGCAGGCAAGCGCTGCCGGAACTCGATCTCATCCGCCAGCTGGATTTGTACCAGCGCCTGCTTCGCGATGCGCCGTATTCGCCGCTCGTGACGGTAACATCCGATAGCGGTCAGCAAATGGTGGACTACGCGGAAAGCTTCGGCCTGCTGGAACGGCAGAAGCACCCGCTCGGCGACATCATGCGCATGACCGCCGACAACGCGGTGCTGGCCACCTATTACCGCAACAACATCCTGCATTTATTCGCCATGCCCTCGCTGCTGGCATGCGCCTTCGTCAGCAACGCCGCCATGCGAACTGCCGATATCCAACGCCTGGTGTGGCGGGTCTATCCTTACATCCGTGCCGAATTGTTCTTGCGATGGGACGAGGCCGAGGTAAACGCCGTCGTGGATTCGCTGCTCGATAGTTTCGTGCAGCTCAATCTATTGCAGGTCAACGCGGATCGCAGCGAATGGCAGCGGCCGCCCCCGACATCGCTCGAAGCCACGCGGCTCTCGGTGCTGGCGCAGGCAACCATTCAAACGCTCGAGCGCTATTACCTGGCGATAGCCCTGTTGCTTCAGGCCGGCAGCGGCAGCATCACCGCCGAGGCCTTGGAGGAGCGCTGCCATCTGATGGCCCAGCGCATGACGGTGCTCTATGGGCTGGATTCCCCGGAATTCGTCGATAGGAGCCTGTTCCGCAATTTCATCGAGCTGCTGCGCAAGCGCAACGTCATCCAGCTATCAGAGGACAATACGCTGCTATTCGGCGCGCCGCTGCTCGCCGTCGGCACCGACGCGCAGCTGGTTCTATCCGAACAAATCCGGCACAGCATTCTTCAGGTCACCTTGGGGCAGTGAGCCAGATACAACGAGCTAGTCCCAGCCCTGTCGTCCGCGCTGCGACTTGGTAGCTCCGCGCCGCTTCTTCGATTCGATGCGCCGTTCCTGGGATCCTTTGGTGGGCCGCGTTTTCTTGCGGATTTTCGGTTCAATCATGGCTGTGCGGATCAGGTCCGCCAGACGTTCGGAGGCGGCGCGCCGGTTCTGCTCCTGGCTGCGCTCGCTGCGGGCGGCGAATAAAATGCTGCCATCATCCACGAGCTTCTGCCCTGCGATGGCGCGTAACCGATTGCGTGCGGCAACGGGCAGGCTGGAATTTAAGGGGAGCAGGAATCGCAGCTGCACGGCGCTGGAGACTTTATTGACGTTCTGGCCGCCGGGTCCCGATGCGCGAATGAATTTCCATTCCAGCTCTTCGTCGGGAATGACGATGTCCGCGGTGATCTCGATCGGCACGTAAGGGCTAGTCCAGTTCCCGAGGCGCGCTGTGTACGATGATCTCGCGTTGGGCAATCGGAATGGTGATCTTATTCTCCTTGAACAGGCGCCATATGGCCCGATTCACCTCCGAGCGGACATTGTTCACGCCTTCCTGCGGATCGGAGATCCAGAAACGCAGCTCAAGCTCGATGCCGCTGTCGCTGAAGTGCATCAGCCGCGACACCGGCGGGGGCTCCGTAAGGACGCGCTCTTGGCCCTCGCACGCATCGCGCAGGATTTTCAGTGCCAGCTCCGGGTCGTCGCGGTAGCTGATGCGAATGGGCAGCTTCAACCGGATGCGCGGGTCGGTATAGCTCCAATTGATCACGGCATTGGAGATCAACTGCTGATTCGGCACCAGCATTTCCACGCCGTCGCGATCGCGCACCACCACATAGCGGCCGCGCAGCTCCTGCACCCAGCCGAAGTTTTCGGTACTGGTTCCCGCCTGCCCGGAGAGGCTGATGACATCGCCGGGCTTGATCGAGCGGTCCATGAGCAGCACAAAGCCGCTGACGAAATTGGCGGCGATGGACTGCAGGCCGAAGCCGAGTCCCAGTCCAACCGCGCCGGTCAGCACGGTCAATGCCGTCAAGTCCACACCGGCGGCATTCAAGCCGATCAGAATGCTCAAGGCGATCAGGAACGCATTGGCGAACTTGGCAATGCCGATGCGCGTGGACATCGCGACGCCGGTAAGCTTCTTGACGCGCCGTTCTACCCAGCGGCTGATCCACGCGGCCGCCAGCATGAAAAGCGTGAGCGTGAACAGCAGCTTGAGCACCGACCAGACGGTGATGCGGCTTTTTCCGGCCGCAATGCCCACGCTGTCCAGCGTGAAGATGATGGGATCGAGCCATCCCAAGTATTCGGCGGCAATCGCCAGCCAGATGAACAGCGAGAGGCGCGTTTCCCAGGTCTGGATCCAGGTCTTGTTGCCGAGCGTGGCGGCAAACACCAGCACGCCGATACGCACCACGATATAAGCGAGGATCAGACGTTCCGCGGCCGCGAGCAAGCTCACATCGAAGTGTGCGGCGAGCAGCGAGCTGCTCGCGATCAGCACCAGGACCAGCACCACGATGATGGGCGTCACCACCACATTGCCTTGCGTCGCGAAATATCTCCACGACAAGGCCAGCGGTGCGCTGGTTCTGTGGCGCTGATTGCGCCTGCTGAGTTCCGCGCTCACCAAGCCGCCGAGCAGCAGGCAAACCGCGAGCACGCCGACTTCGATCAGCACGTTGCGGGTGGACAAAATCTCAAAGAATGCTTGGATGCGCTGCCAGATCTCGTTCATGCATTTAGATCCGGTATGAGCTGACTCTCCAGCCTGGTGATTTGATCCTTGAGCAGGAGCTTGCGCCGCTTGAGGCGCTTCATCTGCAGCTCGTCCACCTTGAAGTCCATGCTGAGCCGGGAAATGACGTCGTCGAGATCGCGATGCTCGATGCGCAGCTGACGCAGGCGCTCGATGTTCTTGAATAGATCGGTATTGACGTTGTTCTTCTCGTCGCTCACGTTTATAGACCGAAGCTGCGCCACACGGGAGTGACGCAATCCGGTAGCTTAAGGGAGCGGCCCAGGGGATTCCAAGCGGCATCCGGGTTGTGAAAGTCCGAACCCACCGATCCTGACAATCCGAAGCTCATCGCGAGCGTTGCGCAGGTGTCGAGGTGCTGAGCGCCGTTGCCGCCGCTTATCACTTCGAGCGCTGCGCCCCCGCCCGCGGTGAAATCGCTGAGCAGCCGGCGCCGCGCGCCCGAGGAGAGAGAATAGCGCACGGGATGAGCGAGGGATGCGACGCCGCCCGCGGCGCGAATCCATCTCAAGACCTCTTCCAGCGGTGGCCACGCAGCAGCCACATACGCTCTCTTGCCCTGACTCAAGTATTTGCGAAAGGCCGCTTCCGGGGTCGCAACGTGACCGGCGGCTGCGAGGGCTTGCGCGAGATGAGCGCGGGTGGGCAACCCTGGGTGCATTTCGACGGCGGCGAGAAGCTGCGCGCCGGGCAGTCTCAACTTATCGAGGCGCTCGCACATTTTGCGCATGCGCAAGCGGCGCAGCTCGCCTTGGGCCTGCAGCTTCTCAAGCAGCTCGGTTGAGGCAGGGTCGATCCACAGTCCGAGCACGTGAACCCCCTGCGCACGCCAAGAGGCGGAGATTTCCACGCCCGGCACCAGCTTGATTCCCAACGCCGCGGCGCAGCGCTGGGCTTCCTCGATGCCTGCCACCGTGTCGTGATCGGTCAGCGCCAGAACCTCGATGCCGGCCGCGACTGCGCGAGAAACCAGTGCAGTCGGGGTCAGGGAGCCATCGGAACAGGTCGAATGGGTGTGCAGATCGATGATCACGAGGGGCTGCCCGCAAGCCCCACGGCCTCGAGCCGCCCGCCGGCGAGCACAATGAAGCCTTGCGCGCGTTCGAAGCCGTCGCTCGTATAGTCGAAGGTATACGTGCGCAGCAGCCGCCGCTTGCCAGCAGGGTCGCGGCTCAACCTAAAGCCCGCAAAGGCCACGGTGCCATCCAGCAGCTGCACGACGGCACGGGAGCATGTGTCCCTCGCGATGCGGTTAGCGGCTTCCCGAGCATCCAGGGAGATTTGCCATAGCTTATAGGTGCCCGCCAGGCAGGCCGTGATGGCCACGAGCATAATATAGCCTTCATCCATGGCTTGAATCTTAACCCCTTTACCCCCAA
>DASWUU010000123.1:0-24352 GCA_036401515.1 Steroidobacteraceae bacterium
AGAGGACTCATTAGCTGAGCATGGGGTGATTGCTCTTGACGACTTCCATAGACCGGATTGGCCTGAGGTATCGGCCGGATACATGGCTTGGTACGCAGCGCGTCGCAAACCGATTGTTCCGTTCGCGATTGGCTTCAATAAGCTGTACCTCTGTCGTGAGGAATGGTCAGACGCTTACAAGGAACTATTGTATGGGAATCCATTTCTCAATTTTTTACTGGGCAAGAAGGTCATATTTCAACGTCACGAAGTCCCTGTTTATCAGACATGTATGTTTCCGGATTCGGACTACGGTGGCCGCCTGCGCCAATACCTAAAGTTGTTCTACCCGGACGTTTCCTTCAAATTGTGGCGATATAAAAAGAGAGCCCGCGGGTGACTGTCGCATGTTGACGGAAATGGCAACCAAGAAGCCCGTATTATTTCCCCACCGGCGGCGCGGATCTGAGGAGTCTTGACACCCTCGGTGAGGGTCCCCATGATATCGGCACGCACGATGGAGGCTGCCAGATGTCCCGAACCGCCACGCCGGAGCAGTTGTCTTGTACGTTCTGCAATAAGTCGCAGCATGAAGTGCGGGGCCTCATTGAAGGAGCCTGCCGATCTCGCAACAATTCATCTTCGCCCTGCGTCTTTATCTGTAATGAATGCGTGTCGTTTTGCGCGGAGATCTTTGCTCACACGGTTGGGGTTGGCGTGCCCAAAGAAGCCCCACAATATCTGACCATACAGAGCTGAAAGGATGAGCCCCAGAAAATCGGCGTTCATTTTCCCTCGGGAATGAAAGCGAAGCCAATTCGCGGCTCAGCAAGACAGAGATGAACGTACCTTTAAGGAGGCCTTGCGATGCCGCTCAATCATTACGTCACCCTCGGACGTTCGGGTCTCCGGGTGAGCCCATTTTGCCTTGGCACGATGACTTTTGGTGAAGATCTTGGTTGGGGCTCGAGCGTCGAGGAATCGCAAAGGATTCTGGATCGGTACATCGAGCTCGGCGGCAACTTCATTGACACTGCGAACATCTACACCAAGAGCCATTCGGAGAAGATTATCGGGGACCATGTCGGCCGCCATCCGAGCCGCCGGGAGCGGCTCGTTATTGCCACGAAATTCAGCGGAAATCTCTATTTGGGCGATCCCAACGGCGGCGGTTCCGGGCGCAAGTCGATTATCGCGGCCTGCGAACATTCCCTCCGCCGCCTGCAGACCGATTACATCGACCTCTATTGGCTGCATAACTGGGACATCCATACTCCGATGGAGGAGACTATGGGGGCGCTGGAGGCCCTCGTTCAGGCTGGGAAGGTTCGTTACCTCGGCGTTTCCGACACGCCCGCTTGGAAGATCGTCGAAGCCAACGTGATCGCCCGTTTTCGCGGCTGGTCGGCCTTCATCGGCCTGCAGATCGAGTATTCACTGCTTGAGCGTACGGTCGAGCAGGAACTCGTTCCCATGGCCTTGGAATTTGGCTTAGGGATCACGCCGTGGTCACCGCTCAAAAGCGGGGCGCTCAGCGGCAAGTACACCCGAAAGAATGTCGGTCAAGTGAAGGGTGATCGGGACATCCTTCTTAACTCTTTCCTAGGCGAGAGGACCTACGCGGTGGTTGACGAACTAGACGCGATAGCGAGCGCGCGCGACTCAACGCCTGCGCGCATTGCGCTCGCGTGGGTGCAGGGGCGCCGCGGCGTGACATCGACCATTATTGGTGCCCGCCGGATGGCGCAGCTCGACGACAACGTCAAGGCGCTTGAGGTGACGTTGACGACGGAAGAGCGTGCACGGCTGGATGCCTTGACTCAACCGACGTTTGGTTTCCCACAAAACATGCAGCCGATGTTCCCGTCCATTCATCATGGAGGAGCGACCGTGAACGGGATTACGGCGCCCGCTTCGCAGTTTGTCATCGGGGCAGGCGAGACGCCATACTGATTGGGTGATTACCTGGATTCGCGTCGGGTCAACAACCTCGGGATCCAACAAACTGCATCTGCCCAACGCATCGTCCCGAATCGAAACCCTAGACGTGTGTAGCCACGGAGCCATTCAGTGCGGCATGATGCCCCGATTCGAGCCTGCGCCAACTTGGAGTTTCACTCATGGCTACGATAGTGGGCGGCATCGGTACTTCGCACACGCCGACGATCGGCTTTGCGCTGGATACGCATAAACAGAACGACAAGGTATGGGCACCGATCTTTAAAGGCTATGAGCCCGTTCAGGGGTGGCTTGCGCAGAAGCAGCCCGATGTACTGCTGTT
Organism: Steroidobacteraceae bacterium; assembly: GCA_036401515.1. Taxonomy (GTDB): domain Bacteria; phylum Pseudomonadota; class Gammaproteobacteria; order Steroidobacterales; family Steroidobacteraceae; genus Bog-1198. The sequence continues at coordinate 2,261 of DASWUU010000123.1, forward strand.
CATCTACAACGATCACATCACTTCATTTTTTTTCGATCATTATGCACATTTCGCACTGGGCGTCGGCGAGGAATTTCACGTAGCGGATGAGGGAGGGGGACCGCGGAAGCTGCCGCCGATCAAAGGCCATCCGGCACTGGCGCGTCACATCGCGAACGGTTTGGTGGCCGATGAGTTCGATTTATCATTCTTCCAAGGCAAGGGGCTCGATCACGGCTGCTTCTCGCCATTGTCACTCCTCTGGCCGCACGAGCCTGCATGGCCGGGATCAATTGTTCCGCTGCAAGTAGGTGTATTGGAATTCCCCATTCCCTCCGCGAGTCGTTGCTTCAAGCTTGGCAAGTCATTACGGAAAGCCATCGAGAGCTATCCCGACGACATCAAGGTCGCCATCGTCGGTACGGGGGGCCTGGCGCACCAGGTGCATGGCGAGCGTTGCGGATTTAATAACACCGAATGGGACATGGAGTTTCTCGAGAGGCTGGAGAAGGACCCGGAATCTCTGACCAAGCTTACCATTGCGGAATATGCAGAACGAGGCGGACTCGAAGGCGCCGAGGTAATCATGTGGCTCATCATGCGCGGCGCACTTTCCAAGACGGTCCGAAAGCTGCACCAAACTTATTACTTGCCATCGATGACTCCTATTGCGACGGTGATCTACGAAAACGTCGCGAATGACCCGGTAGACGAGCCCGTCGATGACTACCGCACACGCATCGGGCAACAGTGGGCAGGCATCGAAAAGCTACCGGGCACTTATCCCTTTACGCTCGACCGCAGTGTCAAAGCCTATCGGTTGAATTGTTTTCTGCACGAACTTATCAAGCCGGCGGTACGAGGTCATTTTCTTGAGGATCCGGAGGCGATGTTCGAAGAGGCCGGCCTCTCGGGCGAAGAGCGCAACATGCTGCGCCGGCGGGATTGGCGCGCCCTGATTCATTACGGGGCGATCTTCTTCCTGCTTGAGAAACTCGGCGCCGTCGTGGGAACCACGAATTTGCACATATACGCTGCGATGCGCGGACAAAGCCTCGAGGAATTCCAGAAGACGCGGAATGCACAGATGCTCTATTCAGTCGCCGGCCAGGACGCTGGTAAGAGGGACTGGGACAAGAAGCCGCCCACGGTGTAAGCGGCATCCGGATGCAATCGCCTATTTTCCGAACTTCACCGTCAACTGAAGATACCACTCGCGCGGCTCGTTATAAGCGCCGCCGACCTCACCTGCGCCGTAATTGGGTGATCCCGTGGTGATGTAACGATCGTTGGCGAGGTTCGTTCCGCCGAAGGCGACGTCGTACAAGTTATCAGGCGAGGCGTAATGGATCACGGCATCGATCATGCGCGTGGGGGGACGTCGCAGTTCCGGGGTGTTAAGCGCGTCATTGAACAACATCGCCGTGTAGGTGTAGTCGGCAATCAGGCGCACTGTGGCGGAATTCGGCAACCTGTAATCGTACTCCGGGAACAGTGCCACTTTATATTTCGGTGTTTTCGGCAGCTTCGCATCCAATTGCGTCACTCCGGGCGGAATCACGGCACATACCGGGTGCGGCGGGAAACCGACGAGTGCCGTGGCAGGACAAACGTTGCTGCCGTCCGGTAGGGCGTACTGGGGAATGTTGGCGTTCGGATTCACATATGTGTAATACGCATCGATGTACGATCCAGCAAAGTTCAGAAAGAAGCCGTTGCCGAGAACCGATCTCATCTCGACTTCGCCGCCCTTGATCTTGGCGTTGCCCGCGTTCGTATATACGGGCGAGATCCCCTGCTGAATGTTGAGTTGGATGCCATCATAGTCGGTGAAGAAAGCCGCCGCGTTGATCTCTAGATGATGGTCGAACCAATCGGACTTCAAGCCTAGCTCCCAAGTCTTGGTGTACTCGGGTTTGAATTCTGCCGCCGCTGCGGTGTCTGGCGCCGACAGACGCGTGGTCCAACCGCCGGCCTTGAAGCCCTTGCTCCAGCTCACGTATGCCATCACGTCATTGTTGAAGTGATACTGTACCCCCACTGTAGGATCGAAGATGTTCCGGGTCTGGGTGTTTTCCCCGGGCGGAAAATAGCGGAACACGCCCGGCAGCGTCGGAACATTGGGTGGATTGATGAAAGCCGCAGGAAAGTCGTTGAGGTCTGCCTGGCCGCCGGTAAATGCCACCCGAACGTTGGTGTAGCGGCCGCCGGCAGTGAAGCCCCAGTTACTCAGCCGGTAATCGAGGTGGAAAAATGCAGCCTCATTGCGGTTGTCCGCATCGTTCTGAATGTCATAAACGTACAGAATGCTCTCGAACGGCACGAAGTCATGTACATACCCTGCCTCCTGGAAATAATACAAACCCGCAACATAGTTCAGCGCGTTGTCCAATGCCTTGCCGTTGAATTGGAACTCCTGCGACACCTGCCGCTGGTGCTGGTGATCGGTGACTTCCTGCAATGTCTCCGGAGTGCCATCGAGATCGGTACCGACTATCCAGTTGATCTGGCGATAGCCGCTGATGGATTTCAGCGCCATCGAGTCGTTCAGCTCGTAGTTTACGGTCTCGGAAAAACCAAAGTAATCATTGCGGGCATAGTCCGGTCCATTGGCGTAAGTGGTGTCAATGTGGCCGGTGTTGACAGCCGCGTTATTGAAGTACAGCCGCGGGCTGTTGGAACCCAAGTACGGAATACCGGCCGCCACATTGGCGGCATTAAACGGTCCGGGCGGACCGCCCACGTATCCGGCGCCTATAAGCGGTGCGCCGCCAATAGACAATCCCGGGACCTGCGCACGCGGCTTGAAGCAGTTGCCCGCGAAAAACGGCGGACCCCCTGCAGCAGCGATCGCCGCAGGTAGGCTGGCGGCGTTATTGCTGATGCAGAGATTGTACAGGGTAGAGAATGTTGATTGGTTGAGATTGCCGCTGTACACGCCGAGGACCGTATACGGTAGTGCTGTCTGATCTTGATGGGTCCAGTCCGCGGTGGTGGTCAGGGTCAGCTGGTCGGACGCCTTCCACAACAGTTTGCCGCGAACAGTCTGCACGTTATACCCCCCGTAGTTGTCCGACGTCTGGTAGCCCGCCTTCGGATAGGCCGTCTGCGGATCCACGACGAACGGCGTCGCACCTTGCGGGGAATCGGTGGGGTACGGGATCACCTTTACATAGCCGTCGCGCACTTGGGAGGACACGGTTATCGAGGACAGCAGGGTGTTGCCGATCAGGGGCAGGTCCGCCGTGAAGCCGAAATCGCGCCTATTGAAGCTGCCGCCCGTGGCTTGGGCGATGAATTTGGCCTCGTTGCCCGGGGTGTGGGTGATGATGCTGATGGCGCCACCCTCGGTATTGGCGCCGAACAGAGTGCCCTGGGGGCCTTTGAGAATTTCCACCCGGTCCACGTCCAGAAGGTTCTGATTGGCCCCGATCGTGCGCGCCAAATAGACACCGTCCAGATAGACACCGACAGCGGGATTCAAGTTGAAAGCGAAGTCGTCCTGGCCAATGCCGCGAATTGAAGCCGAGAGCACCGAACGGTCGCCCGAAAAAGGAGCCCCTGCATCAAGATTGACGCCGGGCGTTAAATTTCCGAGAGCGTGAATGTCGGTGAGGTTACGGCTTTGCAGCGTGTCGGATGTAAAGGCTGTAACGGCGATCGGCACGTTCTGGATGTTTTCGGAGCGCCTCTCCGCAGTCACGACGATTTCCTCGAGCCCCTCGCCGGGTGCTGCCGCTTTAACCACGCTCGAAAGAAGCAAGGCGCCGGCGACGGCCAGGGCCGCTCCCCGCAGTCCCGTACGGTCGATGAATCCGCTGTTCATTTGATCCCCTTGTAAGCCAATCAAACCTTGCCATGTTGTAGTTATGCCGCACCCAAGAGGATCTGCTTTCGGGGCAGCGGCAGCGCAGACTACAGCGCAAGAATTATCGTCCCATAGTGCAAAACTTGTCGGGCCGAGACGAGAATGCTGCAACGCGCTTGTTGCGCGATCCAAACTTTTAAAGATTGCGCGCATTCATCTCGCGCGCGATGTACTCGGCCTGACGCAGGGCGAGCGCAACGATGGTGAGGGTGGGATTGGCAGACCCGGGTGTGCTTAAGGCACTCCCGTCGGAGACAAATAGATTGGGCACATCATGGGTTCGTCCGTGTGCATCGAGGACTCCGTCGCGGGGCTCCCTGCTCATGCGTGCCGTGCACATGTTGTGCGTGGCCGGGGTCTGCCGTGAAGTCGCTGTGCGTATTGCGCCGACCGCATCGTAGATCGCTCGGCCTTGGCGCTGTGCGTGGCCGCGCATGGCAGCGTCGTTCTCGTGCTCGTCGACGTGGATGTGAGCGACGGGCAGACCTAAGCTATCTTTGACCGTCGGATCGAGCGTGATGCGGTTCGTCGCGCGCGGCAAATCCTCACCGTTGATCAACATTCCCGCCATTCGGTCGTAGTGATCCATCAAGAAACCGAGCTCGCGGCCCCAGAGTGTGCTTGGAAATCCGGCCAGCGGCAGACTCGGCAGGTCCAGCGCCGCCAGCTCTAGGTGATAGCCGCCAGCGAAGCCGCGCTTGGGCTCGTGCTTGGTTTCGTCCTCGACAATACCGGCAAGCGTAGCGCCTCTCCAGAAGTGAATGGGCTTGTCGAACACTCCCCAAATGAAGCCGGCCGTATGGCGGCAATAATTGCGTCCCACCTGATCGCTGGAATTGGCGAGCCCATGGGGAAATCGGGCCGACTCCGACAGCAAAAGCAAGCGTGCCGTCTCGATACTGTTGCAGGCGATGCACACGAGCCTCGCCGCTTGACGCTGCTGTTGGCCCTTCTGGTCGCGATAGACGACGCCGTTGGCGTGCCCGTCCTCGCCGTGCTCGATCCGCACCGCTTGGCTGCGAAGGCGCAGATCGAGATTGCCGGTCGCTTCAGCCCGAGGGATCTCCGTGTACAGCGTGCTCCATTTCGCGCCCGTCTTGCATCCTTGCACGCAAAATCCCTGCTGGATGCACATTGCGCGGTCGTCTGCCGCCTTCGTATTGATGGCCAAATAGCCGGTGTGAACGCGGCGGTAGCCGATGCGCCTTGCGCCGTTGTACATCACCTTGAAATGGCTCGATGCGGGGAGGCCGGGATTGCCGTGCCGGCGAGTGACGACGAGCCGCCGTTCGGCGAGTTCGTAGTACCGTTCCAGCTCGGCGTACTCTATTGGCCAGTCGACCAGCGATGCGCCGCTCACTGCGCCGTAAGTCGTACGGGCGCGCACTTCCCAGGGGCGAATCCGCGGAGTGGCGCCGGTCCAGTGCACGGTCGTGCCGCCGAGTGTCTTCCCTGTCCAGGAGGGCAGACCGGGATAGTCCTCCGGCACTGTCCAGGACCCGGAAGTCGTGCGCGGCTCGAGCCAGGTGAGCTGGGCAAAGGCTTCTCCAGGATTCTGGGAGAAGCTGGCGAGCGACTGCCGCGCCCCGGCCTCGAGCAGCACCACCTTAATGCCGCGTCGCGTCAGCTCGTGAGCAAGCGTTCCGCCTCCGGCGCCGGATCCGACGATGACGACCGCATTCGAATCGTCGTGCGCAATTTGGGCCATGTTAGCGTCCCATCACGCTGGGTCCGCTGTCTTCCAGCGGTACGTCCGGAAGCCAGTGCAGATCATTGAACCCGCGTGCAAGGTAGCCGCCCTTGGAGAAGGCTTCGCCCTCATAGCCGAAATAGGCATAGGCAATCGCTGACGAGTACAGATTCGCAAGCGTGCTGGATCTTAACAGCTGAAAAAACTCCGAGTGTTCCATGTCCTTGAGCGCCGCAATTCTGGCGGGCTCGGTCTGCGAGTCGAAGTTTTCTCCTAGCCCTGCCAATCCCGCGGTCAACAAGGCACGGACGTGTTCGTCCGTCGCTCCCGAAGCGTCGAGCGCCTTCACGACAAGTGCGTACGCCGCATCTTCCAGGCCGTCGTGCGGCGCAATCGTACGGGCAACGCTCATCAGCGTTGCACCTTGCGAACTTGTCAGTGTCTTCAACTCGAGCGTCCAAGCGCGACCAGGGGCGAAGCTCAAGGAACCACCCGCCGCCAGAAGTCCTGAAATAAAACCGCTCGCCGCCAGAAAACTGCGCCGGGGAATAGGGCTAATGATGCTCACTGAAGACTCCTTCGCCTTGCTCAGAACTGCTGACCACTCAATGCCGGATGGTCGACAACGCGCCGCCATCGACGGCCCACGCCGCGCCATTGACGAAGCTCGCCGCATCGGACAGCAAAAACGTCACGACCTCGCCGACTTCCGAGGGCGATCCGATTCGATCCTGGGTGGCGACCTTGCCGAGCGCGCGTTTGCCGGCTGCCACATCGCCCGCAAACATCATGCGCAGCATCGCCTCCAAGAGCGGCGTGTCGATCACGCCTGGCATCACGGCATTGACACGTACGCCACGTGCGCCGACTTCGCTGGCCGCCGTACGTGTCAGTCCGATCACTGCATGTTTCGAGGCATTGTAGGCACACGCACCGGCGAGGCCCCGCTCGCTTGCGATTGAACCGGTATTCACGATGGCACCCATTCCTTGCCGTAGCATGATGGGAAGAACGTGGCGCAACCCAAGAAATATTCCCTTGAGATTCACCGCGATGATCTTGTCGAAATCTGCCTCGTCATATTCGTGTGTTGGGCCGAGTTTGCCCTCGATGCCGGCATTGTTGAAGAAGGCGTCGATGCGGCCAAATGACTGCAAGGCGCTCGCCACGTAAGCCGCGGCGTCGCTCGCCTGGCTGACATCCGCCACGTGCGTTTCGACACGAACCCCGAGTTGCTCTATTGCGCCGCGGCGCGCCTTCAGCGCTTCGGCGTTGATGTCGACCAACATGACATCGGCGCCCGCTGCCGCAAGTGACATGGCGGCTGCGTGCCCGATCATCCCCGCGCCGCCGGTAATAACGGCGACTTTTCCTTTCATGGAGGTGGTCATGGCTTCTCCTCTTGGGGCGGCGAGGATCTGCGAAACGGCATCGCCGCGGTAGGCGAAGCGAGATTGAGAACGACACCACCGGTCGCAGGATCCATGTGGTGCAGCAATGCCTGAACACCCAGCAGATCCGCGTCGAGATCGAACGCGGCGACTGCAGCGCCCGCTTGCGCCGCGCCAATCGCTAGCGCTCGTCCGAACCCGCGGGCCGCCCCGGTAATCAGAATGGATTTCCCCGAAAGATCGAATGTCGTGGCCACTATATCCTCCGGCGAGCGCCGGCGTCGAAACGACGCGGCCGCAGAACATAGATTAGTCTCTTAGGCGGCCCGGTGCCCTTCATCGTCAGACGGCGCCCACTTCCCTCATGTGCGAAAGTGTGGTGCAGGTACCGTGATATGTTTCCGCGTTGGCACACGATCCTGGAGCACAGTGTGAGATGCGGTCCGTGACCGACCCCGCCGTACCGACCCTGGCCGATTGCAAGCGAATGCATCGGTCACTCTGCCGCATCCGATTCTTTGAAGGCCAGGTCCAGCGGTTCGCGGCCGCGGGTGAGGTACCCGGTTTCGCGCACTTGTCGACCGGCCAGGAGGCAGTGGCTGTCGGTGTGTGCGCCCACCTTACGCGTGATGACGCGTTGTTCACCAGCCACCGGGGCCATGGACACGCGCTCGCCAAAGGCTGTGATCTACAGGCCACCTTCGCGGAAATCATCGGTCGAGAGAGCGGACTGTGCCGCGGCCGCGGCGGCTCGATGCATCTTGCCGATGCAACTAACGGCATGCTTGGCGCAACCGGAGTTGTCGCGGGCAATCTGCCACTTGCCGCCGGCGCAGCGTGGGTCTTTCAAGCCAGAGGCGAGATCACCGTCAGCGTCGTCTTCTTCGGCGATGGCGCCACGGGAGCGGGCGTTTTCCATGAGACCCTGAACCTCGCAATGCTATGGAGACTTCCCCTTTTATTCGTATGCGAGAATAACGGGTATGCGGAGTTCACGAGCCGCGAGGAACACTCGAACGTAAAGCAGGTGAGTGCCTTCGCAGTCCCCTACGGCATGCCGGCAAGAACGATCGACGGCAACGATCTGCTGGCGGTGCATGCGGCTGCCGGCGAAGCCATCGCGGGGCTGCGCCGCGGCTCGGGACCCTATCTTCTTGAGTGCATGACGTACCGCATGGCCGGCCATTTCGTCGGAGATGCCCAACATTACCGCTCGAAGCAGGAACTCGCCGCGGTTAAGGAGAAATGCCCGATCGAGCGCATGAGGCGCCATCTCATCGAGCGCGGCGTGAAGGAAAGTGAGCTCGACGCCATCGGTGAGGATGCGAGACAGGAAGTTTTGCAGGCGGTTGCACGCGCGCGTGCGGCGCCTCGGCCGGATCCGGCGACCGTGCTCAACTACGTTTACAGCGCGACCTCCCTGGCGGCGACATCCGGCGTGATTCCATGATTCGGACGTTCATCGAAATCCTACGCCGCGCGCTCGATGAGGAACTGGAGCGGGATCCGGCAGTCCACTTGTTAGGTGAAGATGTCGCTGAAGGAGGTGCATTCGGCGTCACCAGGGGCCTCGCCGAGAAATACGGTGCGCATCGCGTGCGCAACACGCCAATCAGCGAAGCTGCGATCACCGGTATTGCAACGGGCGCCGCGCTCTGCGGCTTAAGGCCGGTGCTGGAGATCATGTTCATCGATTTCGCCACGCTGGCGCTCGATTGTCTGGTCAATCAGAGCGCTAAGTACCGCTACATGTCGGGCGGACAACTGGCCGTTCCGATGGTCGTGCGCACGCAGGCCGGCGCGGCCGGCGGCGCGGCTGCACAACACTCGCAGAGTCTGGAAGCTTGGTTTATTCATGTGCCCGGGCTCGTGGTCGTCGCCCCCTCATCGCCAGTCGAAGCCTATGGTCTGCTGAAGAGCGCGGTGCGGCTTGGCGATCCTGTTCTATTCATCGAACACAAACGCCTCTACGCGCTTAAGGAAGCACTCGTCGTAGACGGCGAATTGCCGCAGATTGGCAAGGCACGCGTGGCGCGCGTCGGCACCGACGTGACGTTGATCGCGTATTCAGCCATGGTTCGAAACGCCCTAGAGGCCGCGGATGAACTTTCGCGCTCCGGTCTATCGGTCGAAGTGATTGATCTGCGCACGCTGCTACCGCTTGACATGACCACAATTGCCGCCTCGGTGTCGAAAACTCATCGTGCGGTGATCGCGCACGAGGCAGTTCAGAACGGTGGGGTGGGCGCGGAAATATCCGCGCGCATCGGCGGTGAACTGTTCGACGAGCTGGACGCGCCGGTGACGCGCGTGGCTTGCCCTTTCGCACCAATACCCTTCGCACCGGAACTGGAGCGGGCGCTGTTGCCGGGCACGCCGAATATCGTGCGTGCCGTGCGTGCCGTGGCCGGCCTGAGCGCGCAGTCAGGAGAATAGGAGTGGCTTTGGTCGCACTGGAAATTCCCAAAGTCGGCCTCGTGATGGAGAACGCCCGGCTAGTGCGATGGCTCAAGAAGGTTGGAGATGCAGTGCAACAGGGGGAGCCGTTGCTAGAACTTGAGACGGAGAAGTCGGTTGTGGAAATCGAATCCACTGAAACCGGGCGGCTGGTAGAGATCCTATTACAAGCAGACCAGGACGCACGCGTGGGTGATCGGATCGCGTGGCTGGAAAATGGTGCGCCCGAGACTGATCGCATTAAGAGTTCTCCGGTCGCGCGGCGTTTTGCTGCCGAGCATGCGCTTGACTTGCGCGGCATTGCGGGCACAGGTCCGCGTGGGCGTGTGCAGTTGAGTGATGTCCGGCGGGCTTCGCTCGCTGCGGCGCCGCAGGATCTTGAGTCACTCTCGAGCATGCGGCGTGCGCTGGCGCGCTCCGTGACATTGAGCAATGCCACCGTTCCGCAATTCACCGTCGAGCGTGCCGTTGACTGGACTGCACTCAACACGCTACGCGCGAAACTTGCCGCGGAGTGGCCGGCGGGGACGCTGTTGCCGTCAGTCAACGACTTTCTGCTGCAGAGCATCGCACGAGCGTTGCTGCTACATCCAGCGCTGAATGTGACGTTTTGGGCGGGCGATAACTCCAGCGACGCGGGTGTCGTGCCGGCAAAAAGCACGCATATCGGACTGGTGGTCGCTGTTACAGATGGTTTGCTCGTGCCCGTGTTTCATGGCGTTGAGAAACTCGGGCTTAAAGAACTGGCGCGCTCGCGCAGGGAACTCATTGATCGCGCGTTAAAGGGCACGCTGAAGCGCGAGGAACTGGAAGGCGCGACCTTCAGCGTCTCCAACTTAGGGAAAGGCGGACCGGATCGCTTCAACGCCGTCATCAATCCGCCGCAATCCGCTATTCTCGCCGTGGGCCGCCAGAGGGACTGCGTCGTCGTCCTCAACGGCAGTATTCATACGAGACCGATGTGTCAGCTCACGCTCACGGTGGATCACCGCGTTGCCGATGGCCGTCTCGCGTCGGACTTTCTGGCGTCGCTGGTTGCCATTCTCGAAGGCGAACCGGACGTATGACGCGGCATACTCAGCTTCTTGGATCGTATTGGACCCTAGCCGTTGGCGCGGATCCGACGGGCGACAAACTGTGCCCCTACGATTTTCGCTTGCGCGTGGAAAGTGCCGCCAAGGCTGGATTCACGGCAATGGGCTTCTGGCATACAGACCTGCTCGAAAACCGCAGGAAATTGGGCTTTCCGGAGATGAGGCGCATTCTGGACGGCAACGGCATTGGCGAGATTGAAGTCGAGTGGTTGCTGGATTGGTTCTGCACCGACCGGCGCAGAGCCGCTTCGGATGAAACCCGCAATTTATTGCTGGACGCTGCCGAAGAGCTCAGCGCGCGCCACATCAAGATCGGGGACCTCGGCAACGATTGCGCCGACTGTTCGCGGATGACCGAGGAATTTGCCCTGCTATGTCGCCAAGCCAAGGAGCGCGGTACGAACGTATTGTTCGAAATGCTTCCCGCGGCGTTTTCCCGGGCGCCCTCCCTCGATGCGGTGCTGGCGATCTGCAGCGGGTCGGGCGCCAAGAACGGCGGCATCATGCTGGACAATCTACATCTGCAGCGAACCGCGACGCCCCCCGTGGAGATCGTTCGCAAGCTACCGCACGGACTTCCACTCGGCGTGGAAATAAATGACGGGACGCTCGCTACACCGGTGAATTTTCTGGACTCCGTCATCAACAAACGCTTGTTGCCAGGCGATGGGGAATTCGACATCGCATCGTTCCTGCACGCGGTCTGGACTCATGGCTATGACGGTCCAATCGGCGTCGAAGTGCTGAACGAATACGTCCGTAAGTGGCCCTTGGACACCGCGGCGACTGAAGCGTTTGTGAAAACGAGGAAAGTCGTCATGGCCGCGCGGGAGCAATGGGAAGCGTCCCAGGCGCGACCCGTTATGACTCAACAGGAGGGAAGCGAATGAGCCAGTCACCCAATCCGGCGCGCCAGATCTGGATGTTCACCCAGATGCTGCGCATCCGCACCTTTGAGGAATCCGTCAAGCGTGCCTTCACCGAGCATCCCGGCGTGATACGCGGACATACGCATCTGGCCGATGGCGCCGAAGGATCCATCGTCGGCTCGCTCAGCCATTTTAGGGACGGCGACGCGGCCTTGGCCACGTACCGTTGCCACGGCTATCCGCTGGTTCTCGGCAGCGAAGCCAAAGCAATGATGGCGGAGATCTTCGGGCGGGCAGACGGGCTTTGCAAAGGGCGCGGCGGCTCCATGCATCTGACTGATGTGAAGCACGGCTTTCTCGGCACCTCTGGCATCGTTGGCGCCGGCATTCCGCACGCCGCGGGCGTGGCGTGGGCGGCGCAGATTCGGAAAAAGGGGAATGTCGTCCTGAGCTTTTTCGGTGACGGCGCCGCGAAGCAGGGAGCATTCCACGAAACCCTCAACATCGCCTCGCTGTGGAAGCTCCCCGTGATTTTTGTGATGGAGAATAACGGCTACAACGTGGTCACGACCACGGTGCAGGAAGACGCCAATGCGGCGGCCGGCGAACCGCTCGCCACCAAGGCGAAGGCTTACGCCATGCCCGGCGTTACTGTGGATGGTAACGATCCGCTCGCCGTGCACGGCGTGGTCGGCGAAGCCATTGAGCGTGCGCGTGCGGGGAGGGGCCCGACGCTCGTTGAGTCCAAGGTGTACCGGCTGTCCGCGCACGGCAATATCATCGCTCCGCCGGGCGTCCCGCTGCACTATCCGGAGCACGAGGCAATCGCCACGTTCGGCAAACGCGAAGAGTACGAAGCGGCGTTGCGTGGCGATCCTGTGCCGCGGTTTCGCGGTGTCCTGGTCAAGAGCGGCGTGCTCAGTGCCGCCAAAGCGGATGAGCTGACGACGGCAATTGCGAACGAGATGCAGGGGGCAGTGGCCTTCGCGCTCAATAGTCCCTTCCCGAAGCTCGAGTCCGCACTCGAATACAACTACGCGTAAGCTCGCCGCCAGCGCACGGAGACTCCCATGGCACAAATGCCCTATATCGCCGCGATCGATGCGGGAATCCATCAGGAAATGAAGCGCGACCCCAACGTGCTGTATTTCGGTCAGAATCTCGCCACAACAGAGAACCACCAGTTCCTCGCCGCCTACGGCTCGGACCGTGTACGCGTTACACCCATCTCCGAGACGGCTGAGATCGGCATCGCAATTGGAGCGGCGATGGCGGGGTTGCGCCCGGTCGTGGAACTCTACATGGCAGAGTTCATGCTGGTGGCCATGGACCAGGTGATCAACGAGGCTCCTCGCTTTCGCTACATGTCGGGCGGACAGCTCAAAGTCCCGTTAGTGCTGAAGGCCGGCTACGGATTTACCGCCGGCTGGGCGGGCCAGCACACCGGTTCGCTGACCGCGCTCTTTATGGGAGTTCCAGGGCTGAAGGTGGTAATCCCCTCGACGGCCGCGGATGCCAAGGGACTGATGGCGACGGCCATTCGCGACGACAATCCGGTTGTATACCTGCATCACTACATGCTGACCTTGGAACATGGCGAAGTTCCGGATGGTGAGCATCTGGTGCCGTTCGGCAAGGCGGAGATTCGGCGCGCGGGTGGCGACGTCACCATCGTCGCAACGGGATGGATGGTGCCGCGTGCACTGGCCGCCGCGGAACAGCTGGCTAAAGAAGGCATTAACGCAGAAGTGATCGATCCGCGCACAGTTGCGCCGTTGGATCTGGAAACAATTCTGAAGTCGATCGACAAAACCGCTCGTGTCGTTCTCGTGGATCAGGCGACGCGGCACGCCTCGGTGAGTGGCATGATTGCCGCGGACATTGCGGAGCACCGCTTCAAATCGCTGAAGGCTCCGATTGTTCAGGTGACCGCGGCTGATACGACCATTCCATACAGTGAGCCCCTTGAGGCGTATGTAATCCCCGACGAGGCGCGCATTGCCGCGGCGGTACGAACGGTTTTGAAGTAGGGGCTATTGCAGCCGGGTGGCGGCAATATCGGTGCCTTCGCGCAGTGCGCGCAGCTTTTTCCATGTGACCCGAGGATCGATTTTGCCGTAGCCGGCGAAGGTGCCGAAGCCGCAGTCCGTGCTCGCAATCACGCGCTCCAGGCCGACGATCGCGGCGAATCGCTCGATTCTTTGCGCAATGAGCTCCGGATGCTCGACGTAGTTCGAACAAGTATCGATCAAACCCGGCGCGAGCACTTTGTGGGAGGGAATCTTGGCGTCGGCCCAGACCTTCCATTCGTGTTCGTGGCGCGGATTGGCCGCCTCGAAAAGAATGGTGGCCGGCCGCGCCTTGAGGATGATGCCGATCACCCGCTCAAGCGGAATGTCGTGGTCGTGCGGCCCCTCGTAGTTGCCCCAGCAGACGTGCATGCGCATTTTCTCGGGCGCGATACCGGAGGTGGCCGCGTTCAGGGCCTCGACATTGGCCTCCGCAGTCTTAAGGAACTGCGCCTCATTGAGATCCTGATATGCAGTATGCCGCGACATGGCGAGGTCGGGGCAATCGAGCTGCAGCTGATAGCCGCTCGCGGCAATCGCTTCATACTCCGGCCGCATGGCACTGACGAGATCAGCGAGGTATTTCTCGTGGCTGGGATAGAACGAGTTGGGTTGAAACGCCGTAATGAGCCCAGGAGACGCGGAATTCAAGAAACCCTGCAAACTCCTGCCTGCCATGGCTTTGCCGAAGCGGCGAATATCGTCATGGCAAGGTCCCAGATCGATCAACCTGACGGGACCGATGCAGCTGGCCCGTACGAACTCCTGCTCGCCCATGATCGCCGCGAGTTTCTTTCGAAGCTCCGGAAGCGGCGCGAGATCGAGCGCGGGTTTGCGCGCGACGTTGCCGCCGAATCCGGAGAGGCGCTCCTTCATGTAGGTCGAGTAGCCAACCTTGCCCAGCTCCCCGTCGCTGACAATGGACACGCCTGCGGCTTCCTGCTTTGCTACGGCCTCGTTGATCGCGGCCTGGACGAGTCGGTCGAATGCCTCCGCATCGTATGGCTGACCATGGTCGCGGGCGAGCAGCAGCGGAACCAGTTCATTCCCGCGCGGCAAGCTACCAACGTGCGTTGTTAAGATGGGCCGCATACTTTCTTCTCTTGACCTTAGTATGCCATACATACGAAATGGGGTATCACGATGGACGAGACGAATGTCTGGCTGGCCAAACTAGCCATTGCCGAATTGATTATCCGCTATGCCGCACTCAATGATGCCGGCGACTGGGACGGCGTCGCGGCCCTGTACACCGATGACGGTCGAATGAGCCGGCCGACTTCACCCGACCACTTCATAGCCGGGCGCGCCGCCATACTGGCAGCCTTCCGATCGCGCCCGTTACGCGCAACGCGTCACATCATCTCCAATGTGCTCGTGACTGTGGACAGCGATACTGCGGCTGGCGCCTCGAGCCAGATTCTGCTCTTCACCGGAGCATCAGACGGCAACGGCCTGCCTGTCCAGTCCACGGCGCCGCCGCTGGTCGGGACCTATCGCGACCGTTTGACGCGAACCAATCGCGGCTGGCGCTTCGTCGAGCGGCGAGGGACCCTGGATTTCCGCACAGCCACTCCTTGACCGACGCACCGGACAGGTGGTATGCAAGGCATACAAAGACGAAGCGGGGAGCACATGTGCGACGTTCGGAACGTGAGGTACGTCGAGTGAACGGGTTGGAGGGTCGGCACGTGCTGGTCACGGGCGCCTCCACCGGGATCGGTCGCGCGACCGCCTCGATGCTCTCGCGCCGCGGCGCCAAGGTGTTTCTGATTGCGCGCAACGAGTCTCGGCTGAAGGAGGCGAGCGGCGCGATTGCCCGCGCGGGCGGCGCGGCGGCATGCGCGGCGGCAGACGTCGCAGATCATTCAGCGTTGAGCTTGGCCATCGATGCAGCCGAGCGCCACTTCGGCGCGATCGACGGGTTGTTCGCCAACGCTGGTACCGGCGGACGGTTCGCGCCCCTGAGCGAGTACGACGATGAGGTCTTCGAATCCGTCATTCGAACCAATCTCAGCAGCGTTTTCTGGGCGATGAAGCGTATCTTGCCCGGCATGATTGCGCGCAAGCGAGGCAGTATCTTGGTGACGGGCAGCCTTGCCAGCGAGCGCGGCATGCCAAACAACGCCGCTTATGTGGCCTCGAAGCACGGCGTGCTTGGGCTGGCGCGGGCCGCCGCAATCGAAGCCGCACCCCACAACGTGCGCGTCAACTGCGTGCTCCCCGGGCTCATCGAGACGCCCATGCTCATGCAGCTCGATCCGAACACATCGCCGCAGAAGTTGCGCGACCTGTTGGGCAAGGGCGTGCCCATGGGCCGAATCGGCACCGCAGAGGAACTCGCGGAGCTCGCGTGCTTCTTGCTCTCGGACCTCGCGAGCCACATCACCGCACAATCAATCGCCGTCGATGGCGGCATTCTTGGCACTCACAGCACACGATAGGACTAATCATGACTCTCAAGTACTACCATGCGGAGCCGCTGGCGAACTCTCTGAAATCGATGATACCGCTCGTCGAGAAGGGGCTGGAGTTCCAGAGTGTGTACGTGGATCTGCACAAGTTCGAGCAGCATTCGGAGTGGTTCGTGGCGATTAACCCGGAGGGTCAGGTGCCGGTACTGGACCACGATGGCGTCATCATCACGCACACCACCGTGATCAACGAATATCTCGAGGATGTTTTTCCCGATGTGCCGCTGCGTCCCCGTGATCCGGTCGGAGCGGCGCGAATGCGCTACTGGAACAAGTTTGTCGACGAACACGTGATGAATCACGTCTCAATGCATGGCTGGCATCGCATGGTTGGGATCATTGCGCGCAAAATCGATAGCGGAGAATTCGAGAAGCTCATGGAGAATATTCCGCTGCCCGACCAGCGCAAGAAGTGGAAAACGGCGCGCTCGGGATTCAGCGAGGCGGATCTCGCCAATGCCACCGAGAAAATCATTTACGCGGTCGACAAGGTGGAGAAGCAACTCGCTCAAACCAAGTGGCTAGCGGGCAACGACTACACGCTTGCCGACATCAACTTCTATTCTCATTGCGGCATGATGGTGGAGCGCATGTTCCCGGACCTTAAGATCGCAGCACGATGTCGGCGCCTCGTTGCATGGCGCGAGTCGGTAACCGCGCGGCCGGCCGTCTCCAAAGCGCTGGCCGCCGAGGACCGTACCGCTCCGGGGCTTCGGACATGGTCCGGGCACGCTCGCTAACTAAGTCCGATGTCCGCCGCATCCGCCCAATTACCGTGCAGTCCGAATCTCATGCGGATGGGGATATTGATCGTGGCGATCGGTCCTTTCGCGATTTCGAGGGCCTCGAACAACAGCAGGTCGCTGCGCTGCTCATCGAGCCGGTTGCAGATCTGAACGATCCAGCCGTCCCCTTCGGGCGCACTCTTGCCTCGCGGTATGAAGCATGGCTCCTGCAGACTCGACACCGGTCCGCACCACCAATGCTGCTCGGCACCCGATGCGAGGTCTTTGTGGAACAGGCAATTCATCAATAAGCCGCCGGCGCTTCCGCCGCGCAGTTCCACCGGGCGGCGCATGTCCATCTCTAGCATCCATCCGTAGCGATACGGAAGCCCAGCGAAGCGGTCGTCAATGCGCGGAAATTCGCACGCTGTTTCGGTGAGCCGTTCCGCGCCCGCGAAATCCGTCGACTTCGAATTTAAGTCCACGGTCCAGCGCGTCAAGTGGCTCATAGCCTCGATGCCGTTGAACGGGGCCCCGTGAACGTCAGGGAAGAAAGGGAACATGTTGTTCTTGGCTTCCGGCGTGTCGAAATGAATTTTCCTGCCGTCTTGGTGCGCGTTCAGTACGTGGCTCGCGAAGCAGTTGCCGCGCTTGAACCAGCGGATGTCGTCGGCCGTCGCGCCGGGTTGCCGCGGCAGAACGCCTAGATAAACCGGCAGCGTGGTATCAAAGCCAAAATGGGGCAGACCTTTCTGGAGGCGGTCCCAACTGCCGATCGATGGCACAATGTGAAAGAGAGCGTAATCCTCGGTGATCGCAAAATCATGCATCATGCAGTAATACGGCGCTTGGAACCGGATCTCGCGAATCAATTCACCGCCGGGCGTCACTTCGTAATAGGTGCAATCCTTGGTGCACAATCCGGCTGAGGCATAGCCGAAGGCAATCATATTGCCGGTCTTGGGATCCACCTTGGGATGCGCGGTAAAGGTCTGGCCCGTCATCTTACCGTGGAACCAGGTATAGCCTTCGGTCTCGAGAGTCAGCGGATCCATGACCAGCGCGGGCGAATCCTCCTTCAATGCATATAGCTTGCCGCCATGAATCCATGCGTTGGTGTTGGCGGTGCCGCGGATTCTTGCCTTGACCGATTCATCGTCGGTGAGTGGGTTGCGGTAAGCACCGAACAAAGCCTTTCCTGCGCTCTTTTCAAGCTTCCATTTATCGGTTTTCGCCCAGCGCTGCTTGAAATCGCACTCACCGTTGTGGATGTGAAAGCGCGTGATCATGCCGTCACCGTTAAAGGCAATGTCATCGCCCAGCCGGGGTGGAAATTGAGGATCGGGCTGCACGCGGTAAAAGGCGCCGTTCAACCCTTTGGGGATGGTTCCCTGATGGACGAGACTTACAATGTCTGCTTCGATACGCGACGGGGTGTTGAAACCCGTGAAGCTGAGCGAATTGGGGAAATGGGCCATGACTCTTTCCTCGTTATGGCGGTCGTAAGTTACACTAACAATTATAACGAGGGGATGGGATGGTTAGGCAAAAAGAGACGCTGGCAATCACCACGCCGCACGTCTCGGGCGACGAGGATATCGGCGAGATTCGCAATATCGTCGGGTTTCACATCCGGCTGGCGCATGGGGCCGTCTACCGGCACTTCATGGAGACTTTCGCGCATCTCGATCTCACGCAAAAGCAGGTATCGGTGCTTTGGCTGGTGTTCGACCATCGCGACATTGCGCAGACCGATCTAGCACAGCGTATGCGAATGGATCGCGCCACCACCATGGCGATCGTCAATCGACTGCAATCCCGAGGCTATCTGGTGCGTGGCAAGTCGCAGAGCGATGGACGCAAGCAGACGCTGAATTTGACGGAGTCCGGCCGCCGAGCGCTCGTCACCGCCAAGGCTGCCATCCGGCAGCACGAGCGCTGGCTGAAGTCGCGATTTACAGTTCGTGAAATCGCCAAGTTGATCGACTTGCTGTCGCGAATTCACGAATAAGGAGCGACCTGATCGAGATGTGGCGCGGGGGTTATTTGGCGGACCTGGATTTGTCGTAAGGCCCAAGCCCCGGCTTGTAGGTCTTGTCGTCAAGGAACTGCTTCATGCCGGCGTGACGGCCATTGGAGCGGTCGTGCCACTTGAGTGCTTCCTGGGCGCGAATCAGGTAGTCCTCGGCATTTTCATAGGTCATTTCGCGCACGCGGCGCATGGCATCCTTGGTTGCCTTGAGAGTCTCCCAATTCTTCTGGAGTAGCTTCTGGGCGACCTCCAGAACTCTCGCTTCGAGCCTGTCCCTCGGCACCGATTCGTTGACGAGCCCGGCCGCCTCGGCTTCCTTGCCCGAAAGATTCTCGCCGAGCAGGGCGTGATACATCGCTTTTCGCATCGGCATCAACTCTGCGGCGACCTTGGTGGCGCCGCCGCCCGGCAAAATGCCCCAGTTGACTTCCGACAGGCCGAATTGCGCGTCATCCGAGCAGAAGGCCAGGTCGCAGGCGAACAACGGGCCGTAGCCGCCGCCGAAACACCAGCCATTGACCATGGCGATGGTGACCTTCTGACACCAGCGCAGGCGCTGCCACCAGGCGTAAGCGCCGCGCGGCGATTCGCGCACGCCCTTTAACCCTAAGGTTTCCGAATCGCGGAAGTACTCCTTCAAGTCCATTCCGGCCGACCACGCCGTTCCTTCGCCGGTGAGCACCAGCACGCCGACGTCACTGCGAAATTCGAGTTCGTCGATCACCCGCAGCATCTGCCGATTTAGCTTCGGGCTCATGCAATTGCGCTTCTCCGGGCGGTTAAACTTCACCCACGCGATTGAGCCCTTGACTTCGCATGCCACCGTATCGGATTCAGCCCGCTCACTCATGGTCGACTCCTTCTTGGATTGCCATAGATATAAATCAGATCAGAGGCCTCGTCCATTTCGATCGATGCGTGCGAAAATGCGCGCGAGGAGTAAGGCACATGACGCTTGCTGCAATAGCCTACGCCGGCCGGGCGGTGGCCCGGCCGCGATATCATTCTAACGATACGAGCGGCGACGTACTCGACATCCAGCCCATGCAAATGGACATCTGCGATGCGCGCGGGCTTAAGATGACGCTTGACGGTGCCGGGTTCACCTTGTGCGCCCATTGCAGTGCGGTTGCTGACTTCACTGACCGGACGGCGGTCGAGGCAATTTATCGCCCGGAGATCGTCGATCTCGTCGGCACTGTGTCGGGGGCGGATTTGGTGCTGGTGAACAGTCCGGGTGTCTTGCGATTCAGTGAGCGGTCGGCGATGTCTGGAGAACTGGACAACTCGCGGCCCGCCCGTTTTGCGCACGTCGATATCAGTGATGCCACCGCCGCTGCGTTTGCGCAGCGGGCCGCGCCCGAGGGACGCCGCGTATCGCGGTTCGTGCACTACAACATATGGCGGGTCATTTCGAAGCCGCCCCAGGACGTACCGCTGGCGGTGTGCGATGCTCGCAGCGTGACGCCGGCCGATCTGATTTTCGCCGATGCCGTGTTCAACTCGCCGAATCGACCCGAGTGGTCGTTCGAAGGCATCGTCGTGGCGCATCATCCTGGTCACCGCTGGCATTGGTATTCCGACATGACGCGGGACGAGGCCCTGGTGTTCAAGACCAACGACAGTGACCTTATGCGGGCGCACTGCGTGCCGCACGTCGCGTTCGATAATCCTCAAGCAGGCCCGCAGGCGGCGCCGCGCGCGAGCATCGAAATGCGGGCCATCGCTCTCTGGTTCGACTGATGGGCATGGGCCAGGTGGAAGGGGTAGACACAGGTCCGATCGCGAAGGTAGTGATACCGCGTCGTCTGCGTCCCCAGGTGCACTGGTGGTCGGTGGACGCGACCGAGTTGCGACTCGCGTGAAACGGAGCCGCCGATCAGCTGTTTGCGAAAAAAGCGATCGCCCGATATTCGATCGAGCGCCGCTCGTGTGCGTCGGGGCGGCTCAAATCGCGAAACGCGGTGTGCGGGCATCGCCATGCAGTGCGGTGATCCGAATCGTAGAACTTGATGAAGATCACCTCGTCCGGAGTCATGTCCGGGAAATACCACCAGCGATGATCGGGCGAATGATGAAAGATTGTGGCGGCGGACATGTTCTCCTCGCCTTTGATCGTTGCAAACAGAGCATCGCCCGTGGGAATTTCGTCCACGTCAACCTTGGTGTTGTGCGTGCCCTCGTTGTCGCGCACTGAGCGGCCCTCACACAGCGCCAGGGGCATGTCCTGAGGCGGCGCCGAAAGCGCGCGCCACAGGCTGAAGGCAATGAAGCGGCGAAAGCCCGGTCCCTCCGGATCGCGTTTTTTGTAGAGATTGCCGGCGATGCGCTCTGCGCAGCGCTGCGTGAAGTCCACATGCGCTTCGGCGGCCGGCGGCTGCACAGTCGCGCTGGTTTTCCGGGAGCTACGTAGCATGCCGCCCATGGGTATGACGAAATCCGCGCCGCTGAGGTGCTTGGCGACCTCGCATACCTGTGCGGCATAGGGCGTGTCGGGGCCGTAATTTCGCTCCCAGTCCGTGATGTCGGTGCGGTGCATCGCAAGGACGAAGCCGTGTTGATCAAGCGTGAAGGGACCTGCCAGCCGCGCGTTTCGGATGGTCACGTTGTGCCGAGCGTAGATTCCGGTATTGAATTCCTTACCGGGCGCCCAGAAGCGCCGGTTGATGCGCGAGCTAGGGACGAGATAGTCGATGCTCGATTGCACTTCGGCGACAGCGGTGCTCATTTGAATCCCTCGCGCGCGCGGCTGTTGTCGAGAACGATGGGCTTGCCCGTCACGGGATGCGGATAGTGGAAGGGAATGGTATCGGTGGCCGGCCAGAGCCGCGGCGTCGGTTGAATGAGCTCATCGGGACCCAGAGGATCCTCCGGATACAGCGTCTTGGCCATGGGAATGAAATCAATCGGCGTTTTCGGCCAGCCTTCGGCGAAGCTGCCGTGCCAGAACGGAAAATAGCGCAGCGCCTTGATCTTCCATACGTCATTGTCGCGAACGAAATCGTTCTCGTAGACGCCGCCTTCCCACCACGCGCGCTGTTGACCCTGTGCCGTTTCATGCAATCCCGCTTGCATCATCGATCGGCCGCGCAGGCTGGCAGTCTTGCGATCCGGCGCGACGTCGATGACCATCTGCAGCTGCGGATGTTCCAGCAGCCAGCCGTAGCGAGGGCCGTTGTGACCCTGGGTGAAATTTGTCTGAAAGCGTCCAATATAAAGGCGCCGCACACCGGCCTTGCCCTTATAGATGCCGCCGAGGAACCACACGTCGCCGTCTTCCGCGAACAGGTCGACGACCTCGTTGTACTGCGTCTTGTCAATGAAATATCCGTACGTGTATTGGATACGTCGGATTTGGTGGATGTCCTGCTGAATCGCGAGTTCATGTTCTAGCTTGTCGATTCGTGCGGTCAAGGCTGCGATATCGCTCATGTAGTCCGCTCC
>DASWUU010000124.1:0-4654 GCA_036401515.1 Steroidobacteraceae bacterium
CCGCGTATGTGTGTCAGTGGCCGCGAACGTGATTGTCGGAATCGGCGCTACGGCATCCACGGCCACCACCGTCGTAGTCAGGGAATCCGCCAGCCGTGCGAGCTCGTCAGCGTCCGCGTTGCGCCGATTGGCCGCTGCAAGACCCCTCAGTTCATCATCTAGTTTCGGGTTTACACCCATGCCGGCTGCGCAAAGCCGACCCACCAGGCGCCGCAGAATCTGTTCTACCTGCCGCCAGCGAACTTCCTCGGCTTCTGCCTCGATTAGCGCATCGCGATATTTTTGTTTCCAGTCAACAATATCAGTCACGAAATTGCCCCTCGCCGCGCGAGCCGCCTCTGGTTAGGCGGCGTAAACTTGCGCTATGTGCAGGTGTTATGTCAGCCCCGATGGGACTTCCATAGAGCGCGAATTCATGATTGCGCAAGGACTTGGACAGCGCGCCGCAAATTTCAATACCACGCCCTCGCAATCGGTTCCGGCCATTCGCGCTTCGCGCGGTGCGAGCGAGGCTCTCCTCATGATATGGGGCTCCGGCGGGAAGCATGGCAGTTTCAACGTTCCCATCGAGGGTCTGGCGACCAACGCAGCGTCTCGTGCGCCCTGGAAAGAAGGGCGTCGCTGCATTGTACCGGCGATGGGCTTCTACGAATGGCATGTCGATCCGGGCGGGAGCAAACAGCCATACTACATTCACTTAGAGGATCAGGATGTGTTCGGCTTCGCTGGATTATGGTCACGTTCGAGAACGGGTGCGAACACGGTCACAGAGTTCTGCAGCCTGATCACCCTGCCGGCGAATAGTCTGATGGCAGAAGTCGATAACGCCAGGGGTCGAGTGCCGGCCATTCTCAAGGGCGAACAGCGGCACCAATGGCTATTCGGCGCAGCAGAGGCGGCCGCGTCGGCACTCTCAGCCTATGCCGATGAGCGCATGGTCGCTTATGCGGTCAGCACCCGAGTCGACTCGCCGCGCAACAACGACGAAAGCCTGCTGGAACCCCTGCAAACCGACGTGGACTGAAGCCTCAAAGAGCAGCGCCAGTCGCCTAACTACCGTTTCATGATGCAAGTCCCATCGCACGAAAATCCTCCGAGATACCCTGTGTGCGAAGGATCGCCAATATGCTGCGACTTGCACTTGTCTTTGCAACATTGCTTGCCGCATCGGACGCAGCGGCTGCGAAAATTTATACCTATTTGGACGCGCAAGGGTTGCGTCACTACACCGACGTTCCTGACAACAATCGCTATCGGTTGCTCGTTTTATCCCCGTACGATCGAACCGTGAGCGGCGATCGTTATGACCTGCAGCGGCTTGCAAGAGCGTCGCAATACGATTCGATCATCGAGCATGCCGCTGTCGCGGCGGCCATCGAAGCCAATCTGCTGCGAGCCGTTATCGTGGTGGAATCGGGGTTCAATTCGCGCGCCGTTTCAAAGCGCGGCGCCGTAGGACTCATGCAGCTCATGCCGGCAACAGCGAGCCGCTTTGGTGTCCTCGATCCCTACGACGCGCGGCAGAACGTGCACGGCGGGGCCCGTTATTTGAAATTCCTCATGGATCGATTTGGGCACGATATCCGTTTGGCGCTGGCTGCGTATAACGCCGGGGAAGAGGCGGTCGTGCGCAACGGCGGACAAATCCCCCCATACAGCGAAACCATGGCCTATGTACCTAGGGTGATGAAAATCTACAAGCTGCTGGCGCAAACTCGCACCACCTGAGACAGCAGCTTGACTTTTCGTAAGTCATCGCTTACGGTAAGTAATGACTTACCAAAATGCGCTGTTGGCTCTTGCGGATCCTACCCGCCGCCATGTGTTCGAGCAGTTGCGGGGCGGCGCTAAGTCTGTGGGCAAAATTGCGGCGGGACTGCCGGTCAGCCGGCCCGCTGTCTCCCAACATTTGGGAGTTCTCAAGAAAGCCGGACTCGTGCGGGACCGCACCGAGGGCACGCGCCGAGTTTATTACATCGATCCGCACGGACTTGCCGCTATCCGAATCTGGCTCGATGGATTCTGGGAAGATGCGCTCTGTGCATTCGCCGCCGAGCTGAAAAAAGAGGAACAATGATCAGCATCGCACCGGTCCGGAAGCAAATCCTCGTCAGCGCGAGCCAAGAGCGTGCTTTTGTCCTGTTTACCAGCGGCATGTCGCAATGGTGGCCGGCAACGCATTCGACTCTAAAATCTCCACTCAAACAATACATCGTGGAACCGCAAGAAGGTGGGCGTTGGTATGCGGTGGGCGAGGACGGCTCGACTGCGCAAACCGGTTATGTCATCGAATGGCAGCCGCCACAGCGGGTCGTGCTTGCGTGGCAACTCAACGCGGACTGGCAATACGACCCGAATCTCGTCACCGAGGTGGAGGTTCGATTCATCACCGAGAGCGCCCATAGCACCCGCATTGAATTGGAGCATCGACTTTTGGAGCGTATGGGGGACAGAGGCTCCCAAGTTCGGACCATGATCGATGCCCCGGGCGGGTGGGGCCTTGTCTTGGAGGCATTCAAGAAGTTTACAGATACTAAAGGGGATGACCGTGTCGGCATTTAACAGATCTTTCACACCTTGGGCGGGAGCTGTGGTGGCGTGCCTATTCATTCGGCCCGGCGCAGCGGAAGTGCTCAGCAGCGGACAGAATGGTTTCGAACTTCGCGAGAGCGTGCGCGTTTCAGCGGCGCCGCAAAAGGCTTACGCGGCGCTGCTGCAGCCGGCCCGATGGTGGAGTTCCAGCCACACCTTTTCTGGGAACGCTGCGAATCTCACCTTGGAAGCAAGAGCGGGCGGCTGCTGGTGCGAGACCTTACCGGATGGCGGTTCGGTCGAACACATGCATGTTGTTTACGTCGCGCCCGGCCACACCTTGCGATTGCGCGGCGCGCTTGGGCCTTTTCAAGGCTTGGGCGTTGAAGGTGCCATGACTTGGAGCTTAAAAGGCAACGCCGACACAACCGAAATCTCGGTAACCTATACCGTGGGCGGCTATAGCAAGGACGGCTTCGAAGGCGCCGCGAAAGGGGTCGATCAAGTGCTCGGCGAGCAACTCCAGCTTTTGAAAAAGCTCATCGAGGGCTAGCGGATTTGACCGCAACCGCTGCGATTTCAAAGCGCGCGCCGCGCACCAGCTTGGCGACGCCGATAAATGCCCGCGCCGGATAGTGATCGTGGAAATAGGACCGATAAACTGAGTTGAATTTCTCGTAAAGATCGAGATCCGTGCAGTAAATAGTCACCGATACCAGATCTGCAACGCTCAAGCCGCCGCTTTGCAAAGTCTGCTTAACGGCGTCCATCACCAGGCGAGCTTCCGCCTCGGCATCCGCCGGAATCTTGCCGGTGGCGGGGTCGACACCTAAGTGACCGGCCACGTAAAACGTGCCGCCGACCATGACGCCGGTGCTGTACGGCGCCGCCGTTTTCGGATCAGCGCCGGGCGGAGTGATGAAGTTGCGTTCTGTGTTTGCGCTGTGAGCTGCGAAGGCGCTCAAACTTAAAACGAGCATGGAAGCAAGGGGCAGCAAGGCTTTATGCATGAAGGTCTTCTCCGTTAGGTTTTCGGGACCACGCCGGTGGGCGTCAATTTATCAATGGATTGAGGCAAAGCCTGAGAGAGCTTCGCCGCCAACACGTCGGGGGACAGGCCCGCTTTGGCGGCCAGCTCTTTGAGGGTATCAACGCCAAAAGCCTGATGAATCTGGTCAGAGGTGATGGGCTGATTGGCACCGGGGCCGATCCACGAGCGCACTGTACCGGCCAATCCCTGCTGTTCCAGCTGAGCCACAATGCCCTGCACGCCGCCATGTTTTTCGATGAGGCCATTTACCACCAAGGCCATTTCGGCACCGACTACACCGCCCAAGACTCCGTCAAACATGCCCATGGCGTCTCCTTCAATTATAAAGTTGTCTAAAAGGCAAACACCAGGTTCACAGTGGCCACCGTATCCAGTTTCTTGAGCGGAGCAGGCGGCTTGCTGTTGTCCGTGATGCCGTAGCCGACACTCAGGGCCAATTTATCCGACATCTTGACAGTGAGCGCAAGGTCATCGTGCAGCATCGAATCGCTTGAGCCGCTTTCCACCAAAAATTTATTGGTCAGAATGGTGGTTTTGGTAAAGGCATGCGAGAAGTCAACACCGACCGTACCGATAGGCTCTCCCTGGGCGTCCAGCGGCGTGCGTGAGATAACGGCCCCGGTTGTTGCATCTTTATCGATGGTCTCGCGCCGCAGGCGTCGATATCCTGCACCTAATTGCGCAGTCAATTTCGTGTCTTGGCTATCGATGAACTTGTAGCCAAGGCCCGCGGTCGCACTGGCTTGGTACTGGAATCCATCAAACAGGTCGTGTTCATAACGAAGGCCGCCGAATGCGAACAGGGTGCTTGACAGCGTATAGTTGCTTTGGCCGCGAGTTTCCCAGCGTTCAGCCGAGACGATGCCTGAATTCTTGCCGTACAAGCCGCCAACATAAAATTCATTTTTCCAGGCCCCGTCATATCGCAACATGTCGATATTGCCGTTGACAGACTGCGCGTCGCTGTTGCCGTGCGAGCTTAAGAACCCGAATTGACCTTTGCCGATCCATACGCCCTGGGGGGGAGGGGGCGCTTCCTCGGCCCCCATCGCCACCGTCGAGGCGAGTGCG
>DASWUU010000125.1:0-17520 GCA_036401515.1 Steroidobacteraceae bacterium
CGCCCCACAGATTGACGACTGCGGCTTCCATGTTCTTGCCGCGATTCGTGAAATGACCATCACCCGCCAGCAGGCCCAACAACTGCCCGAGCTCCGCGCTTCCGCAACCGCCAAATTGTCCCTTGCCGGACTGAATCAGCAATTCATCGCCGGGCTTTAAGTCCTTGAGCTTGATCTTGCCGCGGCTCGTATAAAAGTCGTGCCATTCGGTCGCCTTGATCTCATAGCCATCTTCAGTCACGACGCGATAAACGTCCGCGGACGATGATGTCATGAAAGCCGGAACAGCCGGCCTCATCTCAACGCCCAAGCCTTCGCCGAGCGCCCGGCGGTCCACGGTCGCCTGTATGTCGACACGAGCGTTATAGAGATCGCCGATCCGCACCATGCCAAACTGCGTCGCAAGTCGCGTGTCGGCCGTTACGCAGGGATTGGTGGCGCGCACATTCTCGGTCCACCAGTTGTTGTTCATCTCATTCACCTTGTCGATGAGGATGAATCCCGGCTCGGCAAAATCATACGTGGACGTCATGATGACATCCCATACGCGGCGCGCCGGCAGGGTCTTATAGATCTTGCAGGCAACCAGACCTTCTTCATTGGCGACGTAGCCCTCGGTGTAAGGCCATTCGCGCCAGACGAATTTCGCGGTATCGGTCAGATCGGGCCGCTCCGCCTCGTATTCTTGACGTCCCAAGGGAAAGGCCAGCGTCCACTCGCCATCGCTCTTCACGGCTTTCATGAATTCGTCGGTGACCAACAGGGACAAATTGAACTGACGCAAGCGGCCGTTCTCGCGCTTGGCGCGGATGAACTCCAGCGCATCGGGATGTCCGATGTCGAAAGTGCCCATTTGCGCACCGCGCCGGCCGCCCGCCGAGGAGACGGTGAAGCACATCTTGTCGTAGATATCCATGAACGACAAAGGGCCTGAGGTATACGCGCCCGCGCCGGACACGTAAGCACCGCGCGGCCGTAAGGTGGAGAATTCATAGCCGATGCCGCAACCCGCTTTGAGCGTGAGACCGGCCTCGTGCACCTTCTTCAAGATATCGTCCATGGAATCGCGAATCGTGCCCGACACCGTGCAATTGATGGTCGATGTGGCCGGCTTGTGCTCCAAGGCACCGGCATTCGATGTGACACGCCCCGCGGGAATTGCGCCATGGCGCAGGGCCCAGAGAAAGGACTCGTACCACTGCTCGCGGCAAGGCTCGCCTTCCACATCGGCAAGCGCGCGCGCGACGCGCTTGTAGGTATCGTCCATCGATTTGTCGATGGGCGATCCGTCCTTCGCCGTCAGCCGGTATTTCTTATCCCAGATGTCGAAAGACGCTTCCTGATAAGGAATGCTGCCAACGTCTTTGGGCTGAATTTTGACCACCGTATTCATGGGTATGTACGCCGCTCCGTTATATTTATTGGGTCAATTTCTGAACACAAAAGGCGGTGTTCACGCGAATTAAGGTGTTGGCGACGTAACGTTAACTGTGTGTGACCTAACGGGCCTGTCGAACACAACATCTTGTGTTTGAGCCGAGAGGGTACGGCGCGATGGCAAGATACGTCAAGAGATTTTTTACAGTTTTTTTTACCAATAAAAATGTTATATATCAAATGCTTACGAAAATGTCCCGAGAAATTAGCTGATTACACTTTTGCAAACGCCGGTCAAGCGCAAAAAGCTCAACCGCAAGATCTTGTGTTTGCACACGTTATCCACAATATGTCCTATTGACTTTGAACTGCGTCACACTTTTCGGGCGCCTCCTTGCGCCCCGCCGGGCCGCCGCGCTCCGTCCCTCGCGAGTTGAAATCGTTCGTGCCGGCCCAACTTCGTGACCACGCGCGTAAGTTTCGATTTAAGAAATCTTGCTCAACCTTATTCTCTTTATTAGGAGTTTTAGAAAATGACCGTCGTACGTTATGAGCCCTGGGCACTCGTCAGCCGGCTCC
The DNA here is from genome assembly GCA_036401515.1 of Steroidobacteraceae bacterium. Taxonomy (GTDB): domain Bacteria; phylum Pseudomonadota; class Gammaproteobacteria; order Steroidobacterales; family Steroidobacteraceae; genus Bog-1198. The sequence continues at coordinate 1,957 of DASWUU010000125.1, forward strand.
AGAAAGAAGTCGATCGTTTGTTTGGCGCGCCGCTGACCACGGCTGCCGATTCCGGTGCTTGGCTGCCGCCGGTGGACATCCATGAGGAAGCGAATCAATTCGTACTCAACGTGGACCTGCCGGGCGTGGATCCGAAAGCCGTGGAAGTTACTTCCGATCAGGGCGTACTGACCATTCGCGGGCAGCGCGAGGACTCGCGCAAAGAGTCGCGCGAAGGCTTTCGCCGCATCGAGCGCATCAATGGTGAATTCCAGCGGCGGTTCAGCCTGCCGGAATCCGCGGACGCGCAGAACATCAAGGCGAAAGTCGCCAACGGCGTGCTCGAGGTCTCCATCCCTAAGCTGGCGCAGGTGCAACCGCACCGGATTATGGTAGAAGCGGCCTAAAGGACCCGCTGGGCGCGTCCTTCCTGTAAAATCGCGGTACTGGCGAGCAAGGCCGGACTTGATGTCCGGCCTTGCTTTTAGCCGCGAGCGTGCGCGGCATAATCCTTAAGGACAGCGCATGAATCTGCGTTTCAAGTTTGCAGAAGCCGCGCTCGCCGCCGCTCTTTTAAGCGCACCGGTGCACGCGGCTACTCCCGCAACCGATGCGGCCCCCATGCCCTCGCTGGCGCCCATGGTCAAGCGCGTCTCACCTTCGGTCGTGAACATCGCCACGCGTGGCACCATTAAAGATCGCTCCGGCCGCAATCCGCTGTTGGACGATCCTTTTTTCCGCCGCTTCTTCGATGCGCCGCCGGACGCGAGGCCGCGCGAACGCCAATTCCAGAGCGCCGGCTCCGGGGTTATCGTCGATGCAAAAAACGGCTATATCATCACCAACCATCATGTCGTCGAGAACGCCACCGAGATCACGATCACGCTGCTCGATAATCGGACCTTCTCGGCCAAAGTCGTCGGCACGGATGAAGGCGCAGATGTCGCGGTGCTGCAGGCCAAGCAGCCCAATCTCGTCGCCATGACATTAGGCGACTCGGGCAAGCTCGAGGTCGGTGACTATGTGGTCGCCATCGGCAACCCCTTCGGTCTGCAGCATACGGTGACCGCAGGCATCGTCAGTGCCTTGGGGCGCACCGGCATCAATCCCGAGCCGGGCGGCTATGAAGATTTCATTCAAACCGATGCCTCGATCAATCCTGGAAACTCAGGCGGCGCGCTGGTAAACCTGCGCGGCGAACTGGTCGGCATCAACTCTGCCATTTTGTCGGGCAGCGGCGGCAACATCGGCATCGGCTTTGCCATCCCCGTGAACATGGTTCGCGCAAGCATGGACCAGCTGATTAAATACGGCCAAGTCAAACGCGGCATTCTGGGTGTGCAGCTCTATAGCATCACCGCCGACATCGCCAAGGAATTCGGGCTCACGGAGACCACCGGCGCGCTGGTGGCGGGCGTGGCGCAAGGCTCGTCCGCGGAGCGCGCCGGCATCAAAACCGGAGACATCATTATCTCGCTCAACGGCAACACCATGAAAACCTCCGGCGAGCTGCGCAATGCCATCGGCATGCTGCACGTCGGCGACAAGGTCGAACTGGGACTGCTCCGCGAAGGGAAGTCGCGCAAAGTCACTGCATTGATCGGCGAGCGCGGCGGGGTAGAATCTGCGGGCCTCGCGGAGATGAACAAGGGTCTCGAGGGCGCAGAATTGGCGGACGCGTCGGACGCCGGCGGTGTTGTGGTGAATAGAGTGCAAGAATCAAGCGCTGCGGCGCTATCAGGGCTGCGAGCCGGCGATGTCATCGTGGCGGTGGGCCGAACTCCCGTCACGGACATGCGATCGTTTCGCGACGCGGTCAAGGGAGCCTCCGTGCTCGTTCTCAGGGTTCGCCGCGGTAGCGAGACGCTGCTGCTGCCGGTTCGCTGATGCGCCTGCTTTCCCTCGTCGTTCTCGGCGGCACCGGATTTCTAGGCACCCGGCTGGTGGCCCGATTGATCAAAGATGGCCATCAGGTGACCGTGCTGTCGCGCAACCGTGAGCTGCACAAGCATTTGCTGGTATTGCCCGGCCTTACGCTCGAGAACTGCGATGTGTACCAGGAAGCGCAGCTGAGCGAGCGATTCCGCGGCAAGGACGTGGTGATCAACCTGGTTGGGATTTTGAATGAACGCGGCTTCGGCGGCGCGGGTTTCCGCCGCGCGCACACGGAGCTGACGCAGCACGTGCTAAAAGCCGCCCGTTCCGCCGGCGTCCCCCGTCTGCTGCAGATGTCCGCGTTGAAAGCGGCACCGGATGCGCCGAGTTATTACTTGCGCTCCAAGGGCGAGGCGGAAAAATTGATTCGCGACCAGACCACCGCGTTGGATTGGACCATTTTTAAGCCGTCAGTGATGTTCGGCCCCGGTGACTCCTTCTTGAATCGCTTTGCCGCGCTGTTGGCGGCGATTCCGCTCATTTTTCCTCTGGCGCGGCCGAATGCCCGCCTTCAACCCGTGTTCGTGGACGATGTCGTGAATGCCATGCTGAGCTGTCTGCATGGCGGCGCGACCAGCCGTCAGACTTATGAACTCGGCGGCCCACAGGTGTACACGTTGCGCGAGATTGTCGGCTTGGTCGCGAAACTGACGCATCACCGGGGCTGGATCATGGGTCTGCCGGATTTTTTCGGCAGCATGCAGGCCTTCTTTATGAACTTCGTGCCAGGACGGCCGTTCTCAAGCGACAACTACCGGTCCCTGAAAGTCGATAGCGTGTGCAGCGAGGATGGCTTCGCGAAGCTTGGCATCAAGCCGCAATCCATGGCGGCTTCGGCCCGGCTTTTCCTCGGCGCGCAAGAAGACAATGCGCGTTTGAGCCAGAACCGCGCCGCTGCCGGCCGGATCAAGTCGACGCTGCACAACTCGGGCTTTCGCCAACCCTAAGGGTCTTTAGGGTGCGCGCCCGGGTCAGGGCCGGTGGCCGCACGTGCCGCATGCTTGGCGTCGGCGGTCGGGAGGTAAATCTTCGCGATGGCGAGCGCCAGAAAATAAGGCTCGGGATCATCGCGGTTGGTCAACGCCACCACCGTCAAACGGTGTCCCGGAAAGCGCACGATGCAATTGCGAAACCCCACGGTCTCCCCCGAATGCCATAACGACTCGCCCGTGATACGCCAGCCGAAGCCATACTGAACCGCGGGGTCATCGGTCGGCGTAGCAGGTGTGAAGGCCGAGCGCAGCGATGCAGCCCGCAACAGCCGCTCGTCGTACAGCGCGGCATCCCACTTCGCCAGATCGTCGATCGAGGAATAAATACCGCCATCGCCGAGCACAGCGCTCGTCAGGCTCTGATCGGTGCGCTGCCACGCGCCATTGACAAGGCTGTAACCGTACGCGCGGTCGGTCACGTTCGAAATTCCTTCCTCGAAAGCCACGGTAGCTTGCATGTGCAGGGGTCGAAAGATCCGATCGCGCAAGAAAGAGGCGAAATCAGTGGACGAGGCGCGCCCGACGATCAACGCCAACAAGGCGTAGCCGCTGTTGCTGTAGCGGTATGCCGTCCCGGGCGGAAAATAGGTGCGATTCGCCGATTCCAACAAGCGAAGCACATCAGCATCGTGCAGTTGCTGCGATGTGTCTTCCGCCATGAGATCTTCGTAATCGATCAAGCCGGAGGTGTGGGTGAGCAGGTGCCGAATAGTGATGTCATTGGCCGCTGACGGTAGCGTCGGCAGCCATTTGCGCACCGGATCATCGAGCGAAAGACGTTTATCCTCCGCCAGCAGCAGTATCGCGGCCGCCGTGAATTGCTTGGTCATCGAAGCGAGGCGGTAATTGGTCGCAGGGGTTGCGCGGGTTTTGGCTTCCAGATTCGAGAGCCCATAGGCGCGGCGGAAAATCGGCAACCCATCGCGCAACACGAGAACGCTGGCGCCGGGTGCCGCGCCATCATAGAGGCGCATCAACGCAGCGATCTGCCCCGCCGGATCCTGTTTCGAGGAGGAGCATCCGGCCGCGAGCAGCATCGCGGCCATCAGCACGCTCAGCACACGCATGCGCTTACGCATCGCGCCCCGGCGGCCCCGGAAATGCGGCGGCCGCGGCAAAGATCCATTCGCGAAACTGCGCAACTTTAGGTAGCGCCAGGAAGTTTTTCGGACAAACGAAATGATAAGCGGAGGAATACGGCACGGCGCCGGTGCCGGCGAGCTTGAGCGAGCCTTTCTGCAGTGAGCGTGTGACCAGCGTCCAGCGGGCGAGCGCGTATCCCAAGCCCTCTTCGGCCGCCGCGAGCAAACCGGCGGAATCCTCGATGCTGGGCGCTCGGGAATGCCACACGGCCTCCTCGTCAATTCGAGCCCAGACTCGCCACGGCTCATCGGCGCTCTCCAGCAAGGGATATTCACTCAAGGAAGTGCCGCGCTCGAGCATGCCGTACTGCTTGATCAGTTCCGGGCTCGCGACAGGCACCAACCAGTCGTTCAGCAATTTTTCGCTGTGCACGTTCGGGTAATCGCCGCGGCCGAAGCGGATGGCGATGTGATTCGTGGACCGCGAAAAGTCCACCAGCTCGCGCGACGTATGAAAGCGCAGCTCGATGTCGGGATACTTGCGCCTGAATGAGCGCAGGCGCGGCAGCAGCCAAATCTGCAAGAATGAGGACAACAAGCTGATCTGCAGCGGTCCGGCGCGCCGGTGATGCTTCATCTGTTGAAGCGCGGACTCGAGCTTTTCCAGACCCGATCTCACTGCAGGCAGCAGCTCCAGCCCCTCATCGGTGATTTCAACGCGCCGGCCGCTGCGCCGGAACAGCGGTACCTGGATATACGCTTCCAGCGTCCTGATCTGCTGGCTCACCGCGGCCGGCGTGACGTTGAGTGCGTCCGCGGCCGCCGAAAAACTCAAGTGCGCGGCCACGGCTTCGAATACCCGCAAGGATCCCAAAGGCAGTCGTTCGTAGGCGGATGGCACTTAAGTTTTCCTTAACAGTGGGTCAGAGACTGCGTTTGTTCCGCGTGCACCTTCGGATCAACCTATCCCCGTGTCAGTAATTCTTAACCGGAGCGCATATCATGAACGACATATTCTACGTTGCAAGGGTGGTGCAGGGGCTGCTCGCCGTGACCATCGTATCTGCCATCGTCCTTGCGATTCAGTTCGCGCTGGTCGATTGAGCCTGACCCTCGGATGTTCCGCACAAAAGAGTGTCGCGCTGATGCTGGTCGAGCTTTGCCAGCGATCGCACGCGGCGATAGAAGGCAGTCAGGTTGCCGCCGGCTGCCTTCAATTCGCGCTCGAACCCCGGCACGCACGCATAGTAGGTGGCGATGGACGCCAGGTGCGCATTATTGATGTCCTGTCCGAACCACGCGTCGAATGGCGCATGGCCGTCCCATGGCTTCTTGAGGGCTCCATAGGCTTCGCGCATACCCTCGAAGATTTCGCGCTTGCGCTCGCGCATCAAGGGCGCCGGTAAGCTCAAGGCATAGAGGGTGCGTAGGCGGTCACGCGTTTCGCTCATGAGCTCGATCACCTGAAGATAGCGCCTGTGTTCCTCTAGATGATCCGCCAGGTCCTTGTCGCGGCCCCGTTTTTGCAGCCAACGCTTCACTCCTTCTTCTTCTACCGTGGTGGCGAGCGCCTCATTGAAGGCGGCATCGTTAGGGACGTAGAGCATCTGATGGGTGAGCTCGTGGAAAATGATGGCCGCCAGCTCCACGTCGTTCCACGCGACCATGGAACTCAAGATAGGATCATCGAAATGCCCGAGCGTGGAGTACGCGGCGACGCCGCCGACCACCACGTCGTAGCCTTTGGCGTGCAAGCCGGCAGCGAAACGGCGGGCACGTGCTTCCACAAAGTAACCGCGATAGGACACGCAGCCGACGATCGGAAAGCACCACTGTTTCGCATCCACGGAAAACTCCGGCGCGGCCACCACGTTCCACACCACATAGGGCCTGCCGATGTCCGCATACTTTCGGTAGCTGCCATTGTCCGGCAACCCCAGCTCGCGGCTCGCGAAGTTACGGATCTCAGTCACTGATTGCAATTGCGCGCGCAATGCTTTGGGTGTCGAGGGTTTATCGATGACACCGGAAATGGGCTCGCGTTTGGACATCAGCGCCAGATGGCCTTGTGCGCTCTGCAGTAAATAGCAGCCGCCGCTTAACGCCGCAATGAGCGCGATGGCTACAGCCGCGCGGATTGTGACGACGATGCTGTTAAGATTCACGCATGCAAGTGTATCTGGTTGGCGGCGCGGTTCGAGACGCGCTGCTGGGTTTGCCGGTCAAGGAACGCGATTGGGTCGTCGTGGGAAGTACCCGGGATGAGCTGTTGCGCTTGAATTATCGCGAAGTGGGCCGCGACTTTCCGGTGTTCCTGCACCCTAAGTCCCATGAAGAATATGCCTTGGCGCGCCTCGAGCGCAAAGTAGCGCCGGGCTATCGCGGATTCACCGTTGAATTCGGCCCCGAGGTCACGCTCGAGGAAGACCTGGCACGCCGCGACCTGACCATCAATGCCATCGCGCAGGCCGAAGACGGATCGCTGCTCGATCCCTTCGGAGGACAGCGGGACCTGAACGACCGCGTGCTGCGGCATGTCTCACCGGCCTTCATCGAGGACCCGGTGCGCATCTTGCGGGTAGCGCGGTTTGCAGCACGCTTTGCTTCCTTGGGCTTTCGTATTGCGCCCGAAACTCTGGAACTCATGCGCGCCATGTCCGCGCGCGGCGAGGTCGATGCGCTGGTAGCCGAACGCGTATGGCAAGAAACCGAGAAGGCTCTGCGCGAACCAGGAGCCAGCGTATTTTTCCGCGTGCTGCGCGAATGCGGCGCGCTGAAGATCATCTATCCCGAAATTGATGCGCTCTTTGGGGTGCCGCAACCGGAGAAGTGGCACCCGGAAATTGACACCGGCGTGCACACCTTCATGGTGCTCGATCAGGCGGTGCGATTGAGCGCCGAGCCCAAGGTGCGCTTCGCCGCGTTGGTGCACGATCTTGGCAAGGCGGCCACGCCGCATGAGGAGTGGCCCGGCCACAAGGGACATGAGGAGCGCAGCGTGGCCCTGATCGAAGCGCTAGCTAAGCGATTGCGGCTGCCGAACGAGTATTGCGAGCTTGCCGTGATCGTGGCGCGCTACCACGGCAATGTGCATCGCGCCTTTGAGCTGCGTGCAAAAACGATTTTGGGAATCTTGGAAAAAACCGACGCATTTCGCCGGCCCGAGCGATTCTCTCAGTCGCTACTCGCTTGCGAGGCCGACTCGCGCGGCCGCCTTGGCCTCGAGGACAAGCCGTATCCGCAGCGCGCTTACCTGCAAGCCGCGCGCGATGCCGCCGCCGCCATCAAACCCACGCCGCAGGATATTGACGAGTGTGCCGGTCCGCAGATTGCCGAACGGCTGCATGCGCGTCGCCTGGAAGCCATCGCGGCGCTGGCGGCGCAAATCCCGCCCAGCGCCGCCCCTTAGTTAGCGCCGCCCCTTATTTACAGTGTGTGCCTCAGGTCGAGGAGCTCGAAACCCGATAGGGTGGTCTCGATGCCTCGCTGCCAGGCCATGGCCTTGAAGCGCTCGCCCATTTCCCCCGGCAACATCAATTGCCGCGCTTGGCCGGCGAGCCGCGCAAACAGATTCTCATCGTCGCCCGCGGCAAGGCGCATTTCCTCATCGATGCCGGTCGAGGCCAGAAAGTGCGCCTGCGTGGTGAAGCCGGATAGTTCGAACCCCGCTTCGCGCGAGGCCTCCGCGAGCGAGGTGAAATCGACCCACGCCGTGATGTCCTGCAGCCCAACATGCGAGAAGGGATCGCTGCCGGCTCGATGCCGGTAGTGGCACACTAGCGTGCCCTCGTGTCTCTCGGGCAGATAATACTGGGCACGCGGCAACCCATAATCGAACCACAGCACGGCCCCGGCGCGCAGCGCCTGCGTGACGGCCTGTGTAAAGCCCGGCAGCCGTGGGCAGTATTCCGAAACGTACCCCTCGTCCCAGCCGCCGCTCGCCTCATAGAGGCGGCGGCACTGCCGGCTCACACGGGCATTCGCGGGCCGTGCGGCCCAGCCGAACTGCCCGGCATCGACGCCCACACCTAATTCTTCGATGCCGCGGGAATGCCAGCGAAAGCGCGCCACGGGCAGCGCATCGAGCACCTCGTTCGCGAGGACCACGCCGTCAAAGGCTTGCTGCGGCGGCTGATCGAGCCAGCGAACGCGTGCAACAATATGGGGCAGGCGCTCTTCCAAAATCGCGCGCTGGCGCTCGCGCAGATCCGCGCTGACCTCGAGTATCCAATAGTTAGCAGGGAGCTGTTCCAGCTCATCCAGGCGCGCCAACACATCCGCCGCCAAACGCCCGCTGCCCGCGCCGATCTCGAGAATGCAGGGCGCCGCTGATTGGCGCAGCACCTCGGCGCATTGCCGTGCCACGCAGCGGCCGAACAGGCTCGATACCTCGGGCGCGGTGGTGAAATCGCCGCCCGTCCCTAGTTTTTGAGTGCCCACGCTGTAATAGCCCAGGCCCGGGGCGTATAGCGCCAAGTCCATAAAGCGCTCGAAGCTGAGCCAGCCGCCGGCGGCGGCAATTTGCTCGACCAAGTAGGCGCGCGTAAGTTCGCTGTGCCGCGCTGCGTCCGCGTCGAGCGTCATTCCACACCGCCGCAAAACTTGGCGTATTGTTCACCCATGGTGGCCATCAACGACAATTTTGCGCTGCGCGATCAGGCGGTGCTGATCACCGGCGGGGCGCGCCGCGTCGGCGCTGAGATCGCTCGAGTGCTGCATGCGGCAGGCGCGAATATCTTGATTCACTATCGCTCGTCGGCCGCGGCGGCCATCGGCTTGGCGGACGAATTCAACAACGCCCGTCCGCAATCCGCAGCCATTTTTACCGCGCATTTGTTGGAGGCCAATGCGCCCGAGCAGCTGGTGGCGGCAACCTTGCGGCAATTCGGACGCTTAGACATCTTGATCAACAACGCATCGAGCTTCTATGCCACGCCCATCGGCAGCATCTCGGCAGCACAGTGGGATGACCTTATCGGCACGAACTTGAAGGCGCCGCTGTTCCTGTCGCAGGCGGCTGCGCCGAGCTTGCGCGCGCAACGCGGACTGATCATCAATATGGTCGACATCCACGGAATGCGTCCTCTGGCAGGCCATCCTCTCTACAGCGCCGCCAAGGCGGGGCTCGCGATGCTGACGCGCTCGTTGGCCCGCGAGCTGGGGCCGGAGGTTCGCGTCAATGGTATTGCGCCGGGGCCGGTGCTCTGGCCCGAAGCGGACATGGATGAGACATTGAAGCGCGAGATCATCGCCAAGACCGCGCTCAAGCGCCACGGCACGCCGCAGGACATCGCGCGCACGGCGCTGTTCTTGGCCAAGGACGCGCCGTACATCACGGGGCAAATCATCGCCGTGGATGGCGGCCGCAGCATCTGAGTCACGCGGACACACGGCGCTCCAGCATGACCCCGACATCGCGCGAGCCGCGCAGCGCCCCTGGCTTGCTCAAGACAATGCGTACCCAGGCGACGCCGAACTCCTCGAGGATGAGCGTGGCGACGTGCTCGGCGAGCGTTTCGACCAAGTGGAAGCTCGATGCTTCGACAAACGCCAGTACGCGTTTTGCAACCTGCTTGTAGTTCAAGGTGTCGTCGATGGAATCGGAGAGCGCGGCTTTGCGGATGTCGGCGCTGAACTCGATATCGAGGATGACGGTTTGCTTGACCTGCCTTTCCCAGTCGAATATCCCGACGATGGTTTCGGTCTTCAGCGCATGAATGAATATCTTGTCCAAATTAGACCCCTAAGCTTTCAAGTTCCCAATTCGCGCGCGCACTTAAGTTCACGCCCTCACGCATGCCCGCGGCCCAGCGCAGGCATCCGGCCAGCGCGATCATGGCGGCATTGTCGGTGCAAAACTCGATGCGCGGAAAATACACCTCGGCTTGGGCGTCGCCAGCGACCGCGGTCAGCCGCTCGCGCAGCCGCCGATTGGCGCCAACGCCGCCGGCGATGACCAAACGTGTATGGCCGGTTAGCTTTAGGGCGCGGCGGCACTTTTCGGCGAGGACGTCGACCACGGCTTCCTCGAAGCCGCGCGCGATATCGGCTCTGACGGGCCCTGTTAAATCGCGGCCGCGCAAGGCGAGCCAGGCGGCGGTTTTCAACCCGCTGAAGCTAAAGTCGAGTCCCGGCCGATCCAGCATGGGGCGTGGAAACACGAATTGGCCGTCGCGGCCGGTTTCAGCGAGCGTGGCCAGCGCGGCGCCGCCGGGATAGGGCAGCCCGAGCAACTTCGCGGTCTTGTCGAAGGCCTCCCCTGCCGCATCGTCCAAGGTTTCGCCCAACACGCGGTACTGCCCGAGTCGCGCGACATCGACGAGCTGCGTATGACCGCCCGATACGAGCAGGGCGAGAAACGGGAAGGACGGCGGATTGGGCTCGAGCAGCGGTGCGAGAAGGTGCCCTTCCAAGTGGTGGATGCCCAGCGCCGGCTTGCCCCAGGACAGGCCCAATCCGCTGGCGAACCCTGCTCCCACCAGCAAGGCACCGATTAGGCCGGGGCCTGCCGTGTAGGCAATGGCGTCGATCGAGGCTTGGCCGGATTGGGCTTCGGCGAGCGCCTCGCGTACCAGGGGTAGTAGCCGCCGGACATGGTCCCGGGAGGCCAATTCGGGCACCACCCCGCCGTAGGCCTGATGCATCGCCACTTGGCTGTGAATTCGGTGCGACAGAAGGCCTTGGGCCTGGTCATAGACCGCGACCGCGGTCTCATCGCATGAACTTTCGATGCCTAAAACGCGCATATTTTTGCCTTTTGCGGGGGCGCACTTTAGAATGCGCCCCCCTGTCGCCGAATGCCGGCGGCCGTGCCACTAAATTTGAGGTCTGAATGCCCAGCGTTCGTGTTCGTGAGAATGAATATTTTGATGCCGCCCTGCGTCGCTTCAAGCGTGCCTGTGAAAAGGCGGGCGTCCTCACCGAGCTGCGGCGCCGTGAATTCTACGAGAAGCCGACGCAAGAACGTAAGCGAAAAAAAGCTGCGGCGGTAAAGCGGCATCTGAAGCGCCTGTCGCGCGAGAACATGCGCGGCACCGGTCAGCAGCCATCGAGCCCGCCGCCCTCCGCTCCGCCCCGACCGTCGTACTAAGGGCATTGGTCGCGGTTTGAGCACTCTCAAAGAGCGAATTACCGAGGATATGAAGGCGGCGATGCGCTCCGGCGAAAAGGAGCGGCTCGGGATCATTCGCATGATTACCTCTGCCATCAAGCAGCGCGAGGTCGACGAGCGCATCACCCTGGACGATGCCCAGGTCACGAGCGTGCTCGAGAAAATGATCAAGCAGCGCAAGGAATCGGTGGAGCAGTTCAAGGCCGGCAACCGCCAAGACTTGGTCGATAAGGAAAGCGCGGAAATCACGCTGCTTCAAGGCTACATGCCCTCGCAGTTGAGCGGCGCGGAAATCGATGCGCTGATCAATGAAGCCGTGGCCTCCACGGGCGCTGCGAGCATCAAGGACATGGGCAAGGTCATGGGCATCATCAAGGCCAAGGCCCAAGGGCGTGCCGATATGGCCGCCGTCGGCGCGAAGATCAAAGCCAAGCTCGGCGGTTGATCCAAAGGCGGGTCAATGACCGGCCGTATTCCAGACTCGTTTCTCGACGAACTCGTATCGCGTTCGGACATCGTCGATATCATCAGCGCCCGCGTACCGCTCAAAAAAGCCGGCCGCGAATACAAAGCCTGCTGCCCGTTCCACAACGAAAAATCCGCATCATTCTCGGTCAGCCCCGATAAGCAGTTCTATCACTGCTTCGGCTGCGGCGCCCACGGCACCGTCATCGGCTTTCTCATGCAATACGAGAAAATGGAATTTCTCGACGCCGTGGCGGATCTGGCGCAACGCGCTGGCCTTCCACTGCCAAGCGAGGCTCAGGCACCGCGCGACCCGGGCAGCGCCGACTTGCATGAGCTCATGCTGCGCGCCGCGCGCTTCTTCGAGCAGAACTTGGCCGATAGTCCCCGCGCCCAAGCCTATGTGCGCGGGCGCGGTATCGATGCCGGCACCTGCGCTCGGTTCAGCTTGGGCTACGCGCCGGACGCTTGGGAGGCGCTGCTCAAGCGCTTCGGCGGACAGGAAGAGGAGCGGCGCCGCTTGCTGCAGGTGGGGCTTATATTGGAGCGCAGCGGCGAGCGAGCGGGCGGTTATTACGACCGCTTTCGCGATCGGCTGATGTTCCCGATCCGGGATTCCCGCGGCCGCGTGATCGGATTCGGCGGCCGCGTGATCGATCAAGGCGAGCCGAAATACATGAATTCACCCGAAACCCCGCTGTTTCACAAGGGCCGGGAGCTGTACGGCCTGTACGAGGCGCGCCAAGCGCGTGTCGATTTCAAGCGGCTGCTCATTGTCGAGGGCTATATGGACGTGGTCCGCCTGCACCAGGCGGGCATCAGCTATGCCCTGGCCACCTTGGGCACGGCCACCACGCAAGAGCACTTGAATAAGATTTTTCGCCAGACCCACGAGGTGGTGTTCTGCTTCGATGGGGATCGCGCCGGGCGCCAGGCCGCTTGGCGGGCCTTGGAAAATGCCCTGCCGCTGGCGCGCGACGGGCGGGAACTGCGATTTATGTTTCTGCCCGAAGGGCATGATCCGGATTCTTTGGTGGCCGAAGAAGGTGCCGCCGCGTTCGAGAACCGAATGAAAGAGGCGCTACCCCTGTCCGAGTACCTGGTGCAGCAGCTCATCGCCGATGTCGACTTGGAGCACATCGACGGACGTGCAAAGTTAAAGGCCCTGGCGGGGCCACTGTTTGCCCGCATGCCGGAGGGCATCTACCGGGAAATGCTCGCCGATCGGCTGGCCTCCAAGGTCGGCATGCCGGCGAATAAACTCAAGGAATTCTTCGCCGCCGGCGAACCCAACCGCCCCGCTTCGCTGAAGTCGGAACTCGCGACCGGGCGGCACGGTCGAATCAGTGTCGGGCGCGGAAATTTGCTGACTCAGGCCATTACCCTGGTTTTGCACCATCCAGCCGCGGCGGCGAGCACCATCGGTGAGGCGCATTTATTGAGCAGCATCGACAAGCCAGGTGTTCCGGTGCTCAAGGAGCTGCTGGACCAGGCTGCGGCTACTGCCGCGGCCACCGCGGCGGGCACCGGTGCGCCGGGCGCCGCCACGGCGGGCGTCGCTACGCCCAGCACCGCCATGCTGCTGGAACGCTGGCGGGGTCGCGCCGAATACGAGCGGTTGACCGAATTGGCCACCCTCGACCCCCTGGTGGCGGATTCTGCGGCGGCGGCCAAGGAATTGAAAATGGCACTCCAAAAGCTGCTCGAGGAGTATGGTCCGGGCCGCCGAATGGACGAATTACTGAAAAAAGCGGAGGAATTGGGCTTGAATTACGAGGAAAAGGCCGAATTAAGCTCACTTCTCCAGGCCAAAGGCCGCCCTCGGGCGCCTTCATAAATGCGGAACCATTAGTGGCTACGGATTGCTCACAATCGTATACTGCTCGGCTTGCATTTAAAATGTTCAGATTCTTTACGAGGCGTCCACCTTGATCAAAAAAGCGCCAGCAGGCACAGCGACTCAAATCGCGGACGAGCGTCAGTCGCAGTTGAAGTTATTGATTGCGCGCGGCAAGGAGCAGGGCTACCTCACCTACGCTGAAGTCAACGATCATCTTCCCAGCGAGATCGTCGATCCCGAACAGATCGAAGACATCGTCAACATGATCAACGACATGGGTATTCCGGTGTACGAAAAGGCACCGGATGCCGAGTCATTGCTGTTGACCGATGCCACCGCCGCTCCCGATGAGGAAGCCGTTGAAGAAGCCACCGCCGCCCTCGCCAATCTCGACGCGGAATTCGGCCGCACCACCGATCCCGTGCGCATGTACATGCGCGAAATGGGCACGGTCGAGCTGCTGACGCGCGAAGGCGAAATCCGCATCGCCAAGCGCATCGAAGAGGGCCTTGAAGCCGTCAAGATCGCCTTGGGCAGCTATCCCGGCACCTATGATTTGCTCTTGCGTCACTACGAGACGGTGAAAGCCGGACAAATGCGCTTGGTCGATGTCATCGTCGGTTTCGTCGATCCGAACGCGCCGGATGAAATTGCGCAACCGCAAAATCCGAAGATGATGGCGTTGGAGCGCGAGGAAGCGGCCAATGACGACGAGGAGGCCGATGGCGACGAGGACGAGGAAGCCATCGATACGGGCCCGGATCCGGAAGAAGCCGCTAAGCGCTTCATCTCGATCGCGAAGGTGCATCATCAGTTCTTGAATGCGCTCGACAAGCTTGGATCGAAGGATCCGAAGACCTTGAAGATCCGCAAGAAGATCTGCGGCGAATTGATGGAGCTCAAGCTCTCGCCGAAGATGTTCGACCAGTTGATCGACAACTTGCGCCAGCACGTGACCGAAGTGCGTCTGCTAGAAAAGGAAATCATGTTCCTTTGCATCAAGCAGGCCGGCATGCCGCGCAAGGACTTTATTTCGACCTTCCCGAAGAATGAGACCAGCACTCGATGGCTCGACAAGCACATCAAGGCAAAGAAGCGCTATTCGGCGCCGCTGGCTAAGTTCAAGGACGAGATCGAGCGGCGTCAGAACAAGCTCAAGGACTTGGAAGGCTTGTTCCACGTGCTGATCAATGAGATCAAGGAAATCAACCGCGAGGTTTCGATCGGCGAAGCCAAGGCGCGGCGCGCGAAGAAGGAAATGGTCGAGGCCAACCTGCGCTTGGTGATTTCGATCGCCAAGAAGTACACCAATCGCGGTCTGCAGTTCCTGGATCTGATTCAGGAAGGCAACATCGGCTTGATGAAGGCGGTCGACAAGTTCGAATACCGGCGCGGCTACAAGTTTTCGACCTATGCGACGTGGTGGATCCGCCAGGCGATCACCCGATCCATCGCCGATCAAGCACGCACCATCCGCATCCCGGTGCACATGATCGAAACCATCAACAAGCTGAACCGCATTTCTAGGCAGATGCTGCAGGAGATGGGACGCGAGCCCACGCCCGAAGAGCTTGCCGTGCGCATGGAAATGCCGGAGGACAAGGTCCGCAAGGTGCTGAAGATCGCCAAAGAGCCGATCTCCATGGAAACCCCGATCGGCGACGACGAGGACTCGCATTTGGGCGATTTCATCGAGGATACCTCGGTGTCATCCCCCATCGATTCGGCGACCACCGAGTCGTTGCGCGAGACCACGCACTCGGTGCTGGCGCAACTGACGCCGCGGGAAGCGAAAGTGCTGCGCATGCGCTTCGGTATCGACATGAACACCGATCACACGCTCGAGGAAGTGGGCAAGCAATTTGATGTCACCCGCGAGCGGATTCGTCAAATAGAGGCCAAAGCTCTACGGAAACTGCGTCATCCCAGCCGCAGCGAACAGCTGCGCAGCTTCTTGATGGACGATTGATCGCGGGCGCTCATGATCGCGACGGATGTAAGGGCCCTTCGTGGGCCCTTATTCGGTGCGTCGCAATTGCTGCGACCCTGGCTCTGCTTGTCGATACGCTCGCATCTGCGGCCGGCGCGGCACCACGGATGTCTCCAGCCGCAGGTAGCGACACGATACTCGCACGCTTGGATGGCGAGCCGGAGCTCAGA
>DASWUU010000126.1:0-23621 GCA_036401515.1 Steroidobacteraceae bacterium
GTCCGGCCGCCGAGGTCGTCACCGCGCGCTCGTTGTCCGCCTCGTACGGCACCGATATTCAGGTATTAACCATCGCGCGGAGCGATGGCCGCGGCGAGTTCAAATTCTGCACCCCCTGGTACAATTAGCGCACAAAACATCGAATCAGTGAGGCGCTGAGCATGCGGCATTTAGGCTTGCATTTGCGGTACGGTTGGGAGCCGGGAGAGCAGCGCGGCGCGACGCTTGGCAATCCGCTCTTCGATCTCCTGAGCGCTGTCCTACAAGACGGGTCTATCCGGCAAGCGGCGCAGTCGTTGGGCTGTTCCTATCGGTATATGTGGGGCTCGCTGCGTAAATGGGAGCAGTTGCTGGGCGAGCCGCTCATCATCTGGTCGCAAGGCCACCGCGCCCGGCCGACGCAGTTCGCCGAAAGATTGTTGTGGGCCGAACGTCGGGCGCGCACGCGCTTGCAGCCGCACATTGAGGCGTTGCGCTCGGACCTGTTGCGGGTCATCGCCGAAGCCAGCGACCAGCGCCACCAGCTGCTCACGGTGCAAGCCAGCCATGATATGGCGCTGTCGGTGCTGCAGCAGCACACTGCGGAGAGCGCAGACCTGCACTTAAATATTCGCTTTCAGGGAAGCGAAGATGCGCTGCGCGGCCTAAACCACCGACAATGCCTCGTGGCAGGCTTCCACGTACCGGTTATGCGCGGCGCTGCGCCGGTGTTCGCGAAAGCCTTGAAACCTTTGCTTAAGCCGGGGAAGCACAAGCTGATCGGCTGCTCGCGGCGTATGCAAGGACTTATGGTGCGTCGTGAGCATGCGGCGCTCATTCGCACCTTCCCCGATGTCATCCACCACCGATTGCGATTCGTCAATCGGCAAGTAGGCTCGGGGACACGGATGCTCATCGATCATCTGATGCACGAGCATTCGATTGTGGCTAGTGATTTGCCCGGGTATGACGGTCTCACCGAGGAGACGCATGTTGCCGTGGCACTCTGCGTTGCAAGCGGCATCGCCGATGCGGGCGTCGGGGTAGAAGCGGCCGCGCTGGAGTTCGGGCTGCACTTTGCGCCGTTGGTCGAGGAAAATTATTTTCTTGCGTGTTTGAAGGAGAATCTCGCAGACGTCGCGGTGCAGCGCCTGTGTTCGGCGCTCGCAGGACTAGGCTGGCGCGAAATTCTGGCGAATTTGCCCGGCTATAGGCCGGCCATGGCGCCGGGCAAAGTGCTGGTCATGACCGAGGCCCTGCCATGGTGGCCGAAGATAAAATCGAGGCCTAAACCGGGCAAAGCCGCTAGATCGGTGCCGCACGGCGTGGCGGCCTCTCGAGAATCGGCTTAAGTTCGAGCGGGCGATGCGCTGCGGGGCGGCCACCCGCCATTATCGATGAAGCGCTGCGGGCTCGAGTATACGTTGCAGTGTTTCTCTCTCAAAAAGCCCACCAAGGTCATGCCTGATGCCAACGCGAGATTGACTGCAAGGCTCGAGGGGGCGCCGATGGCGGCAAGCATGGCGACTCCGGTTCGCAGCGCTTTTTGAGTCAGCTCGAAGCTGGCTCGCCCGCTCAATAAGATGATGTGCTCCTTGAGCGGCAGTCGGTCGGCCATCAGCAATTCACCGACCAGCTTGTCGATCGCATTGTGGCGTCCCACGTCTTCGGCCACCGCGATCAGATTACCGGCAAAATCAAATAGCGCGGCAGCATGTATGCCGCCGGTATCGCCGAATTTCGACTGGGCCGCCCGCATGCGTTCAGGCAAAGTGAACAGCAGCGCCAATTCGATGGCGCCGGTGTCGGCAATGCGCGTGGCCGCCGCACGCGCAATGGCGGCATCAAGTCCGGTCGTGCCGCATACACCGCAACTGGAGCCGGCCGAAAAGCGCCGGGTGGCGGTTTGGATTTCCATTTGCACCTCGGGGCGTAAACGCACATTGATCACGTTGGGCCGACGGGTGCTCGATTCGACGGCATCGATGTCGGATGCACGGTTCACAATACCCTCGCCGTACAACAAGCCCACGGCGAGATTTTCATCATCTCCGGGTGTTCTCATGGTGGTGCCGAAGGAAACAGGCTCGAGTCCCAATGCCGGATGATGCAGCATGTATTCGAGGGGTGCTTCCACAGCGACGCGGTCCTCCTTCTCGATCGAGGATCCCACCCCCGCGCGCGTTATGCGCACTTTCATCGTGCCGCTCGCGACGGGCGAGTCTTGGCCAGGGACGATAAAATTAGCGCTGCTCACGTCTCCTATGATAGCGCTGTTCACACTTGCAGGCTGCAAAACCGTTGATAAACAGTGTGTTAGAATTCGAGAACGACGCAGTTCGCGGATATCCATGATCAAACTCTTGTCACGCCTACCTTGGGCCGCGCTGTACGCGTTTTCCGCATTCCTCTACTGGCTCGCGTACTACCTCGTGCGCCATCGCCAGCATGTCATTCGCGAGCAGCTCGAAAAAGTCTTTCCCAACTCAACCGCCGCGGATCGCGAGGTTATCCATAAGCAGTTCTTGCGGAATTTTTGCGACGTCGCGGTCGAGCTGCTGAAGTCGGTGTCGATGACGCAGGCCGAAATGCGCCGGCGCATGTATGTCACCAACAGCGAATTGCCGCGCCAGTACTTAGGGCAGGGCCAGTCAATCATGTTCATGACTTCGCATTTGGGAAATTGGGAATGGCTGCTGCATGGAGTCACCTTGCAATTGGGCTACCCGGTGGATGCCGCCTACAAGCCCTTGCACGATCAGTGGGCAGAACGATTGATGCTCAACGTGCGTTCCCGCTTCGGCGCCCGCCTGGTGCCGGCCAAAGAGTTGCTGGCGGATTTCTTTCGCCGCCGCGGTGTGGTTCGTGCGGTCGGCATGAACGCCGACCAAGCGCCAGTATCCACGGATAAGCGTTATTGGACGCAATTTTTGGGGCAAGACACCGCGTTTTATATCGGCGGTGAACAGATCGCGCGTGCCATGCACTTGCCGGTTCTGTACGCGCACGTCCGGCGCGTGCGGCGAAGCCATTACGAAGTTGAGTTCCGCCCCCTGTGGGACGGGAAAGAGCCGCTGGAACCGAACGCCTTGACCGAACGCTATGCGCGTGCGTGCGAGTTGGACGTGCTCAAGAGTCCGGCCGATTGGCTGTGGTCTTATCGGCGGTGGCGGTTGAAGAAGCCGTTATACGGTGCGGGCTAGCGCGCAGGCGGCGCTTTGAGCTTGTTTTCCAAGTGTTTGGCCAGCTGCGCGATCGTGGGGTAGTCAAACAACTCGGTCAGATCCACCAGTCCCGGGAAATCGCGATCGATACTCTCATGTATCTCGATCAATTTGAGCGAGCTTGCGCCTATCTCGAACAAATTGTCGGACACATCGATCCTCTTTCCCGGCAGTGCGGCCTCACATAGCGTTTGAAGGCGCGCCTCGAGGCCCGCACCAGCTTCCCGGTCAGAGTCGCCGTGGGCCTCTTTCAAGGTCTTGAGCTCCGCAAGTTCGGTATCGAACTCGCCCTCGACATAGGCCTCTTCCAACAAGTGGCGCTGAACTTTGCCGCTGGTGGTCTTGGGAATGCGCTTCGCGGGTATGACTTGCGCGACCTCAAGGCCCGTATGTTCGTTGATCAGGCGGCTGACGGCATTGGCCGTGGGCAGAAACTCCGCGACACTCCCGCGATGGAGCACGAACACGACGAGCTCCTCGCCCTGCGATCCGGGTTTCGTCACACCGGCAGCGACCACTTTGTTCAGGTCGAGGCCGGGCGCGCGCTGAGCGATATTTTCCAAATCGTACGGGTAATAGTTTTGCCCGTTGACGAAAATGATTTCCTTCGCGCGCCCTACGATGTAGAGCCCTGCCTCGTGGATCACGCCGAGGTCGCCCGTGTCGAGCCAGCCGTCCGCATGGACGGCCGCCGCGGTTGCTGCAGGATCGCCGTAATAGCCGCGCGTTACGCTGGCGCCGCGGATTAGAATGTGCCCGACTGTTTCGTCCGGTAGATCCGCGCGCGATCCGTCCGCAATCTTAAGTTCGGTATTGGGAACGACATGTCCCACGCACATGACTTCGAGCGCATCGCGGGACTCTGGCGGGTTCAATTCAATTTGCATCCCGACCCCTAAGCGGTGGCGGTTCACGCGTATCCAGCGAAGGTCGGCACCCTGCGCCGGAAATGCGACGGCGAGGGAAGCCTCTGCCAACCCGTACACGGGATACATGGCTTCACGCTTGAGACCGGTGTAGGCCAGTGCGTTCATGAACTCGTTGCACAGCGATACCGAAATCGGCTCGGCGCCGTTATAGATGTTACGAATGCACGACAGGTCGGTGTTTTCCAGCCGCCGATTGCCCAGAACTTTCAGAAAATGCCGGTAGCCGAAATTCGGCGAGCAGGTCAGCGTTACGCGTTTCTTGGCCGCGGTTTGCAGCCACAGCAGGGGTCGGCGCACGAACAACTCCGTGGCCATGAGGTTGACGTGGACCCGATTCGCAAATTGCATCAGGTACAGTCCGATGAGGCCCATATCGTGCGTCAAAGGCATCCAACTCAAAGAGGTATCGTCAGGGCCGTACCTTCCGACCGCGGTCGCGCCCCGCACATTCGCCATCAAATTTGCGTGGCTTAACATCACGCCCTTGGGCTCACTCGTGGACCCGGACGAGAATTGAATGAACGCCAAGTCATCGGGGGCCGGACGGACGAGCTTTCCGGCCCTCGAGATGTCGGTTATCGATTCCACCAGGAAGGCGCGCGACTTGAGCTGAGCAAATACGTCAGACTCACCAACCAATCCTGAAAGCGCTTGCAAGCGCTCCAAATTCTTTGCATCCGTATACAGCAGCGGATTGTTCAACTTTCGCGCGACTCGCAGCAGCTTGTGCCGGTGTTCGTCGCTGATGCCGACGGCGAGGGGCACGGGAACGATGCCACCGCAAATGGCGGCCCAAAATCCGTCCAGAAATTGTTCGTTGTTGTTGAGGAAAATGATTATGTTATCGCCGCGGCGCGCGCCGGCAGCCTGAAGAAGGAACAGGATCCCCAGCGCGCGGGCGTGTACATCCTTGTACGACACGCGCCGCTCGTTATCTTCCCCCTCCACATAGGTGACGGCTCGGTCGGCTTCGCGATTCGCCTCTAGCACGTCGACTAAGGTGGTGAAGCTGTCCAGCTTGCTGGTATCGGTCATCGCGGTTCTACCGTCATCATGAGGTTGGATCGGGGACGCAGATTGATCTGCGCCTCGAATTCAATAGGCTCGCTGGTGGAGCGCTTGAGCCGAAAACGGCGTGTCATGGTGCGCATGTGCACCAGCATCTCAAACATAGCAATATTCTCGCCGATGCAGTGGCGCGGTCCCACGGCGAAAGGAATATAAGCGAACTTGTGCCGTTCATTGGCATCGGCATCGGCAAAACGCTCAGGCTTGAACTCTTCGGCGTCGCTCCAAAATGCGGGGTGCCGATGCAGCATGTACGGACTGATGAACACATCGGTGCGTGGCGGGATCACAAATCCGCCGAGTTCATCGCCCTCGATGGCGCGCCGGCTGATGAGCCAGCCAGGCGGATACAACCGTAAGGATTCTTGCAGCACTTGGTGCGTGGCTGACATGGCTTCGGCGGCGCTGAGTGCCATCAGGCCCTCGGCGGTCTGGTCGGCCTCGGCCTCAAGCTGCTCGGCCGCCTCACGGTGTTGACCCAGCAAGTACCAGGTCCAAGTCAGCGCGGCTGCCGTGGTTTCGTGACCGGCGACGATCAGCGTCAGCACCTCATCAATCAGCTCTTTATCCGACATGGGCTCGTCGCTTTCCCGGTCACGCGTCAGCATGAGCATGCTCAAGAAATCAAAATGTTCCTCAGGCGCATGGCGGCGCTTCTGAATAAGCTCCCCCACCAATTTGCCCAATGAACGGAACTGGAAGGCGAACTTCAAATCGCGATTGGGTTGTTTGGCCACGACCTCGAATGGATTTGCGCCCATTTGGTGTTCCAGGCGCTGCAAATCGCTGCCGAATATCGATCTGAGCACGATTTCAAGGGTCAACTCACTGGTATCGCTCGACACATTGACCGGTTCTTTGCGAGCGGAGTGCTCCGCCCAGCGCTGCGCGAACTTCTCATTGACCTCGCTGATGAGCGTGCTGAACTGATCGATGACGCGCCGATGGAAGGAAGGCTGCATCATGCGCCTCTGTCGCCGCCAAAATGCTCCTTCACTGGTCATGATGCCGTTGCCAAGGAGGATCTTGACCCGGTCCATGCCTTCGCCCTTGGTGTAATTGCGATGATTCGTCAGCAAGACGCGTTTGATGTCCTCCGGGTTGTTGATGACGTAGTTGTACACGCCCCGGGCAGGCGCGAATACGCGATAAACATCGCCGAATCGAGCAAAATAATCCTGCAGGCGGGTTAGTGATTCTTCGCTGCCGCCAATATCGAACCCTTCGGTGGGTCCCGGTGGAATTGCCATGGTTTGCATGGTGCCATTGTAACTTAGGCATTGCGCCTCACGGGGCGCTTCCCGACAATACGAGTGTGCAGAAGAAACGGGAAGAAAGCGGGCTTCACAATACGATTTATGATCGGAAGACCCGGTCCGGTCGGCAGCTGACGAAGTGGCGTTTGTGGCTATATCAATTCGCGGCGCCCCTCGTTCTTGGAATGATGCGCGTCGTGATTGGCTGGTGTAAACGCGAGCGTGTCATCGGCGGCGAGCACATCAGCGCAGCACTCGCACGTGCTCCTTCTTTTATTCCCGTGTACTGGCATCAACATCAACTGTTTTGCGCCAAGTATCTGTTCGACCAGCGCGAAGCCGGTGTCAAATTGGGCGTATTGGTCAGCCCCTCCGTCGATGGCGAATTCGGCGCCATGATCGTACGGTCTCTCGGCGGGGAAGTGATTCGAGGATCATCCTCGCACACCGGCGCGCGGGCGCTGCGCGACTTTTACCAAGCTTTGGTTCACGAGGGCATATCACCGGTCATCGCTCCGGACGGGCCGCGTGGTCCTCCGTGGAAGTTCAAGCCCGGTGCACTGCTGCTTGCCCAACTCTCGCAAAGGCCCATCATCCCTCTGAGCTATTTTGCCTCGCGCGCCTGGAAAATCAGCTGGGACCGGTTCGTGATCCCGAAGATGGGCGCGCGCATCGTGGTTGCAATCGGGGAGCCGGTTTATGTGGCCAAGGGACTGGATTCGGCCGCACTCGAGCGGCTACAAGCCGATATGGAACAGAGGCTTACGCTACTCTTTGAAACTGCCAAGTCTTCTGCTGCTTAAGAGATTCCGCGGGTGTGGCCGCCAAGTACGCCTCGGCGTTTCTCCGAAGCCCTATTAATACAACCGCTTAGCTTGTATTCCTTATAACTTGTGCGAGAATCCAGTGGCATGTGGACGTTTCAGGGACGAGGAAGTGTGTGACACATTCGAGTTTCGTGCCGGATTGAGTGGCAAACTGTTGATCTGCAACCGCAACTATCTTCGTGGGACCAGTGAAGGCGCATGGCAATAGCTCCAAACGATCCCCGCCAATTAGATCTAACTGCCTCGGACATATTGTCCCCACAAACTTGGCCGAGACGCGGCCCGCGAACCCATGGTGGCCTCGACGTCATCTGCACTAAGATCGCGGTCGATTTCCAAACCATGACGGCGGCTACGGCACTCGATACCATCATTGTGAATCTAGAGCTGCTGCGGGAAGCGACCCGAGTGGACGCAGCCTTTCATATCGCGCTCGATCCTGAACTCGATCAGATCGGCGACGTGCAAGTCGCACGCGGCATGATGTCGACGGGCAACCCTGAACAATTGCGCGGATCGTCCTTGGACGATTTGCCGTGGCTGCAATCGCGCCTCGCGCCGCTGCGGGTCTCGGAATTGCGCGATACGGGAGAGCCGCGCGATGACCAAGCCATCGATGCGGCGCTGTGGAGTCATTTAGGCATCGGCTCCGTGCTCATTATCGGGTACACCATCAAGGGCCGAGCTGCGGGCCTTTTAGGAATAGCCAATGCCCGTCCCCGCGACAACTGGGACGTGCAATTGCATCTTTTGATGAAGCTGGTCGGCAGCAGCCTTGCCACGGGCCTCGAGCGCATCGAGATTCAGCGCCACCTGGAGGATTTGGAAGAACGTAACGAGCTTGCCATTCACAGTGCGAACGATGGGCTGTGGGACTTCGATACGCTGAATAACCGCGTCTACCTTTCGCCGCGCTGGAAAGCCATGCTGGGTTACGATGAGAGCGACGTGGGAGAAGCGCCGGACTGGCGCACCCTCGTGCATTCCGATGACATGTCGCGTGTTCAGGCTGCCATCCGCGATCATGTCGCGGGCAAGACGCCGATTTTCGAAAGCTTGCACCGCATGCGCCATGCGACGGGAGAATGGCGGTGGGTCATCAGCCGCGCCAAGGCAAAAGTCGATGACAAAGGACGTTTGCTGCGCCTGGTGGGCGTCGAGCTGGACATCACCGAGCGCAAACTCTACGAAGAGGCGCTGTTTCGCGAGAAAGAGAGCGCACAAATCACCTTGCAGAGCATCGGCGACGGTGTCATCACCACCGATGCGAAAGGTGTCATCGATTATTTGAATCCGGTGGCCGAGGCGCTTACCGGCTGGCGGCTCGAGGACAGTCAGGGCCGGGCAATCGAGGAGATCTTTCGAGCCTTTCACGAGGAAACCTGCGAACCGCTCGAAAATCCGCTGGCGGTCGCCATCCGCCGCACGCGTTCGATCAAATCGGTGCGGCCGATGCTGCTCATCCGCCGCGACGGCAACGAAATTTACGTCGAAAGCACCGCCTCGCCCATACGCGACGGCAGCGGTGCGGTGTCGGGCGGAGTGCTGGTGTTTCATGATGTCAGCGAAGCGCGGGAACTGAACCGGCGCTTGAGCTATCACGCCAGCCATGACGTCCTCACGGGATTGGTGAATCGGCGCGAATTCGAAAACCGCATGGAGCGCGCTCTCAAGAGCGCCAAAGCGCGCGAGACCTCCTATGCGCTGTGCGTCCTTGATTTGGATCAATTCAAAATAGTCAACGATACCTGTGGCCACAGCGCCGGAGATGCGCTGCTGGGCCAAGTCGGGGCGCTGCTGAAATCCAAGGTGCGCTGGCGCGATACGCTGGCACGGTTGGGCGGCGATGAATTCGGCATTCTTTTGGAAAGCTGTTCGCTGGATGAAGCGATGCGCACCGCAGAGGCGCTGCGCGAAGCGGTTCGTAACTTCAAATTTACCTGGGAAGAGCGCACCTTCCGCTTGGGGGCGAGTATCGGCGTCGTGCCGATCTCCGCGGACAATGCCGATGTGGCCGCCGTGCTGAGCGCCGCCGACAGCGCCTGTCAGGCAGCCAAAGAGGCGGGCCGCAATCGTGTCCATAGCTTCGAGGAAAATGACATCGACCTGATGCGCCGGCGGCGCGAAATGCAATGGGCGGCGCGCATCAATAATGCGCTGGAAGAGGGCCGTTTCGAGCTGTTCCGCCAGACCATCATGCCGCTGCAGAAAGTAGAAGCGGGTGCCCATTACGAGTTGCTGCTGCGCATGCGCGATGAAGCCGGCAAGATCGTCGGGCCGGATAATTTCATGACCGCCGCGGAGCGTTACGGCATCACGCCGAGCATCGATCGCTGGGTCATCGAAAATGCCTTCCGGTGGCTGGTATCAGAAGCCGATGAGCGCGAGAAGCTCACCATGTGCTCGATCAATTTGTCGGGCCAAAGCTTGGGCGACGACAAGTTCCTGCCCTACGTCATCGATCAATTTCACCGCAGCGGTTTGGATGCCACGAAAATTTGCTTCGAAATCACCGAGACCGCGGCCATCGCCAGCTTCTCGCAAGCCAATCGGTTCATCCAGGCGCTGAAGGAATTGGGCTGCAAGTTCGCGCTCGATGATTTCGGCACGGGCTTGTCCTCGTTCGGCTACTTGAAGCACTTCCCCGTGGATTACTTGAAGATCGACGGCAGTTTCGTCAAAGAAATTCTGCATGATCCAATCGATCGCGAGATGGTGCGCTCCATCAACGAGATCGGCCATCTGACCGGCAAGCAGACCATCGCCGAGTTTGCGGAAAACCAGGAAATCATCAACATGCTGCAGAGCTTGGGCGTCGATTACGCGCAAGGCTATGGGGTGTCCCAGCCGCAGCGAGTGCTCAAAGCCGCCAACAGCGTTTGATGGCTACCCGCAACCCGCGCTGCCGATTAGGCGCGCCACTCGAATCGCATTGACAAGTCCACCGCGCGCACGTGCTTGGTGATGCTGCCCACCGAAATAAAATCCACCCCGGTCTCGGCGATCCCTCGAATCGTTTCCGTGTTGATACCGCCGGAGGCTTCGAGCTTCAGCGGTCGCGGCGCACCGGCGTTCAGCGCCACCGCCTCGCGCATCAGGGGCAGCGGGAAATTATCCAGCATGGCGATATCGGCCAGCGATTCGAAGGCCTCATGCAGCTGCGTCAAATCCTCAACCTCGACTTCCACGGGCACCTTGCCCCCGATGCGTTTCGCGGCGGCAACTGCCAGCGCAATGGAACCGGCCGCGGAAATGTGGTTTTCCTTGATGAGAATGCCGTCAAAAAGACCCATGCGGTGGTTGTGCCCGCCGCCTACGCGCACCGCGTATTTTTGCGCGGTTCGCAATCCCGGGATGGTCTTGCGGGTATCGAGCAACTGGGCATGGGTGCCCACGAGCAAGGCCGCATAGCGGTGCGCCGCCGTTGCCGTGCCGCTCAGCAGCTGCAGGAAGTTCAGCGCGCACCGCTCGCCGGTTAGCAGTGCCCGGGCGGGGCCGTCCACGGCGAATAGAACCTGCCCTGCAACGACGCTGTCGCCTTCCCGTGCGCGCCAGTCGATCCGAACCCGCGAATCGACTTGCTTGAAAGTGGCTTCGACGTAAGGCACGCCGCAAAGGATGGCCGCTTCGCGCGTAATGACGGTGGCGCGGCCGGCCCTTTCCCCTGGGATCAGCGCGGCGGTCAAGTCGCCGCTGCCGATATCCTCAGCGAGCGCCGCGGCGACTTGCCGCGGCAAATCTTCAGGAGCAGGCACCGATGGCCGCGGCTGGCCCGCCAGCGGCGGCTTAGGCATTTAGAATGGCAGCCCGTGTGTCGGGCCCACCATGCACATTAGCATGGGAATGGAAAGCAAAAAATTCGTGCGCGAGGCGTACAAGGCCACCTTGCGAGCGCTCGCCTTCTGCTCATCCGTCGCCGGCACCATGCCCAAAATCTTCTTCTGATTGGGCCAAATCAGACCCCAGACGTTGAAAAGCATGATGGTGCCGAGCCACGCGCCGATCCCGATGATGAGATTCGGGCGGGACACCGGATTGTCGAGGAGCCCTAAGGTAAATGCACTTACAAAGCGGCCGGGAGTCTGGGAAAGCAGCCACGCCCCCATCAGCCACGTGCCCAATGCCGACCAGCGAAACCACAGCAGCGCCCGTGGGGCAACATATTTGTTGATGCCGGCCCCGCCCGGTCCGCCTTTGTCGGCCGCCGCCGCACCCATGGCAGGGGTTTGGACGGCGTTGAAGTAGTACAAGAGCCCAATCCAGAATACTCCGAATATGATGTGCAGCCAGCGTGCGAGCGCCGCGAGCGTCAAGCTATTAAAGTGGAGGCCGCCGTCGATCAGCGCGGCGATGACGACGGCAAGCACGAATCCTATGATGAGAGGCCACTTGACGGTTGTTAATGGATTCATGCAATTCCTACCTTTAAGTTATTCGTTGGATTGCGCCACGGCGCGGATCGTCAGTTGCGGCAGGCTGGAAGAATAGGGGACTGACCCCAATAATTCAACGATGTCCGAAACCGAAGCCCCGCCTGTGTCGCCCTGCATCAATAATTGCACTCTGGACGCAAACGGGTACTGCCTGGGCTGTTATCGTACAATTGAGGAAATCGGCCGCTGGCGGGGCATGAGCCATTCCGAGCAACGGGCGTTGTTGCGCGCCTTAAGGGAGCGCGCGAGCGAGCGCATCAGGTCTTAACTGAATTAACGTGGAGATTGTCGATTATGGACGCAATTGAACGAATCAAGAGCCAGCTAGCCGGTGCGCCGGTGGTGCTTTACATGAAAGGCACCCCGGATTTCCCGCAATGTGGGTTTTCCGCCCAGACCGTCAGCGCTCTACGCGCCTGCAAGGCGCAGTTTGCACATGTCAACATTTTCGAAGATCCGGAAGTGCGTGAAGCGCTGAAGACCTATTCGAAGTGGCCCACCTTTCCGCAGCTCTATGTGAATGGCGAGCTGGTCGGCGGCTGCGACATCGCCCTGGAAATGTATAAGAGCGGGGAGCTCAAACAGCTGCTGGCCGAGGCCGGCGCCGTCGCTGCGTAGCTAAGGCTGCTGGGGGTCGACCTCGACCTCGAGCGGGCCCATGGCTGCCAGACGCCTGCGGCCTGCATCGAACATGCCTTGAAATTGGTTGCATACGATACAGAAGAGATCGGCCGTGCGTTCAGCATCATAGGCGGCCGAGTGCGCCGAGGAGCTGTCCCATTCCAGGCCCGCAGCCAAGGTGGCCCGCATCAGCACCGTTTGGCCGAATGCAATGCCGCCCAAGGTGGCGGTGTCAAAGCTCGAGAAGGGATGAAACGGATTGCGTTTCACCTGGGTGCGCGCGACGGCTGCGTTCAAAAAATTCAAGTCGAATGAGGCATTGTGGCCGACCAGCACCGCGCGCGTGCAGTCCGCCGTGCGGATGGCGGTTCGAACCTCCTTGAAGATGCGCTGTAGTGCATCCTCTTCGGGGATGCCCGGCCGCAGCGGGTGATGCGGATCGATGCCCGTCACCGCCATCGAGGCGGGTTCTAGGTTGGCGCCGGGGAAAGGAATGACGTGAAATCGATGGGTCTCGCCGCGCGCCAGCGTGCCATCGCTGCGCATCTCGATAATCACCGCGGCAATTTCCAACAGCGCATCGGTTTGAGAGTTAAATCCGCCGGTTTCCACATCGATCACCACGGGCAAGAAGCCGCGAAAGCGCGTGGCAAAAGTGATGGGGGGAAGTTGCGACACCGAGGTTACGCGGCCTCGAGGCGCCAGCCTACGGCTTCCCCGGCGCGATAGGGGATCAAGGTACCGTTGCCGAAGACGTATGCCGCAGGGACTGTCCACGGCTCGTTGAGCAAAGTGATGCTGTCGGTGTGGCGGGGCAGCCCATAAAAATCGGCGCCGAAATGACTGGCAAAGCCTTCCAGGCGATCGAGCCTGCCGACCGAGGCGAAGGCTTCGGCGTACAGCTCGATCGCTGCATGCGCCGTGAACATGCCTGCGCAACCACAGGCGCTTTCTTTGGCATTTTTTTCGTGCGGCGCGCTATCGGTGCCGAGAAAAAACCGTCCGTTGCCGCTGGTCGCCGCTTCGCGCAGTGCCTCGCGGTCTCGCTCGCGCTTTAATATGGGCAGGCAGTAATAATGCGGCCTGATGCCGCCGGAAAAAATCGCGTTGCGGTTATGCAGCAGGTGCTGCGGGGTGATAGTGGCGCCCACACCGGGTCTCGTCCCGCGAATGAAGTCCACGGCGCGCGCGGTCGTAATGTGCTCGAGCACCACGGCCAGCTTCGGGAAGCGCTCGACCAGCGGTTCGAGCACCATATCGATGAAATGCGTTTCGCGATCGAAAACATCAACATCTGGCTGCGTCGATTCGCCATGAATCAGCAACCGCATGCCGACTTTCTCCATGTGGGCCAGCGGGCCATAAACTTGGCGGATGTCGCTGACGCCCGCATCCGAATGAGTGGTGGCACCGGCCGGATAGAGTTTTACGCCATGAATGAAGCCGGCCGCGCGGGCCCGATCGATTTCATCGGGCGTCGTTGAATTAGTCAAGTACAGCGTCAGCAACGGCTCGAAGCGGCTGCCGGCCGGCAAGGCCGACAAGATGCGCTGCCGGTAGGCTCGCGCCATGTCGGTCGTGGTGATCGGTGGCTTAAGATTAGGCATCACGATGGCCCGGCCGAAGCGCTGCGCGGTGAATCCCGCCACACCTTGGAGCGCTGCACCGTCGCGCAAGTGCACATGCCAGTCGTCGGGGCGTAGCATCCGCAACCGGTTCATCGGTTCGGCGCAGGGCTTAAGGGCCAGCCGCTGCGCAACAGGTCAAGCGTGTAGCGCACGCCGAACCCTGTGATCTCCGTTGCAATGTGCGCCAGTCCTCCGTGACGTGTTCCTGCCGCCAGATCCAGGTGCAGCCAGGCAATGTCGTTCGGCACGAATCGATTCAAAAAACGGGCAGCCAAGATGTGATCGCCTTTGCCATCGGCGGCACACTGCATGATGTCGGCGACGCTGCTTTCCAAATCCGAGTCGTAGTCGACGTCCATCGGGAAGCACCAGACGCGCTCGCCGCTGCTGCTGCCGGCCGATTCGATCAGCGCGCGGGCCGCCGGCCGGTTGGTGAATGCGCCGCTGTAGCGCTCGGTGAGTGCGTACACGCAAGCGCCTGTCAATGTCGCATAGTCAATAATGGCGCGCGGTTTTCTCGCTGATGCAAGGCTGAGCGCATCGGCCAGCACCATGCGGCCTTCGGCATCGGTATGGATGACTTGAATGGTCGTGCCGTTAGCGGCGCGCACGATATCCTGCGGCTTGTAGGCCAAAGGACCGGTGCGGTTTTCAGTGATTGCCAGCCAGCAATCAACGGGCAGAGGCGAGCGCAGCGCATGCAGCGCGTAGAGGCTTCCTAAAGCCACGGCACTGCCTTCCATGTCTGTGTGCATGTCCAGCATGTTCTTGTGCGCTTTCAAATTCGTGCCGCCCGTGTCAAAGCAAATGCCTTTCCCCACCAGACTCACCGCCGGCTTAACGGTGCCCCGCGGACGGTAGGACAGAAATGCAATGCCGGCATCGCGCATGCCGTTCGCGCGTGCCACGGCGAGAAATGCACCGGCACCCAAACGCTTGAGCTCTCGCTCGCCGTAATACTTGAATCTCAACTTTAGTCGCTCGGCAAACTGCTTCAACAGCTGCCGGTACATGGCCGCGTCCAGCACGCTCGGCGGCAGCGCTGTAAGCCATCTCGCGAGATTGTTGCCCGCTGAGGTGGCGAGCGTGAGTTCGAGGCCACGCAGACTTCCTCGATGCGCGAGATCAATGCGCGCCAGCCGTGCCTTTGTCTTAGGCTTGCTTTTGAACGTGGCGAAGCGAAACGCCGCCGCTTCGAGCGCCGCGATAACGGCGTTGAAGGTCGCCTCAGCAACGACAGCTTCGCAGCCCTGTTGCCAAATCAACACGGATTGCGGGTCGCCTTCGAGGGCGCTGCGGGCGATTTTCCCGGCCGCCTGTAGGCGCTCGAACGTGCTAGCCTCGTTCGCCACGCAGGCGACGACGAGAAGCGTCTCTGCCTGCGGACCCACGCGCAAGTGGAATGTATCGCCTACCTTGCGCACTTTGCGCTCATACAGTGCACGCAGTACTGTGCTATGCGGTAGCGCTTCCCAGTCGGCCTGGACCGGATTCAGCGGCAGGAACAGCATTGCACCCTGATGTCGTGCGAGAATCGAGCTGCTGACGCGCGGGCTGATTTGCTGCACGGGCACGAGAAGATGGTCTAAGGGCAAGCGAGTCGGCATATCTTAAAACCGCCAGGTATCGCGACTTAATCCCTTGCTTGACCGTGAAAAACCAAACCCCGAAGATAGCGCGGGTCAACAACGTGGTGGCAGTTAGCGCAGGGGCGCTGTAACGTGCCTGCCATATTAACAGGACACGTGGGTGTGTGCATTTCTATGACGCAACAATCGCCGTTCGAAGATATCGATCCCACTGAAACGCAAGAGTGGCTTGAATCCATCGATTCGGTCATGCGTGCGCAAGGGCCGCAACGCGCGCATTTTTTGCTTGAAAAACTGGTGGACTTCACGCGCCGGTCGGGTGCGTACTTGCCCTTCAAACCGAATACCGCGTATCTGAATACCATCTCCAAGGCCCAGGAGCCCGAATATCCCGGCGATCGCTCGCTGGAGAGGCGCAACGAAGCCTATATTCGATGGAATGCGTTGGCCATGGTGGTGCAGGCGAATCGCACCAATTCAGAGTATGGCGGCCATATTGCGACCTACGCCTCGGCGGCAACGCTCTATGAGGTAGGTTTCAATCACTTTTGGCGCGCGCGCAGCCCGGCGCATCCCGGCGACATGATTTACATGCAGGGGCACTCGAGCCCGGGAATTTACGCCCGCGCTTATCTTGAAGGCCGATTGAATGAGAGCCAGCTGCAGCGTTTTCGTCAAGAAGTCCGCGGCGGCGGCTTGTCATCTTATCCGCACCCCTGGCTGATGCCGGATTTTTGGCAATATCCAACGGTGTCGATGGGCTTGGGGCCCATGATGGCGATTTTTCAAGCGCGATTTTCGCGCTATTTGGAAAACCGCGGCATCGTGCCGCCTTCCGATCGCAAGGTATGGGCATTTTTGGGCGACGGCGAAATGGATGAGCCCGAATCGATGGGCGCGCTCACCATGCCGGTACGGGAGAAACTCGACAACCTCATCTTCGTGATCAATTGCAACTTGCAACGGCTTGACGGGCCGGTGCGCGGCAACGGCAAGATCATTCAAGAACTCGAAGCGGCATTTCTTGGTGCGGGCTGGAATGTCATCAAGGTGCTTTGGGGCAGCCGCTGGGATCCATTGCTGGAACGCGATACGAAAGGACTTCTCAAGCGCGTGATGGAAGAATGCGTGGACGGCGAGTACCAAAATTTTAAATCCAAGGGCGGGGCGTATACGCGGGAACATTTTTTCGGCAAGTATCCGGAGCTGAAGGAGATGGTCGCCAATATGTCGGACGAGGAGATTTGGCGATTGAATCGCGGCGGTCATGACCCGCAAAAGGTGTACGCGGCCTACGCTTCGGCGGTCGCGAACGTCGGTGCGCCGACGGTTATCTTGGCGAAAACCGTCAAGGGCTTCGGCATGGGCAAGGCCGGCGAGGGCCTTAATTCGACCCACCAACAGAAAAAGCTCACCGAAGAGAATCTGAAGGAGGTGCGCGACCGCTTCAATATTCAAATCAGCGATGAGGAAATCGCCGGGTTGTCATTCAGAAAGCCGGCTGCGGACAGCGAGGAGATGACGTATCTGCAGGAGCGCCGCACCGCGCTTGGCGGCTACCTGCCGGCGCGCAACTCGACAGCCCCGCCGCTAGTGGTGCCGCCGCTCGAGTCATTCAGCACACTCCTCGATGGCACGGGCGATCGGGAAATTTCCACCACCATGGCATTGGTGCGCATGCTTACGGCTTTGGTGAAGGATAAGAACATCGGCAAGCATGTCGTGCCCATCGTTCCGGATGAGGCGCGCACGTTCGGCATGGAAGGGATGTTTCGCCAGGTCGGCATCTATTCCTCCATGGGCCAGCTGTATACGCCTCAGGACGCCGATCAGCTCATGTTTTATCGCGAGGACAAGCAAGGCCAGATCCTCGAAGAGGGCATCAACGAAGCGGGCAGTATGTGTTCGTGGATTGCGGCAGCCACCGCCTATTCCAATTATGGCGTGAGCATGGTGCCATTCTTCATCTACTATTCGATGTTCGGCTTTCAGCGGGTAGGCGATTTTATTTGGGCGGCCGGCGACAGTCAGGCGCGTGGATTCTTGGTCGGCGGAACCGCCGGTCGCACCACGCTCGCCGGTGAGGGATTGCAGCACCAGGACGGACACAGCCAATTGGTCGCGACGACTGTTCCGAACTGCGTGGCTTACGATCCTACGTATGCCTACGAGTTGGCGGTGATCGTGCAGGACGGCCTGCGCCGAATGTACCAGGATCAGGAAAGTGTCTTCTACTACATCACCGTGATGAACGAAAACTATGCGCACCCCGCGATGCCGGCCGGTGCGGCGCAGGGCATTTTGAGCGGCATGTATTTGTTGCAAACCGGCGGCCGCGGCAAAGTCCGCGCCACGCTATTCGGCTCCGGAACGATTTTGCGCGAAGTGCTGGCGGCAGCCGATTTGCTGGAGAAGAACTACGGCGTTCCCGCCGATGTTTATTCGGTGACGAGTTTCAGCGAGCTTCGCAAGAGCGCTCTCGCGATCGAGCGCTGGAACATGCTGCATCCGAATGAGCCGCGCAAGAAGACTTATATTCAGGAGCTGTTGGCGGATCGCGAGGGTCCATTCATTGCCGCCACTGATTATATTAAAACGGTCGCAGATCAAGTTCGACAGTGGGTGCCAGGGCGGTACACCGTACTGGGGACTGATGGCTACGGACGCAGCGACTCGCGCGCCGAGCTGCGGCGTTTCTTCGAAGTCGACCGCCATTATGTGGCGGTCGCAGCTCTCAAGGCGCTTTCGGACGAGGGTAAGATCGATACGCAAACCGTGACCAAAGCCATGAAAGACTTCGGCATCGATCCGGAAAAATACAATCCCGTGACGGTCTAGGCGATCATGGCAAGTCCAATCGAAGTTCTAGTTCCCGATATCGGCGGATTCAAGGACGTCAATGTCATCGACGTGCTGGTCAAAAACGGCCAGCAGGTCGAAAAAGAAACGCCGCTGGTGACCATTGAAACGGAGAAGGCCGCGATGGACGTGCCGTCTCCTGTGGCCGGCAAGATTGCCGAGGTCAAATTAAAAACCGGCGACAAGGTGTCCGAAGGCTCGCTGATTCTCCTGCTGGAGCCGGCTGCTGCTGCGCCTGCGCCTGTCGATAAGCCCGCTGACAAGCCGGCTGATGCGGCGTCGCCGGCGGAATCGAAACCGGCGCCAAAGGCTGCGGCGGGCGCCGCTGCGGCTGGCGCCGCTGCAGCGGACACCTCGGCGCAGCCGGTAGCCAAGCCTGCGGCAGCCGCGCGCGACGCTTCGACTCAAGGCACGGCGCGAGAGACGCCCTCGGCACCCGTGGACGAGAAGGCATTTTCCAACGCGCATGCAAGTCCGTCAGTGCGTAAGTTTGCACGCGAGTTAGGCGCCGACCTCGGCCATATCCAGGGCACGGGGGTCAAGGGCCGCATCACGCAAGACGATGTCAAAGCTCACGTCAAGACTCTGCTGAACGCCGCCTCACGCCCGGAAACTGGGACGGGTCTGCCGCGAGTGCCGGTCGTGGATTTCTCTGCCTTCGGCGATATCGAAGTCAAACCCCTGTCGCGCATTCAAAAGATTTCCGGGGCGCGCTTGCAGGCCAGCTGGCTGAATCTACCGCACGTCACTCAACATGAGGATGCGGATATCAGCGACATCGAAGCCGCACGCGGCGCGATGAAAGACAAAGCTACCCAAGCGGGCGTGCGGCTCACGCCGTTGGTGTTCATTATCAGGGCCTGCATTTTGGCCCTGAAGGAATTTCCGCGATTTAATTCATCGCTGGATGCGTCGGGCGAGAATCTGGTTTTCAAAAAATATTTCAATATTGGCTTTGCGGCCGACACGCCCAATGGTCTGGTGGTGCCCGTCATCCCGCATGCCGACCAGCTCGATACGTTTGAGATTGCGGGCACATTGGCGTCGCTCTCGGAGAAAGCTCGGGCGGGCAAACTGAAGGCCGCCGAAATGCACGGCGGCAGTTTCACGATTTCGAGCCTCGGCGGAATCGGCGGCACCTATTTCACGCCCATCATCAACGCGCCAGAAGTCGCCATCCTCGGGGTTTCAAAAGCGACGCTTAAGCCCCTTTATGAGCGGGGCGGATTCATTCCACGCCTAATGCTGCCCTTGTCCCTGTCGTACGACCATCGGGTGATCGACGGTGCTGAGGCGGCTCGCTTCGTCGTGTTTCTCGCAAAAGCACTGGGTGACGTGAAGGCGTTGCTATGAGCACGGTGGAGGTGCGCGTTCCGGACATGGGCGATGTCAAGGGAGTGGCCGTTCTCGATGTGCTGGTGAAAACGGGCGACAAAGTAGCGGTCGAAGATCCGCTGATCTCGCTCGAATCCGACAAAGCAGCCATGGATGTACCCTCTCCGGTCAGCGGAGTGATCAAGTCGATTGAGATAAAAAAAGGCGATGCGGTATCTTCGGGTACGTTGATCGTGACCGTGGAAACCGAAACGGCACAGCAGCAAGCAGCGGTGAAAGATGCGCCCGCCGCCGCTCCGGCGGCCGAGGCCCCGCCAAAAGCGGCGGCTCAGCCCCCGGCCAAGGTGGCGGGGCCAAAAGCATCAGGCTCTGCGCCCAGCGCCGGGCCGCCCCCTGAGGGCGCGGTGGACCTGGTCGTGCTTGGCTCCGGAGTCGGCGGTTATACAGCGGCATTTCGCGCCGCAGATCTAGGTTTGAAGGTCACGCTCATCGAGCGCTCGCCCGTGCTCGGCGGCGTGTGCTTGAACGTGGGCTGCATCCCCTCCAAGGCGCTGCTGCATGCGGCAAAAGTGATCGAGGACTCGGCCGACATGGCCGCCAACGGCATCGTCTTCGCTCCGCCGCAGATCGATCGCGATCGATTACGGGTGTGGAAAAATGGGGTGGTCAAGAGACTCACCGGTGGGCTCACCCTCCTGGCGAAGCAGCGAAAAGTCACGGTCATCCAGGGGGAGGCGAAGTTCATCGGCCCCTATTCTTTTGATGTCAAAAGCGCTGACGGAGCGCGCCGGGTGGACTTCAAGCAATGCGTCATTGCGGCCGGTTCGGAGTCTGCGCGCTTGCCTGGGCTGCCCGATGATCCACGAGTCATTGATTCCAGCGGCGCACTTGAGTTGCCTGTGGACTGCAACCGGCTGTTGGTCGTCGGCGGCGGCATCATTGGCTTGGAAATGGCCTGCGTTTACGATGCCATCGGCGTGAAGGTCACGGTGGTGGAGTTGAGCGATGGGCTCATACCAGGGACCGACCGGGATCTAATCCGTCCTCTGCAGAAGCGGATTGAAAAGCGCTACGAAAAAATTCTCGTGAATACGAAAGTGGCCAAGCTCGAAGCCCTCCCGGAGGGCTTGAGGGCGAGCTACGATGGGCCTGGGTCGCCGGCGCCCCAAATCTTTGATCGGGTACTTGTCGCCGTGGGGCGTTCCGCCAACGGCAATGCGATCAACGCAGCCGTGGCAGGCGTCAAAGTCAGCGCGCGCGGGCTCATCGATGTCGATAAACAGATGCGCACCAACGTGCCGCATATTTTTGCCATTGGCGACATCGTCGGCGCGCCCATGCTGGCGCATAAAGCGAGTCACCAAGGCAAGGTTGCCGCTGAGGTCGCCGCCGGGCATAAGTCCTCGTTCGATGCGCGTTGCATACCCTCGGTCGCGTACACGGATCCTGAAATTGCTTGGGCCGGTGTTACCGAGACCGAGGCCAAAGCGCGTGGTATCGACTATGGCAAGGGCGCATTTCCGTGGGCGGCAAGCGGCCGCGCACTGGCCCTTAACCGCGAGGACGGCTTTACCAAACTCCTGTTCGACAAAGATACGCATCGAGTCATCGGCGCCGGCATCGTCGGAACCAATGCGGGGGATTTGATTGCAGAAGTCGCTCTGGCGATTGAAATGGGTGCCGACGCGACGGATATCGGTTTGACCATTCATCCGCATCCGACCTTGTCGGAGACAGTCGCCTTTGCTGCCGAGGCCTTCGAGGGGACGTTGACAGATCTTTACATACCGAAGAGATAGACCATGTCTATAAATCATCTAATGGGCGTGTTGCTGGCTGTTGTATTAAGTGCACTCAGCAGCGAGGTATATGCGGATGAACCGTGCGTCGATTTCAAATGGGACGTGACCCAGGAGCGAGCACTATTCTTGGGTGCAGCCAACCCGTTGCCGGCCGGATCGGACGCCAAGTCCGCGCCTACGATGCTGCTGAATCACCTGTACGCGGTGAAACTGCTGCCGCAAGATAAAGTGGTCTTCCCTGCGACATCTGGGAAAAAACCCTCTGGCGCCGGAAACGCGGGAGTCCTCACCTTCACGCTTTCCGCGCCCGGCTCTTATCGCGTTGCGCTAGATATGCCGGTCTGGATCGATGTGGCCGCAAACGGTGCGCTGGTTCCCGCAAAGGATTTTCAGGGGCAGCACGCCTGCGCAGCGCCGCACAAAATCGTCGAGTTCGATCTCAAGGGGACGCGGCCCTTTTTTCTTCAGCTCAGCGGCGTCCCGGACAGCGTCAGGTTGACCCTTACGGCCGCGCCGCCGCGAAAACTATAAGCTCAAGGCCGGTCGGGTGGCGGAACTCGGTTAGCGGAAATTGGCTGCGGCGGCGCATCGATACAGCCCTTGAGGAAGGCGGTTTTTTCGGCACCCACGAGCCTCCTGGCCTTGGTTTCTTTGAGGCACGCCGTGCGCTTGGCGTGCTTCGCCGCGGCATCAGCGGGCGCCGGCATGCTCGCAGGGGAAACGGAGGTCTGAGCGACAGCCGGCAGGGCAACGAACAGGAAAAAGCTAAGGCAGAGGCTCGCTGTAAACGCCAGGGGCATGAGTGGTCCTTCGAAGGTCACGGCCAACAGAATAGCTCCCGTAAATGGGCGATGCGATGAAGCGCGCATGAAGCTTAGTTAACCTTTGACGGCTTATGGTGCGGTCAGCCGGTCCCGTACGCGGGCCAAATAGCGCTTTTCGTCCGGAGTCTGTCCGGCGCTTTGGGCCCTGTACAGCTCCTCGGCCAGGGCTTCCATCAGCGCATGCTCGGCAAGGTGCGCGTCGCCATAACGTATCTGCAGCAGACGCTGCAAATCCCGAATTCCGGGCGGCCGGTCTATGGACACTTGCTCGCGAACTGCCAAATGCAGCCCCATATGCAGAAACGGGTTTTCAGTCCCTGCCGCGGCGCTCTGCTCGAACGCAAGTACCGCATCGGTATCGCTCACGATGCGCTGATATTCGGGATGTAGGACTATCACATCAGCGACTAATGCTTCGAGGGGCGTCAGCGGTGAACGCGCGACGTGCTTAACCCAAGCCTGCGCATAGGTCAGACGCAATTGCTCGCGGGTGTAGTTATCGAAAACGCTCATGCGAGAGTCTTGTGCGGATATTCACAAAGGTCTGCAATGATGCAGTTGCGGCATGCGGGGCGCCTCGCTGTGCAAACATAGCGTCCGTGCAGAATAAGCCAGTGATGTGCGTCACTGCGAAATTCCAGAGGCACGAGCTTCATCAGCTTATCTTCCACTTCACGAACATTCTTGCCGGGTGCGATCCGCGTGCGATTGGCCACGCGAAAAATGTGCGTGTCGACGGCTATCGCTGCGTGGCCGAATGCGGTGTTCAATATAACGTTGGCGGTCTTGCGCCCGACGCCGGGCAACTCCTCGAGAGCCTCTCGGGTGATCGGCACTTCCCCTCCGTGTTTCTCCAGCAGCAGGCGGCACATTGCCATGATGTTCTTTGTTTTGGTGTTGTACAGTCCGATGGACTTGATGTGCTTGGATAGTCCCCTAGCGCCCAGAGCCAACATGGCTGCCGGGGAATTTGCCGCTCGGAATAGCTCAACCGTAGCCTTGTTCACACTCTTATCGGTGGCTTGCGCCGAGAGGATCACCGCGACCAGCAATTCGAAGGTGGATTCGTAAACCAATTCGGTTCGGGGCTGCGGGTTCGCCGCACGAAACCTTAAAAAAATCTCCCGCCGCTTTTGCGGATTCACGGCAATGCTGTGCGGCGCGCTGCGTTTGCCTTTTTTGCGTCGAGTTGCCGCTGTCTTTCTGCTGCTTGATTCGCGAGCCGTGAGACGTGCGCGGCAAACCGC
>DASWUU010000127.1:0-9453 GCA_036401515.1 Steroidobacteraceae bacterium
ATTACGGGAATTACTGGCCAGGACGGCGCTTACCTGGCCGAATTTTTGCTATCCAAAGGGTACACGGTCCACGGCATAAAGCGCCGAGCGTCCTCGTTCAATACTGATCGGATCGATCATTTGTATCAGGACCCGCACGAGCAAAATGTCCGTTTGAAGCTCCATTACGGCGATCTGACCGATGCGACCAATTTGATCAGGATCATTCAGGAGGTACAGCCGGACGAGATCTACAACCTGGCGGCCCAAAGTCACGTCGCTGTTTCATTCGAAACGCCGGAATACACTGCCAACTCCGATGCCCTAGGTACGCTCCGGGTCCTGGAGGCGATTCGCATCTTAGGAATGGAAAAAAAGGCGCGCTTTTATCAAGCCTCCACCTCGGAAATGTTTGGTAAAGTAATTGAAAGCCCGCAAAAAGAGACCACTCCTTTTTATCCACGATCACCTTATGGAGTCGCGAAGGTCTATGCGCATTGGATTACGGTGAATTACCGCGAGGCTTACGGCTTGTACGCC
Source organism: Steroidobacteraceae bacterium (assembly GCA_036401515.1). Lineage (GTDB taxonomy): Bacteria > Pseudomonadota > Gammaproteobacteria > Steroidobacterales > Steroidobacteraceae > Bog-1198. Next base: position 520 of record DASWUU010000127.1, read on the forward strand.
TGCAGCGGCATCCTCTTCAATCACGAGTCTCCGCTTCGGGGTGAAACCTTCGTTTCACGCAAAATTACACGTGCGCTGACGCGCATTGAGGTGGGGCTACAAGATGCGCTCTACCTAGGGAACCTGGACTCCCGGAGGGATTGGGGACACGCCCGCGACTATGTGCGAGCCCAGTGGCTGATGCTGCAGCAAAAGCAGGCCGAAGACTATGTCATCGCCACCGGCAAGCAGTACTCGGTGCGCGATTTCGTAACCGCGGCCGGGGCGCGGCTCGGTCTCAAATTCGCCTGGAAGGGCGATGGCGTGAACGAAGTGGGCATCGACACGAAAAGCGGACGCACGTTGGTGCGTGTCGATCCAGGGTATTTCCGCCCGACTGAAGTTGAGACGCTGCTAGGGGACCCCAGCAAGGCGCGTGAAAAGCTCGGCTGGACGGCCGATGTGAGCTTCCCAGAATTGGTCGCTGAGATGGTAGCCTCGGACCTCGAACTGGCTAAACGCGACGCGATGGTCGCACAGCAAGGCTACAAGGTGTACAGCTATCACGAGTAAGCCAGTGACTCTTGAACCGGATTCGACGATTTTCGTTGCAGGGCATCGCGGTCTGGTAGGCTCCGCCGTGATCCGTGCCTTGCACAGCAAAGGCTACCGAAGAGTAGTTACTCGCGACCGCAAACAGCTCGACCTCACCGAGCAAGTTGCGGTACGCGAATTTTTTCAACGCGAAAGACCACAGGCCGTAATTTTGGCGGCTGCTCGAGTCGGGGGCATCCAGGCCAACAGTACGCGCCCGGCAGAGTTCATCCGTGACAATCTTTTGATACAGGACAATGTTGTTGATTCGGCCTACAAAGCGGGCGTCCAGAAGTTCGTATTTCTCGGTTCAAGTTGCATCTATCCAAAAATGGCGCCGCAGCCCATCAAAGAAGATTACCTACTCACTGGTCCTCTGGAACAGACCAATGAGTGGTATGCGATAGCTAAGATCGCGGGACTTAAAATGTGCCAGGCGTATCGTCGCCAATATGGATTTAACGCGATCTCGCTAATGCCCACAAACCTCTATGGTCCCGGAGACAACTTTGATCTTCAAAATTCGCACGTACTGCCGGCGTTGATTCGTCGCTTCTACGAAGCGCAGTTGCGTGGGGATGCAACCACGTCAATATGGGGAACAGGTATGCCACGCCGCGAATTTCTGCATGTCGATGATTTGGCTGAGGCCGTGGTCTACCTAATGCAGAGCTATGATCAAGAGCCGATATTGAATATTGGCTGGGGCGAGGATGTGAGCATCCGCGAATTGGCGGAATTGGTGGCAGAGATTGTTGGGTTCAAAGGGCAACTGGTTTTTGACTCATCCAAGCCCGACGGTACACCGAGGAAACTGTTGGACACCTCGCGGGTTAACGCGCTTGGCTGGAAGCCCCGAATTCCGCTAAGGAGCGGCATCCTGGAGACATACCTCTGGTTCAAAGAGCACGTCGCCAGTGCGCGGCTGACCGCTTGACCGAACTGCAAAATAATTGCAGCATTTGAAATGGGAGCTATTCTAGTCACCGGCGGTGCCGGCTACATAGGCAGTCACGTCGTCAGGCAACTCGGCGAAGCCGGCGAACGAGTTGTGGTGCTCGACAACCTCATCAAAGGCTTTAAACAGGCAATAACCGCGGGCGAGCTCATCGTTGGCGATGTGGGCGACTACTTGCTCGTCTCACAGCTCCTCGCGGAGCATCAAGTCGATACGGTGATGCACTTTGCCGCCCACACGGTGGTGCCGGAGTCCGTGTCGCTGCCGCTGAAATATTACGGCAACAATACGTGCGCGACGCGCAGTCTGCTTCAGGCCTGCATCGAAAATCGCGTGAAGCATTTTGTATTTTCTTCAACGGCCGCCACGTATGGGATCCCGCCTGACGGCTACGCGAGCGAAGACACCCCCACCAATCCCATCAACGCTTACGGCACTTCCAAGCTCATGACCGAGTGGATGCTGCGGGATGTCTCCGCAGTGAACCCGCTGCGCTATATCGCGCTGCGCTACTTCAATGTCGCCGGAGCGGATCCCAAAGGGCGCATCGGACAAGCCACCCCGGGTGCGACCTTGCTAACCAAGGTGGCGTGTGAGGCCGTGGTCGGGAAGCGCTCCCACGTGTCGCTGTACGGGACCGATTACCCCACCCCGGATGGCACGGGGGTGCGCGACTATCTGCACATCGAAGATCTGGCGGCTGCGCACCTCAATGCATTGAGCTACCTGCGGGCCGGTGGCAAATCCTCGACGATGAATGTGGGTTATGGACACGGTTATTCGGTGCGTGAGGTGCTGCGCATGGTGGAGAAGGTCGCCGGCAAGCCGCTGGTCATTCGCGAAGAGCCGCGCCGAGCCGGGGATCCCGCCTATTTGGTCGCTCGCGCCGAGCGCGCGCGCAGCGATCTGGGGTGGAAGCCGCAATACGATGATTTGTCGGCCATCGTGTCCAGTTCGCTTGCTTGGGAGGAAAAGCTTCTGAAGGAACCCTGGACCTGACAGATTGTCGATGAATCGTACACGCAATCTGCGGGTGCTCGTCAGCGTGAAATCCTCGTAAGCAAACGCTCCGCGTCTTTACTTGAGGTCGCAAAGCCGCTACGCTTTCGCGCTACTTTTCCCAGTCAAATCAGAATATTAGCATGCGAATTACGATTTTCGGCTCAGGCTACGTGGGCCTGGTCACGGGCGCGTGTCTCGCCGATGCGGGCAATCACGTGCTGTGCGTGGATGTCGATGAGCGCAAAACCGCCATGCTCCAACGCGGCGAGGTGCCCATCCACGAGCCCGGCCTCGAGGCACTTATCAGGCGCAGTGCCGCTGCCGGCCGCCTGCGCTTTACCACCGATGCCCAAGACGGCGTGGATCATGGCCTGTTCCAGCTGATCGCGGTGGGAACGCCGCCGGATGAGGATGGCTCGGCGGACCTGCGGTATGTGCTGGCCGTGGCGCGCACCATCGGCGAGCACATGAATGAATACAAGGTGGTCGTGACCAAGTCGACCGTGCCGGTGGGTACCGCGGACAAGGTGCGTGGCGCGGTGCGAGAGTCGTTGAACCAGCGACGGGCGACTGTGGAATTCGACATGGTGTCGAATCCTGAATTCCTGAAAGAAGGCGCGGCGATTGCTGACTTCATGAAACCGGATCGGGTGGTCGTCGGCACCGACAGCGACCATGCGACCGAGCTGATGCGCTCCTTGTACGAGCCCTTTACCCGCAATCGCGACCGCATGATCGTGATGGATGTGCGATCCGCTGAGCTGACCAAGTACGCCGCAAATGCCATGCTGGCCACCAAAATCAGCTTCATGAATGAGCTGGCGAACCTCGCCGAGCGTTTCGGCGCCGACATCGAGTCGGTGCGCATCGGATTGGGCTCCGATCCCCGCATTGGTTATGCCTTCATATATCCCGGCGTGGGCTATGGCGGCTCATGCTTTCCCAAAGACGTGCAGGCTCTGCAGCGTTCCGCGCAAGACGTCGGCTATGACGCCTCGATCCTGGCCGCTGTGGAAAGCGTCAACAATCGCCAGAAGCAGGTCCTGTTCACGAAGATCAAGGCGCACTTTGGGTCTTTGCGCGACAAAACCTTTGCTATTTGGGGGTTGGCCTTCAAACCCAATACCGATGATATGCGCGAGGCATCGAGCCGAGTTTTGATGGAGTCGCTGTGGTCAGCGGGTGCCAAGGTGCGTGCCTACGATCCGGTGGCGATGCCGGAATGCTTGAGGATTTACGGCGAGCGTCCTGATTTGACCCTGTGCGCCACGGGTCCCGAAGCCTTGCAGGGCGCTGATGCGTTGGCCATCGTTACCGAGTGGCAGGAGTTTCGAAGTCCCGATTTCGAGGAGATCAAAGGCGCCCTGCGCACGCCGGTAATCTTCGATGGGCGTAACCTCTATGACCCGGACCAAATGACGAAGGCGGGGTTTAGCTATTATGCAATCGGCAGGGGGAAGGTCTAAGCAACTATGAGCACGGTGTTCCCAGTGATTTTGTCGGGGGGCGCGGGCACCCGCCTGTGGCCGTTGTCGCGCGAGATGTATCCCAAGCAGCTGTTGGCCCTCACCAGCCGGCAGACCATGTTGCAGGAGACCGTGCTGCGGCTCGCCGGAATCATGGGCGCCATCGCGCCCATCGTCGTTTGCAACGAAGAACATCGCTTCACCGTCGCCGAGCAAATGCACGCGCTGGGGTGTAATGCCTCGGCGATTTTGCTCGAGCCGTCCGGGCGCAATACGGCGCCTGCCGTGGCGCTCGCGGCGCTCAAGGCGCTGGATACGGACCCTGAGGCGACCCTGGTGGTGGCGCCCGCGGACCATGTCATTCGCGACGCGCTCAAATTTCAACAAGCCGCCGATGTCGCGGTTAGCTTGGCGAAACACGACAAGCTGGTTACCTTCGGGATCGTCGCGCACGCACCCGAAACCGGCTACGGCTACATTCGCCGCGGCGATGGAGTTGGGCCTGCGTTTCCGGTGGCGCAATTCATCGAAAAGCCGCCGCTCGACGTGGCGCAGCAATTCTTGGCCACCGGCGATTATTACTGGAACAGCGGCATGTTCGTCTTCAAGGCCAGCCGCTATCTCACCGAACTCGGCCGCTTTGCTCCGGACATTCTCGCGGCCTGCACCGCGGCGTTCCAAGCGGCCAAGATCGACCTGGATTTCGTGCGCATCGACAAGGCCGAATTCACCAAGTGCCGCAGTGAATCCATCGACTACGCCGTCATGGAGAAGACCAAGGACGCCTTGGTATTGCCGCTGGACGTGGGCTGGAGCGATGTGGGGTCTTGGTCATCGCTGTTCGATGCCTTGCCGGCGGACGAAGAAGGCAATGTGCTCCAAGGCGATGTCATGATCCACGATACGCACGACTGCTACGTGCATTCGACCAGCCGGCTGGTGGCCGCCGTGGGGATGGAGGACCACATCATCGTTGAGACCAAGGACGCGATTTTGGTGGCGCCCAAGGATCGGGTGCAGGACGTCAAGGACCTCGTGGCCCAAATCAAAAAATCAGGCCGCTCGGAGTCCGCGCTGCATCGGGAGGTGTTCAGGCCCTGGGGCAGCTACGACAGCATCGACAGCGGCGAGCGTTTCCAGGTGAAGCGTCTCTCGGTCAAGCCGGGCGGTGTTCTATCTTTGCAAATGCATCACCATCGCGCCGAACATTGGATCGTGGTGCAGGGTACGGCCCGCATCACGCGCAACGACGAGACGTTCCTGTTGTCGGAGAATGAATCAACCTACATTCCCGTGGGGGCCACGCATCGCATCGAGAATCCGGGCAAAGTCCCGCTTCACCTCATCGAGGTGCAGTCCGGCTCTTACTTGGGCGAGGACGACATCGTGCGTTTCGAGGATAACTACGGCCGCAAGGGAACCAGTGCGTGAAGCCGATCACGTGTTTCAAGGCGTATGACTTACGCGGCCGCATTCCCAGTGAACTCAATGAGGAGGTGGCTTACCGGGTAGGCCGCGGCTACGCGCAGTTCTTGTCACCCAACGGTGGGCCCGACGGGGCTGCCAAACCCGTGGTGGTCGGCCGTGATATTCGCTTGTCGAGTGCGGGCCTGGCCGATGCGGTGTGTCGCGGTCTGACCGACAGCGGCGTCGATGTCATCGATATCGGGGTGTGCGGCACGGAAGGGGTTTATTTCGCGACTTTCGACGGCGGTTACGCCGGCGGCATCATGATCACCGCCAGCCATAACCCGGCCGACTACAACGGCATGAAATTTGTGCGTGAGCAATCCAAACCGATCAGCGGCGATAATGGCCTGATGGAGATCCGCGCATTCGCGGAAGCGGCGGAGTTTCCCCCCGCGAAACGCGTGGGGACACGCAAGCAACTCGACACGAGCGAGGCCTATGTCAGGCACCTGTTGTCTTACATTGACCTGTCAACGCTTAAACCGCTGCGCATTGTCGTGAATGCCGGCAACGGCGGAGCGGGGCTCATCATCGATAAGCTCGAGCCGCACCTACCCTTCAAGTTCATCAAAGTTCATCATCAGCCCGACGGCACCTTCCCTAATGGCATCCCCAATCCGATGCTGGAAGAGAACCGCAAGTCGACGCTGGAGGCGATTCGTGCCCATGGCGCGGATTTCGGCATCGCTTGGGATGGCGATTTCGACCGGTGTTTTTTGTTCGATGAGCAGGGCGGCTTCATCGAGGGCTACTACATCGTCGGTCTTCTCGCCTCAATCTTGCTGCGGGGACAGCCCGGCGGCAAGGTGGTGCACGACCCACGCCTGACCTGGAACACCATCGAAATCGTCAAGGCCAGCGGCGGTGCCGCAGTCCTCTCTAAATCGGGTCACGCCTTTATCAAGCAGCGTATGCGCGAGGTCGACGGCGTGTACGGCGGCGAGATGAGCGCGCACCATTACTTTCGCCGTTTCGCCTATTGCGACAGCGGCATGATCCCTTGGCTCATCGTCGCGCAAATCCTGTCGGAGTCCGGAAAAGGGCTCTCCGCCTTGGTCGGCGAGCGAATTGAACGCTTTCCGGTAAGCGGCGAGCTGAACTACCGCGTTCCCGACGCCAAGGCCGCCATTGAGACTTTCGAGCAGCGCTATGCGCCGCATGCCCTTGCGACCGACCGCACCGATGGGCTGTCCTTTGAATTTACCGATTGGCGCTTCAACTTGCGCACCTCGAACACCGAACCCTTGATCCGTCTCAATGTCGAAGCTCGCGGCTCAATCGATCTCATGCAGACGAAAACCGCGGAGTTGCTGGGATTGCTCAAGTCTCAGGGCGCGGTGGCGGCAGACCATTAATCCATGTCCACCCCAAAGCTCAGCGTAGTCATTCCGGTTTACAACGAGGAGGCCGTATTGCCAACCTTGTTCGGACGGCTGTACCCCTCGCTCGATGCGCTGCAGATTCCCTACGAAATCGTTTACGTGAACGATGGCAGCAGGGATCGCTCCGTGGCGCTGCTTCGCCAGCAGTTCTCGGCGCGTCCGCACGAAACCCGGGTCGTGTTGTTCCACGCGAACTTTGGACAACATGCCGCCGTGATGGCGGGACTCGCCTATGCGCGGGGCGAATATATCGTGACCTTGGATGCCGATCTGCAAAACCCGCCGGAGGAAATCGGCAAGCTGGTCGGCATGCTAGATCAGGGCTATGACTATGTGGGCACCATACGCCAGCAACGTCAGGACTCGTTGTGGCGGCGCTCTTTTTCCAAGGTCATCAATAAAATCCGCGAATGGATCACCCCGGTGCGCATCACCGATCAGGGCTGCATGATGCGTGGCTACGCGCGTTCGGTCGTGACGGCGCTCAATCAAACGCGCGAGGTCAACACGTTCATTCCCGCGCTCGCCTCCTTGTATGCGATGAAGCCGATCGAGGTCCCCATCGCCCATGAGGAACGTTTCGCGGGCCGGTCCAAATATTCGCTATACAGTTTGATACGCCTGAACTTTGATCTGATCACGGGTTTTTCCGTGGTGCCGCTGCAGCTATTTTCCATGGTGGGCATGGCGGTGTCGTTGCTGTCCGCCTTGTTTTTCGTCTACCTGTTCGTACGCCGCCTCATCGTGGGCCCTGAAGCCGAAGGTTTGTTCACCCTGTTCGGCGCCGTGTTTTTCCTGATCGGGGTTGCTCTGTTCGGCATCGGTCTTCTGGGCGAATACGTCGGGCGTATTTACGCCCAGGTGCGGGAGCGCCCACGCTACATCGTGGAAGCGGTTCTGGAGGAGGGCACTCCCGAAATCCTCCAGATGCCCGACCTGTTGCTCGAGCGTGCCCGGCTTCCGTGACCAGCGCGGTGGTATTCGCATACAGCGAGGTCGGCGTTCGCTGTCTGCGCGAGCTCCTGGCGCAAGGGATTCACATTCCCCTGTTGTTTAGTCACGCGGATGATCCGAACGAAAACCAGTGGTTTGGCAGTGTCCAACGTTTGGCTCAAACCCACAGACTCAATATTGCGACGCCTGACTCTCCGAACGCCGCGGAATGGATCGCGCAAGGTGCGGCGCTGCACCCCGATTTTGTTTTTTCGTTTTACTATCGGTACATGCTGGACAAGGCGTGGCTGTCCCTGCCGCGGCTCGGTGCGCTCAACATTCACGGATCGCTGCTGCCCAAGTACCGAGGCCGAGCACCGGTTCATTGGGCCATTATCAACGGAGAATCGATCACAGGTGCCAGCCTGCACTACATGGTGGAAAAGCCGGATGCAGGAGCCTTGGTCGATCAAGAAGCGGTGCCGATCTTGGAAAACGACACCGCCCTGGACGTGTCGATGAAAGTGGCCGCTGCCGCCGAAACCGTGCTGCATCGAAGCCTGCCGCGCTTGATCGCGGGGACTGCGTTCGCCCAACCGCTGGACTTGACCGCCGGGTCCTATTTTGGACGCCGCCGTCCCGAGGATGGCCGCATCGACTGGCACGCAGGCGCGCGAGTGGTGCACGATCTGGTGCGAGCGGTGGCGCCGCCATTTCCAGGCGCCTTTACCGAGGTCAAGGGGTATCGGCTGGGTGTGCTCGAGACGCGCCTCGACCCGCAGCCCTTGAAGTACCCGGGTCAAACGCCATGCTTGTATGCCTCCGAGGGGGCGTGGTACGCCGATTGCGTGGACGGGCGGCGGCTTAAGATTTTGCAATTGACTGTAAATGACCGCTTAGTGGCCCACAATATCGTGCCGCCGGCGCTTCTCGAGCAACCGCTCGTGCTTAGCTGAAGCGGTATCGAAGGTAGGGGGTATATCTTGAAAAACGTTTTGATTCTCGGCGTCAACGGATTCATCTGCCATCACTTGAGCAAGTACATACTCGCTCACACCGACTGGCATATTTACGGCATGGATCTGCAGTCGGAGCGCGTCGCCACGATGCTCGACAACCCGCGCTTTCATTTCGTGGAAGGCGACATCAC
>DASWUU010000128.1:0-9205 GCA_036401515.1 Steroidobacteraceae bacterium
AGCGCACCCGCCCGCCCGCATCTCTCATGACGCGCGCATAGTTTTGCATGTGATGAATTTCGCGGTCGGTGCCGCGGACTCGAAACGCGTACTGATAGGATTCCAGATTATTGGCAATGGCATCCGTCGCCGTGCTGAGCAAAATCTCGCGGTCCTCCGGCAGGACAATGCCCGTCAAGGCGCGAAAATAATCTTGCAGCGGAACATCATCCAAGCCAAAGCAGGGCGGGCGCGGGCCATGCCAGGAAAAGTTTCCGGATTCGATATCGAATTCCCAGGGCGCGATGCCTGCGGCTTTGGTGGTGACGCTCAGCCGCTCGATCAGAGCCCCCTCCTGGGCGGCCTTGCTCTCTAATTCCGCCGCATGCAATACCTCTTTAGTGACATCCCAAGTCACGCCCATGGCGCGTGTTGGTATGCCGCCTTCGTCTCGGTAGACGCGCATATGCGTTTGCACGTATTGAGGCTCAGGCCGCGGATTCGCAGATCGGTGGCGAGTCGAAAAGATGGCGTCCCTGGAGGGATTCTCCAACCACGCGCGGCTTGCAGCGACCACCGTGGCTCTATCATCCGGATGGATCTGCTGCTCCGCGTTAATAGGCTGTGCAGGCGGCGCGCCAATCAATTCGCAGAACTTGTCGTCATGGATGAATTCGCCGGTCTTGAGGTCCGTCTCCCATATGGTGATGCCGGCAGTTTCCGTGGCCAGTTTCAGTCTCATCAGCAATTGAGTTTGCCGTTCGGCCTGTTGTGCAAGCAGCGTGGCGGCTTCCACTTGGGCGGTCATGTCGATGGTGAGACCCAAAACGCGGATGGCGCGGCCCTGGGCATTGCGAAATACTTCGGCGCGCAGCTGCACGGGGCGCACCGAGCCGTCGCTTTCTCTCAAGCGGTAGGCGATCTCCAGGGGCGCTTCGCCCTTGAGTCCCCTGATGAACTGCGTGCGATACCGTTTTCTGTCGTCCGGGTGCACCTTGCTGAACATTATCGAGTCAGCATTGCTGCCCGCCGCGGCGAGTTCAGCACCATAAATTTCAGCCAAGTCGCCGCTGAACTGCATGGTGTTGTTGACAACGTCCCAGTCCCAGATCCGGACGCCGGCACTGCGGGTCAGTTCTTCCCAACCCGGCAGAAGGTTTCCTTTGCCGAACTGCAGCGGCACCGGCCGGATATTTAAAACGGCCGCCCAAATTCCAGAAAGCCAAGACCCGATGCCGCCCAAGGAGCTGCGCAGGCTAGCTACGTTGTGCGATGTACGGGAATTGATGGGCGCGCTCCGAAACCACGGGCTTTATGATTGTCCTAAGCTTCGTGTCGGCGCGCAATCCGCGGCCCTTGAATTGCAGCGCCGGAAGTGAGGCGTCCGTCTCAGCTCACGAAAAAAAACGATGGCCGGTCGCGCAACCGGCCACCATGACCTTGCGATCGGTCTTTACGCGCTCATTTTATGATCGCTTGATAAGCCCAGTTGCGTGATAAGCCCCGCACGTCCGGGAGGGCCGCGCCCGCACCGGGGCCGGCCACTTGTTGAATCATGCCGATCACGATCAAATCGTTCACCGGATCAATCCAAAACCACGTGCCCGCTGCGCCGCCCCAAAAGTAAGAACTCTTGCCATAGTAGCCGCCGGCAGCAACCGGATCGGTGTAAACGGCGAAGTCCAGGCCGAAGCCCACGCCCGGGGACACACCCGGCACGTTTGGCGGTATCACATTGGCGCGCATCAGTTCAACCGTCAGGGGCGATAGGAGCCTGGTCCCGTCCAGCTCACCGCCGTTGCGCAACATCTCGCAAAAGCGCATGTAATCTGAGGCGGTCGAAACCAGTCCGCCCCCGCCCGAAGGCAACGCCGGCTTTGCCGCGAAGTCGTGGTTCAAGAACTCTTTCACGCCCACCGGCTGCATCTTGCCGTCCTTGTCGTAGTTATACATTTCCGCGAAACGGCCCAGCTTTTCCTTCGGCACATAGAAGCCGGTATCCACCATGCCCAGGGGTTTGAAAATCCGCTTCTCAAGAAACTCCTCAAACGGCATGCCCGAAAGCTTTTGAACAATGTAGCCCTGAATGTCGACTGAGATGCTGTAATGCCACTCGGTGCCTGGCTGCGCGTTCAGGGGCAGCTTGGCGACGCGCTTGATGAATTCATCCAGCGTGTTGTTGGGGTTCAGCACATCCGCCTCAACCTGCATTTTGTCGACGGGCGTCGCGCTGAAAAATCCGTACGTGAATCCGCCGGTATGCGACATCAATTCGACCATGGTTACCGGGTGGGCTTGCTCCTTCATGACCACGTTGTTATGCGCGTCCGTCCCGTAGACCTTGAGATTCGCGAATTCAGGTATGTACTTGGAGACAGGATCGTTGAGCTGCCACTTGCCTTCCTCAAATAGCATCATCATGGCGACGCCGGTAATTGGCTTGCTCATGGAGTAGATGCGAAAGATGCTGTCCTTCTGCATGGGTGCATTGGCGGCGAGATCGCGCTTCCCCGCCGCATCGAATTCCACGACCTTGCCATGACGCGCCACCATGGTAACGACACCCGCCAGACGGCCTTGCTCGATGAGCTCCTTCATTCCGGAGCTCAGGCGGGCCAGACGCTCGCTGGACATGCCCTCACTGTCAGGCTTGGCAGCGGGAAGATCGTGTACCGCTGCGGGTGCGGCCTGTACGAAGATTGCGAAGGATGCGATGGCCAATAAGCGCGGAAAATGCATGCCGAAACTCCCTATTAGACGTTAGTTATAAAAGCTCTGGACAGTTTAGCCTTTCGCCCGCTCGAGTATCCAGCGCGTCATCAGCTCGAAAACAACGGCACGGGAGCGGTCATCTTCATTGTGAATTTCGTGGAGCAGGCCAGGATACGTCACGAGCTGCTTATCCTTCGAGGCGATCGCGCCGATCAGCGTACGCGATCCACTGACGGGACACACGGCGTCCGCTTCCCCATGCAGCGCCAGCCAGGGCTGGGTGACCTGGTGCGCCTGCGCACGGCATTTGCCGCACGCCAAGGCAAAACCGTACAACAACTTAAGGCTCGCTGTGCGTGGTACCAGCGGATCGCTCATGTGCCGCTGCTGCGTCTCCGGTACCTGAGTGAGCACCGTGGCGTCAATCCTCAGGCTTATTCGTAGGCGCGGAAGCAGGGCGGTACCGAGTTTGAGGGCGCCCCCGACCACGCCATTGAGCTTTGGCATCGCATCAAGCGCGCAGCCGGTGGTGATCACGCCGCGGGCCCAATGCAGGGCATCGATCGCCGCCAGCGTCACAACCACCGAACCCATGCTGTGACCCCAGACGAACAGCGGCAGTCCGGGGAACTTTTTGGCGGCCGCCTGCCCGATGCGCTCCAAGTCGTCGGCGAACAGAGCGAAATCCTCGACGTGCGTGCGCGTGCCGGGACTTGTCCCATGTCCACGCTGGTCATAAACGAAACAGGCAATGTTTTCGCACGCCAGCGCTTCGGTGGCGTGGCGATACCGGGCTCCATGCTCGGCCATTCCGTGCACGATGATGAGCCCGGCCTTGGCGCCGTTGGGCATAACTTCGTACCCCGGAAGTCCCGTACCCATCACGGACTGATCTCCGGCAGAGGATTTGGCTGAGCTTTCGTGAGCAGCCAAATGCCGGCCAGTACCAGTATCGTTCCCAGGGCCACCCAAACCGTAAAGCGCTCTCCTAATAGGACCACGGCCATCAGGATGGTCGACAGCGGCCCAATGGTGCCGGCTTGGGCCGTGAGCGAGGCGCCAATGCGCTCGATCGCCAACATGACCATGATTACTGGAGCAAATGTGCAAAGCGTTGCATTGAGTAGCGACAACCACAGAACCTCGGACGGCACGATCATTGCGGAAACCGGCCGAAGTATGAAGAACTGTGCGATGCAGATGACACAGGCGACCGTGGTTGCCAAGCCCGTCAGACGCAGCGCCCCAAGGCGTTTGACTTCCTCCCCGCTATACGACAGGTAAATGGCGTAACTGACGGCGCTGAGGAAAACCAAAGCGGTCCCGAGCGGCACATTGGCCCCTTGCAATGACATTTCGCGCCCAAAGACGCACAGCACGCCGCCATAGCTCACGGCAAGCGCGAGAATTTGCGAACGCTTGACGGTTTTATGAAACAACAACGCGCCCAGTCCCAACACCAGCGTGGGATTGAGATACAAAATTAGGCGCTCCAAACTCGCGCTGATATAGCTTAATCCTGCGAAGTCTAGAAAGCTCGATAGGTAGTAGCCGCAGAAACCCAGGCCCAGGATGGCGCTCGCGTCCCGCCGCGTGAGCGGGGGCTTACCGCGTCCTGCCCACCAGGCCAGTACGAGGAACAAGGGCAGAGCGAACAGCATCCGAAACATGATAAGCGTGACCGCATCGACACCATGCCGATATGCGAGCTTGACGATGATCGCCTTGCCGGAGAATGCGACCGCACCGAGACCCGCCAGCAGCAAGCCGCGCCGTCGGGTAGCCAAGAGAATCTCGCCGGCGGAGGACGATGCGTTCACGGCGCCAATTCTACGGAAGTCTCTATTGAGATGGAGCCGAGAACTCCGGATTTTCCACAAATTGGCGATCACTTAGGCTTGCTAAGAATGCCAGCAAATCCGTCCGTTCCTGCGCCGAAAGGACAAATGCTCGGACCCGCGAGTCCTGTCGGGGATTACCGTGTCCGCCCCGCACGTAGTGATCGAGCACCTCGTCCAGGCTTGAGAGACTGCCATCGTGCATGTAAGGAGCAGTGAGTGCCACGTTGCGCAATGTCGGCACTCGAAACTTCCCCATATCGGCAGGGCGGCCCGTGACCTCGATCAGTCCTCGATCACTTGGAGGATATCTGCCGTACCCATCCAAATCATATAACCCGGTATTGGCGAAGAGCGCGGCAGCCTGCCGATGCCCCGCGTAGACCAGCGGTCCTGAGAAGTTCAGGCCCGAGTGGCATTGGGCGCAGCCGACACGGGTCGAATAGAAAAGATCCATGCCGCGCTTCGCTGAATCCGACATCGCCGCTTGGTCATCGTCAAATATATACCGGTCAAACGGCGATCGGCCGGAAATCAAGGTTCGTTCGAACGCGGCAATCGCCTTGATGAGATGGTCCATCGTGAGAGCGGAAGTGCCGCTGGGAAATGCAGCGGCGAATTGGGCGCGGTATGTTTTGTCGAGGGATAAGGCCTGAAGCGACCTTACGCCATCTCCTGTAAGGCCCATCTCCACGGGATGTCCACTAAAGAGGGGTTGGCGCATTTGTACTTCCAAGGAGCGCACTTCAGTGCTTCCCCAAGTAAATGCGGGGTTGTATGCAACATTGGTCAGGCTCATGGCGCTGCGGCGCACGGATTCGCCGGTCGCTCCCAGCGCGTGCGATCTGCCGTCGGTGAATGCGAGTTCCGGCCGATGGCAACTCGCGCAGGAATATTGACCAGTCGAGGATAAGCGTGTTTCGAAAAACAGGCGGCGTCCCAGAGCCACTTTCTGGCGTGACATGGGGTTATCCGCAGGTACCGCTGGTTGTGGAAAGCCGGGCGGCAAATGCCACTCGTAAGAGATCGCCGCATGCGTATTGGCAGCGTGCGCGGCGCAAATCGCCGCGCACGCCGCCAGCAATAAAAAAACAGAGCGCGAACCTATGGCTGTCCGCGGCGCGCGAGCGCCTGACTCCAGGGCTGCCTTGCGCCGATTGCGAGCGAGGCGGTCTGCGATGCGATTCCCGCGCGCTCGTCCATCCACTTGGTGAAAGCCTCGACGTCCGCGGAAGACAGGCCCTGCGAGTCCTCGCGGCGTGCGTCGGCCCAACGGTGCATGGCCGTCATCAATTCGTCGGCGAGTGGGCGCGCACCCCGAAACAGTGCCATGTACGCGTTCTTGGCGTCTTCAATCTGATTCAGACCCAACAGGGCTTCGCCGCGATACTCGATCGCTTCCGGATAGTTGGGGTTTATCTCGAGCGCCTTGGCGTAGGCGGCAAGGGCGTCCTGATAGTTGCCCAGGTGGCGGTTGGCGAATCCGAGATAATTCCAGGCTTGATACAGGGTGGGCTGGGCGGCCACGGCCTCTATGAATGAGGCCAGTGACTCGCGATAATATTTTTGCGCCTTCTCGCGAGCCTTGGCTATCTTCTCCGGCGTAACTGCCTTGGCGGTGTCCGCGTCGGATTCCTTAGCCTTGTTGATGCTGCGCACGCCGGCATTGTAGGCTGCCTTTGCTGCATCCTCCGGGCTGCGCTGCGAGCCGGCTGCTGCCACGGCGGAACCGCCACTCGGCATAGAACCACCGCCGTGCGCCAGAACGGTTCCTGCCGGCGCTCCTGCCACGAGGCTCGTGACGATTAAAGTACCAAAAAGGCTTCGCATGGCAATCTCCTTCGATGGCGGGTGCATCTTAGGTTGAGTACCGGCGAATGGGGGCGAGGTTTAACCGGCTCACCCTATGTTATGCATGCCGGCCTATTGCGGCCCAATGAGTTCTGCGCTCGGGTGCGGCAGACCCGCGACTTGTTTGGCAGTCACATTTTCCTTGAATTTATTGTCGAAATGAGAGCGCACGTAATTGACTACGTCGGCGATTTGGGCGTCCGTCAGATGCGTGGCCCGAGATTGTTCGTGATTCCCCGGCTGGCCAAAGGGCGGCATGCCGCTTCGCCCATTAAGTACCGTCAGCGCGACGAATTCCCAAGAAACGAACTTCTTGTTCGAGGCGAGCTTCGGATACGCACCGGCGCCAATCGCTCCGACGCCGCCGGGCATATGGCAGCCCTGGCATATATGGTCATAGATTTGCTCGCCATTCAACGACCCGAGTGCCGCTCGGGAAGTGAACAAAGGACTGTCCGCGTAGACATTCGCCGCGAGCCCGATCAGGAGAATCGCCAAAATGACCTTCATGCGCTGCGTCCCTGCGCTACGGCCCGCGTGTGCAGCCGTCCGATCGCATCGAGCGCCGAGGTGACCGCTCCTTCCTGCCAGCCGCCAAGAAAGGAGGCATGCTCGCCTGCGAGTGCGATACGTCCGTCGATCTGGCACAAGTCATCGTAATGCTTGCTTCGGGTATCGGAGGTCCACATCCCGAAACAGCCCATGGTAAAAGGTGAACGGTGCCAGGCCACGGCCACGCCGTTGTCGAATTCCTTGTGATATTGCGGGTGAATCTGGCTGCCGTAGTCGACCACTTTTTGCACGCGTTCCTGCGGCGTCATGGCGGTGAATTGCATGGCGTTCATGCCCCACATGTACGCCCCCAACAACACTCCTTTGCCGCCGCTTTGAAATCCTGTGTTCGGATAACCGATATTCATGATCGGCAGATCGGTATACGTAATGCCGCCAAATATGTGTTCGTCCTCCTCCCAGAAGCGCCGCTTGAACTGCAGGCCGACCTTGATTGCTGCGGCATAGGGGACCGCTGAGATTGCCGATGCCAGCCCCTGGCCCACGTTCATGGGAATTTGGGCGAGCACCGGCAGGGGGATGGTGCACAAGCACCAATCGGCTCGAAGCGTTTGTGGGCCGCCACCGGTACGGCTGTCGGTGAAAGCGACGGTGACGCCGTTGTCATCCTGGTGGATCTCGGTCACTTTGCTGTTGTAGCGGATGATCGGGTGCAGTTCCCTGCCGAAGGCTTCGCCGATGCGTCCCATGCCCCCCGCAGGCTGGAACAGCGCCGTTTGCATATCAAAAGCATCGCCATTGGGAAGACCCTGCCAGAGGCCCGACCCCAGAAGATCGCGAAGCGCTACGGGCTTGGACGGGATGGGCCGCGCACTCAAGCCGCCGCCCGGATTTTTCTCATACCCCCGCCGCTCGCTCACCGCATCGCTTGCGACATACGTGTAGTTGCTATCCAGGGTGCCCCACTGACGCAGCGACTCGAGCAGTATTTCTTGGTCCTCTTTGGTCACGGAAGCGTCAAGGGCCTTCTGCCGCGTAGCTTTGGCCAGCAACTCGGCGACATGGCCGTGGTAGTCGGCTTTGACCTCGCGAAAACGCTGCGGCTTGCCGCCGAAGGCCTGGCTGCTGTGCAGATACGCGTTGTAATTGACTTGCAAAAAAGGCTCTAGGGGTACGCCCAGCAGTTTGGCGTAATGCATCATTCCGTGGTGATGATAGGGAATGCGCCACGGACCGGGGTTGATGTACAGGTCTTTATCGAATTCGCATTGCTGCGTGAGGCCACCCATCTCGGTATAACTGTCGCCGCCACGCAGGCTCCAGTTGCGTCCACCCGGCCTGGCGTTGTATTCGAGAACCTGAACCTTGTAACCGGCGCTTCGCAGCTCAAAGGCTGCGGTCATGCCGGCCATGCCGGCACCAAGGATCAACACGGAGGCCCCCTTGGGGGCCCCTTGCAGGTCCGTCGGCCCCTGGTATGGCGATTCGGCTGCAAATCCTAGGCTGCTCATGGCTTGGTACATCGCGGCACTGCCGGCGGTGGACCCAATCATTTGCAACAGCTGCCGCCGGCTCAGCGAATTAGAACCATCCCCATTTTCCATAGCGTACCCATTGTAAGGCGCCGTTTCCCCCGCGGTCTCAATACTACATGAGCGTGGGATTAGCGCATCAAGCGTGAACGCGGTCTCACTGCATGGGAGGAACTGACGGCCGATTGGCGGGTCTTATATAATGGCGTCAGTCGTCAATTAGACCGGCTCAAGGGTAGCCCTATGAAAAATCCTAACATGCTGCGTTCACTCACCTTGTCCTTATGCGCCTGCGTTGCGTTGGCTTCGGTTACTCCTGCTTTCGCTCAGCATGGCGGTGGTGGCCACGGTGGCGGTGGTGGAGGCCACGCCGCTGGTGGTGGCTGGCATGGTGGCGGTGCTGGCTGGCACGGCGGCGGCGGCTGGCACGGCGGCGGATGGCGTGGTGGCGGAGGGTGGCGCGGCGGTTACGGTTGGCACGGCGGCTGGGGGTGGGGCTGGGGACTTGGCGCGCTTGGGGTCGGCCTTTATTTTGCGACCCTTCCGTATTACTACTCGACTTATTGGTGGGGCGGCGTTCCCTATTACTACGCCGACGATAACTACTTCATTTGGAACAGCGATGTAGGCCAGTACCAGACAGTGGCGCCCCCTTCCGGTATTGCCAACCAGGCAGGCGGCGGGGCGGCGGGGGGCCACGTGGGGAGCGGCCCAGCGGCCGGCCCGACAGACCTGATTGCGTATCCGAAGAACGGCCAGAACGAAGAGCAACTGGGCAAA
>DASWUU010000129.1:0-3384 GCA_036401515.1 Steroidobacteraceae bacterium
TTTGGACCACGTGGCTACTTCGGTGCCCTGGGCGCGTTGATGGGATTGCTCGCAATATACGGCTTGTGGCGCAAACTGCGCCGCCGGCCGACGCCGCGCGACCAGAAGGCTCCGTATATGGGCACCGAGCCCACGCTTTGATGCTGCCTAAGCACAGGGCATTCTGACCCATAGCGCTCGCAGCCGAGTACAACAGAAATACGGCCAGCCGCCATGACATCGGCAATGTTGAACGACGCAGACCCGTCTGTCCCTGCTTACGTGAAATCACATCCTGACCGCGACGGGAATGCAGCCTGCCCTTTACGACCGTGCTTCGTCGATTCGGGCTAGGAATTACAACCGATCCCTCGTCCGCTATTCTTGAGCGGCGATTACTGCGATCTCTATTTTATAGTCCGGTAAAGCCAATTGCGCACTAACGACCGTCGCTCGGGCGGGGCTGGCTTGCGGATTGACCCAGCCGTCCCAGACTTTATTCATTTCGGCAAATGCGGCCATGTCGGTCAACCAAATCGTTGCGGATAGCAACCGGTCTTTGTTCGAACCTGCCTCGTGTAACAATCTATCGATGGTCGATAGGATCTCTTTTGTTTGAGCAGCTACGTTTTGGCCGCGCGCGACGCTGGCCACCTGGCCGGCCAAATAGATGGTTTTGTTGTGAATGACTACTTGAGACATCCGAGAGCCCGGGTGTAAGCGTTCTATCGCCATTGAGTTCCCCTTAACTTCCTAGGCGCTAATTTTACATGGAGGCGGAATGGGTTAGCGCTCAATCTAGCGGTCGGTTAACCCGTCCGATCAGTCCCGAGCCGAAAACACTGCGCTGATCCGCGACGCGTTAACCCCGTCAGTGGTGCGGGCTCGATTCAGACTTAGGCAGTGTTATAGTTCAACAACTGGTGAGCGCTCGGAGGTCTCTACGTTCACTATTGGCCTAAGGGCAGATATGCCTCAATCCCCGGCAACCCTGTGATGCCCATCACGCGCTTGTCTCTCCGATTGGAGGATGATCTCAAGCTTCGCTGTACGTAATACGGCGACAAACATGGACGTCGGCTCGACATGCATATCCAACGGAATCGGTCGAGTGTCGCCTCCCATTTTCGTTATTTCCGTAGCGTCTGCGTGCTCCTCCTTCTGATCGGCGTCGCCCTGAAAGCCGACGCCGGCGTCTACAAATGCACGGCGCCTGACGGCAGCGTCACCTATTCCGACCAGCCCTGTGAGGCGAACGCGCAGACCATTCAGGTCACGCCCCAGCCATTGCATTCGGCACCGATCTCGGGCCCGCAACCACAAGGTCCAGGCCACTCACGCGCCACTGAGGCTCAAACCAATACGCCGCTGACTCCGGCGATGATCGCCGTCGCGCACGACAAATCGGCGCGCGAGACCAGCGCCAGTCTTTGTGCCACCAAGGCCTTCAACGAATGGATCAAGGCTCAGGGCCACCCTCTGCCGGATCCGAATATCCGTGTTTCAAAAATGGTCGAAATCAGCAATCAATGCCGACGCCCATTCGGTTTGTCCGACATGGTTTTGCCAGTGCCGATCGTTGCCCCGAAGCCAGTCCTGCAAGGGCCGAAAGGTGCCGCGGCGGCGGCTCACCTGCTGGATCTTGTGAAGGGTGGGTCGATCGAGCAATTGCAACGATATCTTTCCACGCCGGGCGTCGATATCAATGACCGCCCAGGCACCGATAAGGCGCTGCTGGACTATGCAGCCGAGCAAAATCAAGTCCCCGTCGCACGCTTTCTCTTGGCGCATGGCTCCCTGGTGAACGCGGCGGCGCACGAGGGTCCCAATACGGGTTATACCGCCTTGCACCGTGCGGCCATTGCCGATGCCGCCGAAGTAGCGCAATTGCTGCTCGCGAGCGGAGCCGAAGTGAATGTTCATGGCCCCTTAGGCATTACTCCGCTCATCCTCGCAGCTACCGACGGCAGTCGCCGAGCAGCGGAAGTACTTCTCGATCACGGCGCCGACGTATCGACCGCGGACGGTCATCGTGAGACGGCTCTGTCCGAAGCGAGCGCTCACAATCACCCCGACATAGTGCGTTTGTTATTAATACATGTGCCAACGCCAAGCTCGACCAACTTTAACTCAATGGCTATGCGAGCAGATATCGACGCACTAACGCCAATCCTGCGACACGACGAGTTGATGCATGACATTGCGACTGCACTCAAAAACGAGGCGCTTCGTTTCACCATTCTCGGGCCCGAGCGGTTCGAAGAACGAAAGCAAATTATTGAATTGCTGCTAGCCGATGGCGCGGACATCGACAACCAGGCCCAGGGGTTAGACATCACTCCGGTGATGCTGGCGCAAACACCCGAAATGGCCGAATTTCTCTTGGCACACGGCGCCAATAAAAAGGCTAAGTTAAGCGGCCCAAGGCTCGCTCAATGGTTGGTTTGCAACAACTCCGGCAAGGATCCGAAAGGAACGCTTGAAATCGTGGTTGCCCATGGGATTGATATCAAAGGCACGGCACCGAACGGCAGCAGTGCGCTACCCTGTGCTGAACGTAAGAATAATCCCGGTTTGGTTGCATTCCTTCGCGCGCACAATGTCGGCGACAGTGCCCTTCCGGATAATGCGCCTCGCTCGACGGCGCCAACGGCGCAGACGGCACAACTTTTCCCCAAGCGCCCGTGCGTTCGACTCGATCAGGTAAATAACAATGCCACGCCGAGGGAGCTCTATGGCTCGCTCAACGATTGCATGCAGAACAATCGCGAAGTGGAGGCCGTCGGCTTGTTTGTTCTTGCCGGGATGGATAGTAGTTTCGACTCTCTCCGGGTTAGCGACAAAACAGCAGGACAAGCGCGCCAAATTTTGATCATGGCCCTCTTCGGAGCGATGGCGCCTGACGTGCATGCTCGTTTCGAAACCACGCTGGAAGATCTAGCGGCGAATCCCCAGCGTCACACTGTCCTTTGCGAACAGATCAAAAAGATCGGTCCGCCGCAATATTTTCCCGCCTACATGGTCAATCACGGGATGGGCGCCGTGCAGAGCGCGATTTCCAATCAAGCGCCACCAACCCCGCTGGAGACGAACTTCGACGCGGCGGCCGCATGGACCGGGCTGACCACTAGTTACCTTAACTGCGAGCCTGCCAAGCTTTAAGGCCCGCGCCACGTCTAACTGGCTTATCATGGATTTGTAGGTGAAGGCGACAGGGAGCAGTCATGGGACGGATTATTGCTTTGGGTTTTCTTGTGTTTCTGGCCGTCGCCTGTAGTCAGGAAGACATGCTCAAGAAGATTGCCCCTCAAGAGCAGCAGGACATTGCGCGCTCATACATCGACCAACTGCGCGCTTGCGATTTCGCCGATATACAAAAGGCTCTCGACCCGAGCCTTGCGAGCG
>DASWUU010000130.1:0-4534 GCA_036401515.1 Steroidobacteraceae bacterium
CGCTCATCGCAGCGGCGGGAGCCTCGCCGGCGGGGGTGCTGCTCGCGCTGGATCGGCAGGAACGCGCGTCCGGAAGCGAGTTCTCAGCCGTTCAAGAAGTGCGAAATGAGTATCGGATACCGGTGATTTCCGTGGTTAATCTAACGGACCTCATGCACCATGTCTCCCGATCGGGTGCGCCGGGAGACCTCGCGAGCATGAGGCGATACCGCGAGCGGTATGGGCTCGCAGACTGAGGGGTCCCCCCTGGAAAACGACGCCCGCTCCGCTCACAATGGCGGCCGCTTCATCTTGAGGATAGTTTCTTGAAGAATGTTGCCTACATCCTTTGTCTATCCGCACTGCTGGCCTCGGGCTTTGCAGTTGGCGCCCCTGCGCGCACCGGCCCTTCGGACAACGGGCGAGTTCTTTATAAATGGGTGGATTCTGACGGCGTCACCCACTACGGCGACCGGATACCGCCGGAATACGCCGCGAAAGAACAGCACATCTTGAACTCGAGGGGCTATGAGATAAACCACATCGAGGCGCAAAAAACCGCCGACCAGCTGGCTGCCGATGAGCAAAAGCGACTCGCTGCGGAACAGAATCAGCTTCGCGACAAGAACTTACTGAATACCTTCGCGTCGGTGGCGGAGATCGAGCGCCTGCGCGACCAGCGCGTGCAGCTGGTGGCGGACCAGATCAAGGTAACGAATTCGTTTCTCGATACGCTCAATGGCAAAATGAAGAAAATGCGCGCCGACAGCCAGCGCTACAAACCTTACAGAAGTGATCCGAAGGCTCCGCCCATGCCCGATCAGATGGCAGAAGATCTGGTCCGGCTCAGCACCGACATGCGCACACAACAGCAGAACCTCCAGCAGAAACGCGCCGAGGAAGCCTCGATGAGCATTCAGTTCGAGAGCGACATCGATCGCTTCAAAGAGTTAAAGCACATTCAATGACGCCAAAGACGCGGGTATTGCTCGGGGTGACGGGCGGCATTGCCGCTTACAAGAGCCCCGATCTGGTGCGGCGGCTGATGGAGCGCGGCGCCGACGTGCAGGTTGTGATGACAGCCGCTGCACAGCGATTCGTCTCGCCCATGACTTTCCAGGCCGTATCGGGCCGACCGACCCGAAGCGATTTGTGGGATAGCACTGCGGAAGCGGCGATGGGCCACATCGAACTGGCACGCTGGGCACAAATCGTGTTGATTGCGCCGGCGAGCGCGGATTTCATCGCGCGCCTTGCGGGCGGCCGCGCGGACGATCTTTTGAGCACGCTGTGTCTGGCCACCGAAGCACCTATCATGATCGCGCCGGCGATGAACCGGGTGATGTGGGCGAACAAGGCCACGCAGGCCAACGTGGCAGCCCTAGCGGGGCGCGGAATTCGCATCCTTGGGCCAGGATCCGGAAGCCAGGCCTGCGGGGAGATGGGTGAGGGCCGCATGTGGGAACCGGCGCAGCTCGCAGAAGTCATGTTGGCACCCCCCGCCAACGCCGGTATCTTGGCGGGCTTGAACGTGTTGATTACCGCGGGCCCGACGCGCGAGCGGCTGGATCCGGTGCGGTATCTCACCAATCGAAGCTCGGGGAAAATGGGCTTTGCAGTGGCCGAGGCTGCCCGAGAAGCGGGCGCTCATGTCACTTTAGTCTCGGGACCTGTTCAATTGCAAACTCCCTTAGGCATCACGCGCATCAATGTGGAAAGCGCGCGCGAGATGTACGCCGCCGTGCATCGGCAAGTGGGCGCTGCCGATATATTCATCGCCGCCGCGGCCGTCGCCGACTTTCAGCCCGTGAGTGTAGCCAAGCAAAAGATCAAGAAGCAGGGCGGGCATGTGAAGCTTGAGCTGGAGCCTGCGCCCGACATCGTCAAGTCCGTGGCGGATATGGCAAAGCACCCCTTTGTCGTCGGGTTTGCAGCGGAGACGAACGATGTTGAGGACAATGCGCGCATCAAGCTCAAGCGCAAAAAACTCGACATGATCGCCGCCAACGAAGTGGGTGACGGGATCGCCTTCGATTGCGAGGACAATGCCCTCACAGTGATTTGGCCCGGCGGCAAATCGGAGGTGGCGCGCGGCCCGAAGATCGATGTGGCGCGCGAGCTGATCGCACTCATTGCGAAGCGCTTGCCGCCGCCGGACGGCAGTCCGCGCCGCGGCGCGCGAAAGCGCCGAAGCGCCGCAGCTCTGCCTCGCGACCGCGTGCGCGGCCGCCGCCCGCGACGAGTGTAGGAACTCGGCCGAATGCAACGCACTGTCAAGCTGCGGATCCTGGATTCGCGTATCGGGCGCGAATTCCCCTTACCCTCTCATGCGACCGCTGGGTCCGCGGGGATGGACTTGCGCGCCTGCATCGATGCGCCGCTGATCTTGCAGCCGGGCGGCGCCGAGCTCATCGCCACCGGGATCTCGATCTATATCGCAGACCCTGCTCTGGCCGCGATGCTGCTGCCACGCTCAGGCTTGGGTCACAAGAACGGGATTGTGCTGGGCAATCTGGTCGGCCTCATCGACTCGGATTATCAGGGACCGTTGATGGTTTCGGTTTGGAATCGCGGCACGCAGAGCTTCACCATCAATCCCGGCGATCGTATCGCGCAGATGGTGATCGTACCGGTGGTGCAGGTGGCCTTCGAAGTGGTCGAGGATTTTTCGGCCACTGCTCGGGGCACGGGCGGGTTTGGCAGCTCAGGGCACGGTTAGCGCCTCGGGTTAACGCCGGCTCACCAAAGAACGGCAGCAGTCGATAACGCACCTTGCGACAATATTCCGGGTAGCCGTCGAGTTGGTTCATGAGCAGCTTCTCTTCACCGAAAATCCGTGCCGCCAATAGAAGGGCCATGAGAACGGCAATTGCCAGCCCGGCCGCCGATCCCAGC
The DNA here is from genome assembly GCA_036401515.1 of Steroidobacteraceae bacterium. Classification (GTDB taxonomy): domain Bacteria; phylum Pseudomonadota; class Gammaproteobacteria; order Steroidobacterales; family Steroidobacteraceae; genus Bog-1198. The sequence continues at coordinate 2,875 of DASWUU010000130.1, forward strand.
AGCAGCGGCGCGCCGGCGAACATCAGGATGGCGCCGAGATACATAGGGTGGCGCACGAAGCCATACACACCCGCGGAGATAACGCGCTGCTTTCGCTCCGCCTGAATGCGTACGAGCGGGGATAGAAAACCGTTGTCGTGAAATGCGCGGAACAGGAGAAAGGACGAGGCGAGCAAGAACGCGCCGCCGATAGCCTTCATCCACGGCAAAAACGGCGGCGTCCAGCCGAAGCGCCGCGCATCCACCGGCATGATCGCCAGCCACGCAAGAAACCCGATTTGCATGCAGTAGATCCAGATCCGGTCCCAATGCATTTGGCCCCCTGGGCCTGGAGGCCGGAAGCGTTCCGCCAAAAGTGCGGGATTCTCGCGATACAGCCAGATGAGCACGGTTGCGCACAAACCAAGGAACCAGGCGGCGAAGAGCCATGCCTCGATCCAACGCACATCACCTGCCAGCACGAACATCAGTGCCGGCAATGCGGCAAGGTACAGCGCCGACCCGGCAAGCTGCCGTAGTCGGATTGGGTTTCGCGAACTCATGCCGCCATTTTGCCCCTATCAGCCGTGAAATGGCGCTAGTGACCCGGCGCCTCGATGCTCATGCTGTGGCATGGCAATTCGGGATTGGCCCAGTGATGAACGACCGCGCGAGAAGTTGCTCGAGAAAGGTGCCGCCGCACTATCCGATGCCGAGCTGCTGGCGATTTTGCTGCGCTCCGGAACCGCGGGGCATTCGGCGCTCGATCTGGCGCGCAATGTGCTAAAAAGTTTTCAATCGCTTCGCAAGCTCATCGCATCCGACCGGCAGCGGTTTTGCGCCGAGCCCGGCTTAGGACCCGCGCGATATGCGGAATTGCAAGCGTCGGTCGAAATCGCCAGGCGGCAACTGTCAGAGACCTTGCGCGCTGGCCCGTCGCTCTCCAGTCCGCGGGCCACCCGGGACTTTCTTTCAGCGCGCCTGCGTGATCTGGAGCATGAGGTCTTTTGCTGTATTTATCTTGATAAGCGTCACCGGCTGATTCAATTCGAGGAGTTATTCCGCGGCACCATCGACGGCGCGAGCGTGCACCCGCGCGAGATTGTGAAGCTCGCGCTGCAACGAAATTCCGCCGCGGTGATCATTGCTCACAATCACCCCAGCGGCGTGGCGGAACCTTCCCAGGCAGACGAGTTCATCACGCAACGCGTGAAGGAGGCCCTCGCACTGGTGGACATTCGCTTGCTGGATCACATCATCGTCGGCGACGGTGCGTGCGTGTCGCTGGCGGAACGCGGGCTTATCTAATAGGCAGAGTAATCCAGCTCGGAAAGCCGACGAACGAAACCGTTGGCCCATCCGCAACGTAAAGGGATGGTCCGAACTGTTCAAGCGTTCCCAAAGAATCGCGCCGATTCTTGCCTTTCGCCGCATGTCTGGTATGGGGCACTTCTGGGCCATGGGCAGTCCCGCTAAGCTGAAGGCCATCTTCGGATCTGTTCGTGAGCACAGTAATCCGCCTTATAGGTATTCGATGCCACCAAAGCATCGCCCAGTTATGCGAAAGCGGCACGCGGGCGTGCTTAACGCACGCACGCCCCGTGCCGCGGAGCTCACGGGTTAGTGACCGTCCAAGCAGCCATCCTGTCCCGATGAGTTCGGATAGCCTGTGCCATTGTTG
>DASWUU010000131.1:0-2482 GCA_036401515.1 Steroidobacteraceae bacterium
GCACCCACGAGGGCGCGGTGCGCACCTGGATTTTCCGTGGGTTTGCCCTTGGCACGCAGCAACGCGGGATAGAGCACATCGTGCACCAGGCTGGATTTTCCCGAGCCGCTGACACCGGTCACGCATACCAGGCGCCCAAGCGGGAAGCCGACATCGATATCCTTGAGATTATGTTCTGTGACGCCTTCGATCCGAACAGTGGCCGAAGCCGGCGGCCTGTCATGCACGGGACGGGCCGCCGTGGCGCCTTTGCGGCCAAATAGGTAGTCGGCGGTAAGCGATCCCCTGGCGCCCTTCAGTTCGCGCAACGGTCCGTAGAACACAATCTCACCGCCATGCTCGCCGGGCCCGGGCCCAATATCCAGCACCCGATCGGCGGCCTGTATGACTTTCGGATCGTGCTCGACAACGACCAGCGTGTTACCCGCGTCGCGCAGGCGGTGCATGACGCCGACGATGCGTTCGACGTCGCGCGGATGCAGGCCGATGGAAGGTTCATCGAGAACGAATAGGGTATTGACGAGGGAGGTACCCAGCGCCGTGGTCAGATTGATCCGCTGCACCTCGCCGCCGGACAACGTGCGCGACTGGCGATCGAGATTCAAGTACCCCAGGCCCACATCGCTAAGGAACCCAAGGCGTGCCCGAATCTCCTTGAGCAACAAATCAGTGGCTTCGTCCAGCGGCGCCGGCAATCGCAAGGCTGCGAAGAATTTTCTGCCGTCATCTATCGGCAGCAGCATCATGTCGCGAATGGTCAAGCCTGGATTGCCTATCCGCCACAGCAGAGCGTCCGGTTTCAAACGTGCGCCGCGGCAGCCGGAACATTCTGTGTAGGACCGATAGCGCGATAACAGCACGCGGATGTGCATTTTGTAGGCTTTGGTTTCCAGCCACGCGAAGAAGCGCCGCACGCCGTACCAAACATTCTTGGTCCATTCACCTTCCCCCTCGATGACCCAAGAGCGCTGCGCCTCGCTGAGTTCCCGCCAGGGGATGTCCAGGGGCACACCTCGCTTGCGCGCGAAACGCTCCAGATCGGTCTGGCATTCCTTATAGGACTCCGTCTGCCAGGGCTTGATGGCGCCTTGGCGCAGGTTCAACGAAGGGTCCGGGATGACCAGGCCATAATCGACTCCGATGCTGCGGCCGAAACCGCGGCATGTGTCGCAGGCGCCTATCGGAGAATTGAAGCTAAAAGTACTGGGGCTGGGATCCTTGTAATTGATATCGCAGTCGGGGCAGTGCAGTCCGGTGGAAAATCGCCACGGCGAGCGGGGCGCTGGCTGCGTGCCATCATCCCTGGAATACACGTCGATGCGGCCTTGACCCACCTTGAGCGCCGCCTCGATGGCATCGCCGGCCCGCGCGGCCTCGACCGAGGACCAGCGAAAACGATCCTGGATTACCTGCAGGGTCGCGTCGCGTTGCTCGTGGATGCGCGTATATCCTTGGCCGGCAAGCAACCCCTTGATCTCGGCCTCGGTGAAATTCTCCGGAATTGGCACGGGAAAGGTCAGGATCAAAAGCGGGTCGCCATGCTTGGCGGCCAGCGCGGTCAGCTGCTGCTGAATGCTGGCGGCGGTGTCGCGGCGCACCGGACGGGCGCACCCCCGACAGTGTAAAACCGCGGCGCGCGCAAATAACAATTTCAAGTGATCGTTGAGTTCGGTCATCGTGCCGACGGTGGAACGCGAGGTGCGGACCGGATTGGTTTGGTCTATCGCGATCGAGGGTGGAATACCTTCGATTCGGTCGACTTGGGGCTTATCCATCCGGTCCAAGAACTGACGCGCGTACGGCGAAAAAGTCTCCACATAGCGGCGCTGGCCTTCCGCGTAAAGCGTATCGAACACCAGGGACGATTTTCCTGACCCGCTGACGCCCGTGACCACGATGAGCTCGTTGAGCGGCAGATCCAAATTCAAGTTTTTTAAATTGTTCTGGCGCGCGCCGCGGATGCGGATGGCGTCCGAGCGAGGGGGATCGAAGGGTGGCATTCCTGTAAGTTTACAGGACGTGTCAAGCTCAGCGGCCCGCGAACTGCTCCATCATCAAGCCGGTGCCGCCGCGAGTGACATGGGCGACTATCGCCGTGCGGCGATGGATTTTGGTAACTAAACCTAGGTTAATCGCGAAGGCCAATTGCACCTGCTGCCCCTTGCGCAGGCCGAGGTTCTCGGTCTCGACAAAAACGCCGTTTGCGCTCAAGTTTTTTGCTTTGCAGATGCGGCTCTTCCGGCCGGACATCACCACGTACACAGTTGTGCGCGCTCGGTGACGGGTGTGCAGTCGACGCTCCATCCGTACGATCTCTTCGGTTGTTGGCGGTTAAGAACGCCATTATGCACATTCCGCGGCGAGAACGCAGTGCTCGACAACGATCGCTAAAATATGTAAGGGGCCGGGGCCGATAAGTAAAGCTCGACCGCAGCGCGGTCAAGGAAGCGGCGTCTTAACTAACGTCCTTATCAACGTCCTT
>DASWUU010000132.1:0-4586 GCA_036401515.1 Steroidobacteraceae bacterium
GGAGAACCGCTGGCTGGGAGGCGCGTATTACGTGTGGTTCAGCGTCACAAACCTGTTCATGATTTCGGTGTTCTGGAGCTTGATGGTGGACGTGTTTTCCCCCGAGCAAGCGACGCGGTTTTTTCCGTTCATCGCCGCCGGCGGGGCCTTCGGGGCGATTGCCGGCCCGCTGCTGACGCGGCTGCTGGTCGGGACATTGGGGTTGAGCGGCATGCTGTTGCTCGCGGCGGCTGGATTCGCATTAGTGATCGTCACCGTGCACCTCCTGATGCGGGAAAAGGCGCGATTGAGAGGGAGCAGCGATGAGGGCCAGCAATCGACGCTCGATCACCCCTTAAAAGGCAATGCCTTCGAAGGTTTCGGCCAGCTGCTCAAGTCGCGCTACGTGCTCAATCAGGCGGCGTTTATGTTGCTCATGACCTGGGTCAACACCGTGGCCTATTTTTGCCAGACCGACCTGGTCGCGCGAACCTACACGGCGATCGCGAGCCGTACCCAAGCGCTTGCAGATATCGATTTGGTCGTGAACATCTTTACCGCCCTCATTTTGCTGCTTGGGCTTGGCGGCATCGTGAAACGATTTGGCGTCACGGCGGGTTTGATTTTGAACCCGCTGCTCATGGTGCTGGCGTTTCTCGCAACGGCCCTTTCGCCGACGCTGTTCATGATCCAGGTGCTGCAAGTGGTACGGCGCGTCGCGCAGTATGCGATCGCCCGACCGAGCCGCGAGATTTGCTTCACCGTGCTTGAGCAAAGCAGCCGCTACAAGGCGAAGAATGTCATCGACACGGTGGTGTACCGGTTCGGCGATGTGAGCTCGGCATGGGTACAGGCGGGCTTAAGATCGATGGGCTATGGGATGAACGGCGCAATCGCGGTGGGCGTCGCAGGATCGGTGGTCTGGGGTGCGGCGGCTCTTTATCTGGGGCGCCGTTATGAAAAGATGCGCGTGCAGGAGGGCGGCGCAGGCGATTGTATGCGCGGCGAGGCTATTGTCGCGAGTTCATGAGAAGGCTTGGTCCGGCGTTTAAGCGTAGGGTTCGCCGTTCTTGCGCGTAAATTCGCCGCGGCCGGCCGGCACCTTCAAATCAATATCGGAATAAGCGGTTTCATCGTCGATGCGCCGGGTGCCGACCTCGAGAAAGACGGCTTCCCGATCGGTGCGGTTTTGCAGATGATGCCCGTCGGCAACACCTGCCTTGAACCCGGCACAGTCACCCGGCCGCAGTACTGCTTCGCCCGAATCGGTTACCAGCACAAGCTCTCCTTCCAGAATATAAATGAACTCGTCTTCTGCGCTGTGCCAATGCCGTTGACTCGACCAGGCGCCGGGCGGAAGCCGCGTCAAGTTCGCGCCGAATTGGGTCAGTTCGGCGCCATCGCCCAGGCGCTGGCGAGTCCGACCCACGCACGGAGTGTTGAACGGAGGTGGGTAGCGGGAGCCAGTGACGGTCTTGACTTGCTTCGGGTCGATCTTGGTGGCCATGTTCAACACCTATGAATATTGCAGGAATGGGCCGTGAGGGCTCTAACCGAAGCATTAGAATAGCGAAACAACGAGAAATTGCGAACCCAAGCCCACGCTATTTGTTGGTAGACGCGCTTCTGTCAGACTGCACGCTCAATATTTATGGAGCCGCGGTATGGATCAGGATCATGAGATCATCGCAACCAACGCGAGATTGGATGACGCCGCACAAATGGCACTGTTTCTGGCGCCCATCCCCAATGCCGACAGTCTTGAAGCGCTGTTGATGGAACGAAGAGTCGTGTCCACGCGTACCTACGATGATGATGAGATGCTCGCGCGGTTCGTGCGCAGCGACGGGATAGCGGTCGCCTGTTACACGGTCAAGGAGGTCACGATCGATGAAGCCGAAATGATCGCGGCGCAGTGCGAGCTGTTGGATGTATGGGATTTGAATAAATTTTCCCGAGCGGTGCACATCGCGCTGGATCCGGAGATCTAACATTGCGAGGTGCGGCGCCGCACAAAACGAGGCCATTTTGGAGATGGCTGCGCCCGTTGCCCTTCATCCGTGCTCTCTTCCAGTCGCAGTCGGAGGTTACCGTTCGATTCCCTGGGCGGCGATTTTTAAGTGAGCCGCTACCGCTTAAGCCTTACGCCGAGGAGCATTGGGAATTCGCCTGGCTCGCGGTTGCCGCCTACGTGCACACGCCCGCGGGACAGCAGGAACAGCGCACCGTTCGCAGGACCGCTGAAGACACGGTAGATCCGCTCGCGGAGCTGCGCCAATGCGGCTGGGACTTGTGGGCCAATTTCCCGGATGGGCCGTTAAGAACCATCATGGATCAGACGCACCTACGGGTCGAGGTGTGGGAGAAGCGCAGTTCATCGACGATCGCCGTGAGTTTCGGCGGGAGCATTTTTAATAATCGGATGGACTGGCGCTCAAATCTTCGATGGTTTTTGCCGGCGCACAGAGACGCCTACAGCGATGTGGTGCAAACCTTTGCGCCAGCCTTTGCACGCGAATTGTCTGCGCGCTTGATTAAGGATGGCGGTGAATACCTTCGGAACGCAAGAGTGGTCTCGGTGGGCCACTCGCTTGGCGGCGGTCTCGCGCAACAGTTTGCGTATTGTCTCGATCCAAAGGTTCCGGTTCCCAGAGTCGCTAAGGTGTACGCGTTCGATCCCTCGCCCGTAACCGGATTTTTAAGTGTTGATGAGACAATAAGAAAAATGAACAGCCGCGGATTGAAAATCGATCGGATCTACGAACGCGGAGAAATCCTCGCGATCGCAAGATCATTGGTCAGCGCTGTGTGGAAACCCTCTGACCGGGACCCCGCGATTCGCGGGGTTAGATATAATCTGTTTCGCGTCGTCAATCCCGTTGCAGGGCATTCCATTATTCGCATGGCCGTGAAGCTTGCAGCGGCGGCAGGGCACCCGGTCAGGGATGAGCACTCGTAGTAACCGTCGCCGGTTGAGTGAGGTACATAGGACGTTATGAGGCATCTGTTGCTCGCTATCGCCGCAGGATTGGGGTGCGCCGCCGCCGGCGCAGCCTCAGTGGAGACCTTGCTCGAAGCGCCAGGTCCGACGGGCCCTTTGAGGGGAACTCTGCTGGCGCCCGCCGAGTACCAGGGTGCTGTCGTGCTCATTATCCCGGGATCGGGTCCCACGGACCGAGACGGAAACAGTCCCGCGGGTCTATCGGCCGGCTCTTACCGGCTCCTGGCGGAGGGCCTTGCGGCTCGTGGTGCCTTTATTCAGGCCGGAAGTTCAAGGATTTCTAATCAACGCCTTCTCGTATGATCCACGTCCCTTACTTTCAGGCTATGCTAAACCGGTTCTCATCGTCCAAGGGAGGCGTGACATGCAGGTGCACGAAAGCGACGCGAATCTACTCAAGCTTGCCGACCCCCAATCGACGGTCATGCTCATTGCGGCCATGAACCATGTGCTCAAAACTGTGACGTCTGACGATCGGCGCGCGAACATTGCAACTTACTCCAATCCCGTGCTGCCGCTCAGCGCCGGTCTCGTCACGGCAATCGTGGATTTTTTAAATGCCAATTCAAGAGTCACGGGCGCAAGCAAGTAGCAACTGCGGAGGAAACATTATGACGATCAGCGATGAGCTCGCCAAACTAGAAGAGCTTCGCGCTCGCGGAACACTGACGGAGGAGGAATTCGCGCGCGCCAAGGAGAGACTGTTAAGCGGGGAGGCCGCGCGTGCCGCCACAACGCCTTTCGTTACAACGGTGAATTCTTTTCGGCGCAGCCGCGGCGACCGGTGGATCGGCGGTGTCTGCGGCGGACTCGCCCGCATCACCGGATTGGAATCATGGGCGTGGCGGCTGATTTTTACCCTATTTGCCCTCTGCGCGGGAACGGGACTGCTCGCGTATATTCTCCTGGTGATCTTCGTGCCGAGCGAGTGATGGACGTAGATGCAAATTCCGGCAAGGCGTCATTGAGCCGCCGCGCGGTGCTTAGCTTGGCCGTCGGCGTCACCGCGGGCGCAGCGGTGCATGCGGCGCCTCACCATTTAACTTCGGAGCGGCGCATGAACGATCTGATTTTGTTGGACGCCACGGCTCTTTCCTCTGCAATACATTCGCGCAAAGTCTCGTGCGTAGAAGTCATGAGCGCGTATCTGGATCACATAGAGCAGGTCAACCCGAGCGTAAACGCCATCGTCGCCCTCCAGGACCGTGAGAAGCTGATGGTGCTGGCACGCGAGCGCGACGCGCAACTTGCTCGCGGCGAATCCATGGGGCCGCTGCACGGCTTTCCGCATGCCGTGAAGGATCTGCAGGCGGTTAAGGGAATGCGCATGACGATGGGATCACCCATCCTCAAGGATTTTGTGCCTTCGGCTGATGGCTTGATGGTCGAGAGACTGCGCGAGGCGGGAGCCATATTCATCGGCAAAACCAACACGCCGGAATTTGGTCTTGGCTCGCACACCTATAACTCCGTCTACGGCGCCACTCGAAATGCGTACGATCCGAAACGCTCAGCCGGCGGCAGCAGCGGCGGTGCCGCGGTATCGCTCGCACTTCGGATGTTACCGGTCGCAGACGGCTCGGATTACGGCGGGAGCCTGCGCAAT
>DASWUU010000133.1:0-3925 GCA_036401515.1 Steroidobacteraceae bacterium
TGGCCGAGCACGCCAGACACCAGCTGCTGCTTATGTTTCCCACCCGTGCGATCTTAAAAGAAATCGCCGCCTGCCCAGATATCGATGCATTGTTTGACTATGCGAACCGGCCGCGCACGATCGTGCCCATCACGCCGGTGCTGCCGCGAGAAATCGAGCGCTAGTCTTTGGAAGCGCTCGATTGAGCCGCGTAGATCTTGCGTACGGCCTCCATGTCATCGGCGTCCTCGGCGCGCTTGTCATCTCGATAGCGCTTCACGCGGGCGAGCCGCAAGGCGAGGCCGCCGGGATAGCGGATGCTGGCCTGTAAATCGCTGAAAGCGATTTCCACGACCAGCTCCGGGCGAACATAGACGGTCATTTCATCGCGCCGAATCTCGCGCGCCAGAAACTGCTCCGTTTGCCAGGCGAGTAGTGCATCGGTCAGTCCCTTGAATGTCTTTCCGAGCATGACGTACTCGCCGGTCGCCGGGTCGAGCGCGCCTAGGTGCAAGTTAGAGAGTTTGCCGGTGCGCCGGCCGTTGCCCCACTCGGCGCCGAGCACCACCAGATCCAGCGTGTGAACGCGTTTGATCTTGAGCCAGCTCGCGCCGCGGTTGCCTGCCTCGTAGGGCGCATCCAAAGCCTTCGCCATGACGCCTTCATGGCCGGCCGCGATGGCGGCGTCATAAAACGCGCGTGCCGCCGGCTCGGACGAGGTAACCAGGCGCGGCATCATGAGCGATGCCGGAACGGCCCTGGCGAGCGCCGCAATACGCTCTTGGGTGGAGCGATTCGCGATACTTTCATCGCCGAATCTCAAGCAATCGAAAAAGAAGGCTTGGATGGGTAAGGCCGTGCGCGAGGCTTCCACATTGAGCTTGCGGCCGAAGCGTTTCATGGTCACTTGAAAAGGATGCGGCCGCCCGCCGGCGTCGAATGCGATGGCCTCGCCATCGAGCACCAGTGTGCGTTCCGAAAACGTGCGCGCCGCCTCCACGATCTCGGGTATCGCAGCGGAAACCTCGTTCAAGCTGCGGGTATAGATGCGGACCTCGTCCCCCAGCTTGTGGACTTGAATCCGAGCCCCATCCATCTTCCATTCGAATGCGGCTTCGCCATGAATCTCCTGCAAGGCCTCAGCCACATCGACCGCCGTTTGCGCCAGCATGGGCGAAACCGGCGCGAACAGCTCAAGCTGAAACCGCGCTAGCGCCGCTGCGCCCTCGCGCATGGCCGTGCTCGCAACCTCGCCCAAGCTCTTCGAGTACATGGCGGCGCGGCGCACCTCCGCGACTGGCAGTTCCGCGGCAGCGGCGATGGCATCGACCATGATTCCCGCCAACGCGCCCTGGCGCAGCTCTCCGATCAACAATCGCAGCAAGAATGCTTGTTCATCCGCCGTCGCCAGCGCGAACAAGTCCTCGAGCGCCGCGGCGCGGCGGGCTGCCGATCCCGCGCCGCGGATTGCCGCGAGTTCGGTGAGTCGCCGGTCCACCTCGGCAATCGACAACGTCTCGCTATTCGACGGCAGCGTCGAGGCGGCAGCGCGCAAGGAGGAGAAACCTACGCCGATTTTGCCCTGCGGTATTTCGCCCGACAAGTGATGCACGCCGGTGTCGATTTCTTCAGGCGCCAGGGCACGGAGCAAGGAGGAGAGTTCCCGCACCTTGGTTTTGCGCGAGGGGCTCGCGCCGACCCGCTGCGACGCACGCACCAGTTCGGCGATCAACGTCATGCAGCTACTACCGTGTCGACCCAGCCCGCAAGTGCATCGAGCATCTCGTTCTTCATTTGCTCGGGGTTTGTGCCGCTGCGAGCGGGGACACGAAACGAGTGGTCGGCATCGGGCAGCACGCGCAATGTCGCGAGAGTACCGAGCCGCGAGACGACCGGGTTTAAGAGCGCGGGCTGGGCGAACTCGTCGCGAGCGCCCTGGACAAATAGCATCGGGATGCGGATTTTCGAAAGATGCTCGGCCCGGGAATCCGAAGGTTCTTTCGGGGGGTGAAGCGGAAATCCCAGGAAGATCAAGCCGCGGACGTCTGCCAAGGGAATGGCGGCCTGTGCCTGCGATGTCATGCGTCCGCCGAACGACTTTCCGCCGGCGAACAGCGGAACGGAGGGCATCACCATGCGAGCGGCTTGCACGGCCGCACGTACAGTGGCATGACAAAGCGCGGGTGGATCCGGTCTTCTGCTGAGCCTTTCCATATACGGAAATTGATAACGCAACGTGGCGGTGCGGCGCGCCGCAAGATCATTCGCCAAATTCTCCATGAAGGGGTGCAGCATGCCGGCGCCGGCGCCATGCGCCACGACGAAGCAGGCCTTGCATTCAGGCGGATTCATCAAGATTCCGGAGACTCGCGTTCCGTCGCCGACTTCGATGTTCAAGGCCTGGGTGCCGGTATGGATAGACTCGTTGCCCATGATTAGTCGCGCGTGATCCGTTTAATGGCGTCGGCCAGAGGTCGGGCGCCGGCGCCGTAATTTCGCCAGGGTTTAAGCTTGCTCAGCAGCTTGGGGGCGGTCCGCAATGTGAAGGCCATGGGGTCCAAGCCTTTTTTCACGTTTCGCCACTCGACCGGCATCGATACCGGTGCGCCTTCGCGAGCTCTTGTCGACAACACCGCCACGGCGGTCGCGGTACGATCGTTTCTTAGGTAGTCCAAAAATATTCGCCCGGCGCGCTTCGCTTTGGACATGTTGTCCAGATAGCGCGTGGGACTGTCGTGCGCCATTTGCGCGCAGACAAGATGCGCAAAATTCTTGGCGATGGGCCACGCTACGGCTTTCTTCCCAACGCTTAAGGGCGTGACGACATGTAAGCCCTTGCCGCCGGTGGTCTTGCAGAAGCATACCAGGCCGATTTTCTGCAGCCGTTCGCGTATGTCATGCGCGGCCGCGATGACGGCATCGAATTTCACATCCGGTGCCGGGTCCAAATCGAAAACCAAGCGGCCGGCAACCTCAGGTGCGTTCGGCGCGCAATTCCAAGGATGCAGCTCCAATCCCCCAATTTGCGCGACTGCGGCGAGCGCTTCGACGCGGTCGATTTGCACGTAGGCGGCTTTATCGCCCCGTACCTTGACGAAGTCGAACAACGGAGACATGCCGGGCCTCGCGTGCCGTTGAAAAAACTGCTCGCCCGCCAAGCCCTCCGGCGCGCGCACCAATGAACACGGTCGGCCCTGAAGATGCGGCAGCAGCCACTCGCCCACTTGTTCATAGTAGTGAGCGAGATCGAGCTTGGTTATTGCCGCCTCGCCCGTAGCCACTGGCCATAACACCTTGTCCGGGTTGGATAGCGTTACTCCGAACACCGTCGCCAAACCGGTTGCCGCATGCTTGCGGGGAGCTGTTCCCTTAATAAGCTTTCGCACCGTTGCCGGTGTGGGGGCCCCCATGACGGCGCCTGCCGCTGCGGATTTTCGGCCGGCCGATTTTTTTCGTGCCGGCGAGGGCGCAGGCGCTGCGGGCTTTTCCGCAACGACGTCCTTCGGTTCCTTGTCCTCGCGCAAGCCTTTGAAAGCGGCCTGCCGGATCATTCCTGAACCGGTCCAGCCCTCGAACTCGATTTCCGCGATTAACTCAGGCTTGAGCCAGCGCACATTGTTTTCTTTGCGAGGCGCGTCGGGACCGGCGAAAGGACTTGTTTCCCGGGTGAGCCTTTGCAATTTGGGCAGCAGCGTTTTCACCGCTTCGCGCCCGTAGCCCGTGCCGATTCGGCCGACATAGACCAATTGGCCGCCGCGATTGACGCCCGCCAGCAGCGAACGCAGCGTGCCTTCCTCAGTGGTCCAGCCGCCGAGGATCACTTCTTGGCCAGCGCGACATTTCGCCTTGACCCAGCTGCCGGAACGGCCCGAGAAGTAGGGCGCGTCGAGTTTTTTGGAAATGATCCCTTCCAAGCCAATCTTGCAGGCGGAGGCGAGAACGGCGT
>DASWUU010000134.1:0-13503 GCA_036401515.1 Steroidobacteraceae bacterium
TGTATCTGTGGTGTTTGCTGGCGGCGCTGGGGCTGGCCAGTTGCGGCGGTTCCGGAAACGGGGCCTCCAGCTCAGACGTAGCCACTCCTCCTCGCAGAGGCGAGTTGCTGCAAAGCCCGCCTGAGCTCTTGCTCTCCGTAACCGCGCCTTCACTGCTCGCGGAACTCAATCTCGCCTCCAATGCGCTGCTGTTTTCTCAGAGTGGTTCTCCGGTTTGCGATATCCTGTTCTATAGAATTCGCTATGCGACGGTTGGGGGAAAGGGCGAAGCTACCACTGCCTCGGCAGTGCTGCTGGTGCCCACCGGCTTGGGTGCAAATTGCACGGGTTCGCGTCCGATCGTTCTGTATGCCCACGGCACCACCACAGATCGTGCCTACAACATGGATAATTTGCAAAATACAGAGACGATCTCGCTCGCGGCGCTATTCGCATCTCAGGGCTACGTCGTCGTCGCGCCAAATTATGCGGGCTATGACACCTCCACGCTTCCCTACCATCCTTATTTAGTCGCGGATCAGCAATCGAAAGATATGATCGATGCCTTGGCAGCGGCGCGGACCGCTTTACCGGTGGCCTCCGCGACGCTGGTACAAGACAACGGCCAACTCTTCGTTACCGGTTACTCGCAAGGAGGTTACGTGGCAATGGCCACCCACCGCGCGATGCAGGCCGCTGGAATGAAAGTCACCGCCGCTGCACCGATGTCGGGTCCCTATGCGCTGGCCGCTTTGGTAGATGCCGTGTTCTATGGCGAAGTCAACGGCGGAGCAACCGTGTCAACCGTTTTGATGGTTTCCGCCTATCAAACCGTCTATGGCAACGTCTACGTCAATCCCACAGATGTGTTCGCGCCTCAATACGCCAACGGCATTCAAACCCTGTTGCCGACCACCACCCCGCGAAGCCAGCTCTATGCCGAGGGTAAGCTTCCGGAACTAGCGCTGTTTAGCCCAACGCCTCCCGCGCCGCAATTCGCCTATATCACTCCTCCCACGACGCCGGCCAGCCTGGCCGAGGTGTTCGCACAGGGATTCGGCGCAGGAAATTTGCTCCAAAACAGTTATCGCCTGAGCTACCTTGAAGATGCTCAGGCAAATCCCGACGGGGGCTTCCCGGCGATTACCACCGGGGTTCCTGCCCCGAACCCGCAGCTGGGTTGGCGGCAGGACTTGGTAAAGAACGATTTGCGCAATTGGGTACCCACTGCCCCGGTGTTTTTATGCGGCGGCGATAATGATCCGATCGTCTTCTGGTTCAATACGCAGCTAATGCAGCACTATTGGGCATCGCAAGGACCGGCGCCGGCACCCATCAGCGTGCTCGATGTCGACGCCGCTGCTTCGACAAACGATCCTTATGCAAACATCAAGAACGACTTTGCGATCGCAAAACAGGTTGTCGCCGCGCAAGCCGTTTTGCAAGGAGCCACCGATGGCGGTGCATTGGCCGTAGCGACCGAGTACCACGCCTTGTTGGTCTCGCCATTCTGTTTTGCCGCCACCAAGTCATTTTTCTCGGCTCAATGACCTAGCGACGCTCGCAGTCGGCGCCGCACAGCGATTAAATCGCACCGTTCGATGCGGCGCCGGGTAATATCACCCATCGCAATTAGGGAGCCTGCTTAAGTGATCCGAAAACTTATCCGTGTGTTGCTGCCGAGCATTGTCCTGGCCTACCCCGCGTTGAGCGCAAGATCGGCCGATCAAAATCCTGGATCGGTACTCCCTGAAGGCGCGTACGGCGCCCTGCAATGGCGAGGTATCGGGCCTTTCCGCGGCGGAAGGGCTGTCGCCGTGGCGGGCGTGCCGGGTTCGCCCAATGTCTTTTACTTTGGCGCCGCCGCGGGAGGTGTTTGGAAAACTATCGATGCCGGCACGACCTGGAAACCCATTTTCGATGGCGTGAAGGCGTCTTCGATCGGTGCCATCGCAGTCGCCCGCAGCAATCCTTCCATTATCTATGTGGGGACGGGCGAGGGAAATCTGCGCGGCAATGTGACTTGGGGGGGTGGGATATTCAAATCCACCGATGCAGGCGCGAGTTGGACTGATCTCGGTTTATCTGACACGCGGCAAATCGGCGCGGTGATAGTGGATCCCGTCGATCCGAATATTGTGTTGGTGGCCGCCATTGGTCATGCGTTCGGGCCGAATTCGCAGCGCGGCGTTTTCCGCACCACCGATGGCGGAAAGAATTGGAATCGCGTGCTCTACAAGAACGACTTGACCGGCGCCATCGACTTGGCTGCCGACCCGCACAACGCAAAAATCGTCTATGCCGCCCTTTGGCAGGTGAGACGTCAGCCTTGGAATTTCGCCAGCGGGGGACCGGGAAGCGGATTATATCGATCCATGGATGGCGGCCTCAGCTGGTCGCAGCTCACAGGGCATGGACTTCCCAGCGGAATTCTCGGACGCATCGACGTGGCGATTTCGGCGGTTGATTCGAAACGGATATACGCCATGATTGAAGCAACGGACGGCGGACTGTACCGTTCAGATGATGCCGGAGGACAGTGGCGCCGAGTGAGCGAGGATGGCCGCTTGCGTCAACGGGCTTGGTACTTTTCAAAAATTTATGCCGATCCCAATGCGATCGATACTGTTTATGCCTTAAATACCGGCATGCTGCGATCCTTGGATGGCGGCAAGACCTTTAACTTGGTATCCGCTACCCATGGCGATCACCACGCCCTTTGGATCGACCCTAACAACTCCAACAGCTTGATCAATGCCAATGATGGCGGCGCGAGCATCTCGCTGGATGGCGGCAATACGTGGTCAACTCAGGAGAATCAGCCCACCGGGCAGTTCTATCACGTCGCCACCGATAACCGCTTTCCTTACTATATTTACGGCGCGCAGCAAGACAATTCAAATCTCGCGGTGGCCAGTTTCGACGATGAGGGCGTGATCGGGCCGCGCAACTGGTTCCCGGCCGGTGGCGGTGAATCGGGCTTTGTCGTGCCGGATCCCCGCGATCCCAATATCATCTATAGCGACGCAGAGAATCAGTACCAGCGCTTCGACCGTCGCTCGCAACAGTCCCAATCCATCAGTCCCGACCCCATCGACAATTCCGGGCATCCCGCGAGTGAGCTTGATCATCGCTTCAACTGGACGTCGCCACTGATGCTCTCGCCTCACGATCCGGACGGCCTCTACGCCGCTTCCGAGGTGGTGTGGAAGTCGACTGACCGAGGCATGAGCTGGAGGATTATCAGTCCGGACCTCACCCGGAATGATAAGACTAAGCAAACGGCTTCGGGCGGCCCGCTCACCAAGGACATCACAAGCGTCGAGTATTACGACACGATTTTTGCACTGGCCGAATCCCCGCTGCGCAAGGGCAAGCTGTGGGTCGGAACCGACGATGGGTTGGTGCAGCTTTCCGAGGATGATGGCGCTCATTGGCGCAACGTCACCCCCGCGGTGATGCCGGCGTGGAGCACGATCAGTACGGTGGAACCCTCGCATTTTGATCCCGCAGCCGCATATCTCGCGGTAGACCGGCATAGGCTTGATGACATCGCACCCTACGCATGGAAAACGCTCGACAATGGCAAGAGTTGGATAGCGATTGTCGCGGGGCTGCCGCCAGGCGCCGTGGTCCATGTGGTCCGCGAAGATCCAGTGCGTCGCGGCTTGCTTTACGCGGGCACCGAAGTAGGGCCTTTTGTATCTTTCGACGACGGTGCACATTGGTCTGCCCTGCAAAACGGCATGCCGGTAACTCCGATTCATGATCTGACCGTGCACGGCGATGACTTGGTGGCCGCTACGCACGGGCGCGGATTTTGGATCTTGGATAACGTGACGCCCTTGCGCCAGGTGCAGCAGGTTCCCGAGGATCTTGTGCTGTATTCCCCCGCCACTGCGATGCGATTGTATTACCCGGACGAGGTGAACTCGCGCCGCCCCGTCGGGCCGAATCCTCCGGCAGGCGCCATGATCGACTATGTGCTCAACTCGGCGGCCACGACGGAACTTACCATCGATATCCTCGATTCGAAGGGTGAGCGCGTTCGCCATCTGTCCAGCACCAAGACCAAGAAGGAAGTTCAGCCGCCCGAGTGGCCCGATCGGCTCGTCCCCAGTGATTTGATTCCGGCGCACGCGGGCATGAATCGGTTGGTCTGGGATCTGCGCTACGACGACCCAACGCAAATTCCGGGTGCCTTTTATCAAGACCAGGCCCCGCGAGGACCGCTGGTCGCACCCGGCCAGTATCAAGTCCGACTCACCTTAGGGGACAAGCGCCGCACCGCCAATCTCATCATCATCGCCGACCCTCGGACGGGTGATCGGGACGGCGCAATCGCGGTTAAAACAGCGCTCGCGCTGACGACTTACAAGGACATTGACGCATTGCATCGTGCAGTGAACGATATTCGCGCGCGCCGCCTTGCGCTCAAAAGCTCGCCGGCATCGCGCGAGGATGCGACGCTCGCCAGCATCGAGGAAGTCCTCATGCAAGTGAAAATGAACGGTTCTGAGGCGGGTCTTGCGTTTCCCGGCATGCTCAACGAACAGCTTGCCGCGTTCGCGGAAACACTCGAGGACGCGGACACGCCGCCAACCCACCAGCAACAGGCCCTCTATGAGTCCCTGCACGGGAAGCTGCAGACTCAGCTAAGCCGATGGCGAAGCTTGAGCCAGAACTAACGACAATTTATTCCTCGTCGTCGGATTCGCCCTCATCGGAGGCGGAATCATCGGCGCGCAAGGTGGGCAATCGCGCGCCGGTCAGCGCTTGATTCAGGCTCGCCAGCTGTTCGCGCCAAACGCTCTCGAAGGAGGCCGCAAGCGCCTGCCAGTCGTTGGATAGATCTTGTGCCGACGAATATTGTGCCTGTGTGGGCGCGGCATCGGCGGCGAGCACTTGTTCGTACAAGCTGGCGATTTGACCATTGACGCGCTCCAGTCCACGATGCACGCCGCCGTCCTGAAGGCTCGTGGCCAGTTGCTCGTCCAGCGCTTTCGCCCGTGCCGAAATCAGGTCTCCTTGGCCAGACTTGAGCATTTTTAGTTGCGAGCGCAATGACTTTGCTTGCAACAATCTCCTGCTGCTCTCCTCCAGAGCCTTGGCGAGATCCCGTGCAAGCGCAAACTGCGCGACGTAATCTTGTTGAGCGATGTTCACCCGCGGGTCCGCCACTACGGTCAGAGACTCTTCGGAGCGGCGCGAGCCGACTTGCAAACGTACGCGATAGGTTCCGGGAACTGCGAGGGGGCCCAAGGGCTCTTGCGGCGTATCGAACGGCACCGCCGAAATCGGAAAACTGCGTTTGGCAGCTCGCGGCGCACTGTAGTGCAAGTCCCAGACAAATCGATGCATCCCCGCCGCTGTCGCCAAGGCGTGGGGTTGGCGTATCCAGTAGGCCGGAATGAGTTCGCGCGCGCGTTCCTCGTTGGTAAACCCAACGGGATCAGTGCTTGCGGCCCGGCGCACAACAGTTCCATCCGAATCGAGCACCTCAATCGTCACTGCGCCCTTCGCCGCCTGTGGAAGGAAGTAATCGATCACGGCTCCGTCGGGTGGATTGCGTCCGGCAGGCTCATCGGGCGGAATAGGCGTGTCGGTCCCTGTACTGCGCCGCGCTCGCACGGCTGCTGAAGGCTTAAGCAGCATCGCCTGCCGGTGAGCCCCATTTCCGGCAAACTCGCGGAGTGGCCCGATATCATCGAGAATCCAGAAAGAGCGGCCATGCGTCGCCACAATCAAGTCCTGGCCGTGAACCATCAGATCCCGCATCGAAGTAGGCGGCAAATTGAGCTGTAACGACTGCCAGTGCCCTCCATCATCAAACGACATCCAGATTGCTTTCTCGGTGGCGGCAAACAATAGCCCGCGGCGTGCGGGATCCTCCCGCACGGCATTAACCGGCGCATCCGCCGGTAGGCCCGTGGCGATCGACTGCCAGCTGCGGCCGCCGTCTCGAGTGCGATAGAGGTATGGCTGCAGATCGTCCAAACGGAATCGGCTTACCGATGCATAGGCCACCTGCGCATCGAAGTGCGAAGCCTCGATCTGAGTAACCTTGCTCCATGCGCTTAGCTGCGGCGGCGTCACGTTACGCCACTCCTGGCCTTCGTTAGGCGTGACCCAGATCAGGCCGTCGTCCGTTCCTGCCCACAGCATCCCCTTCGTCAGCGGTGAAGCACTTAGCGAATAAATGACTCCGCGCTGAGTGTCGGCCTTGTCGGCATGCATGTCGCCGACGCTCGGTGGCGAGCCGCTGCTGGGACGCGTCAAGTCATCGCTGAGCGTTTGCCAGGATTTACCCGCGTCATTGGTTGCGTAAAGCCGATTGGCGGCGTAGTACAGGCGGTGCGGGTCTTGGGGCGAGAAAAGAATCGGTTCGGTGCGATCCGTGCGTGTGTCCGCGCCAGAAACCGGAATCGGCGAGATATTTTGCACCTGACCGGTCGAAAGGTGAGTTTTAGTGACGACGTTTCGGCCGGCGCCATAGATGACATCGGCGTCGAGCGGATCCGGCGCAACATAGCCGTACTCGATGACTCCAACCGGATGCCAATCGCGAAAAGTTATTTCGCCATCGTTGCCGCGGCTCGCGATGCAGACGGAACCGCTTTCTTGCTGACCCGAGCACAGCCGATACGGGAAGCTCGGGGTTACACCGATGTGATAGAGCTGCGCGGTAGGCTGATTGAACCAGCTACTCCAGGTCTTGCCGCCGTTAACCGAAACGACCGCACCTTGGTCCCCTGCGAGTCCGATGCGCTGCGGATCCTCGGGACTGATCCAAATTTGTTGATAATCATCACCGCCAGGGGCGCCCTTGAATGAGCTCCAGTGCACTCCCCCATCAGTCGATTTCATCACGACAATGGAGGCGCTGTAGAGAATATCTGCGTTGCTAGGATCGATTTGGATGATAGGCAGGTCCCCGCCCCCGATGCGGAGTGCCGGCCGCGGATCGGTCGTGGCTGTGCGCCAATGTTCCCCGCCATCATCAGAGCGATAGATGCCGACGCTGGGGGCGGCCCCGCCCTGGGCCGCAGGATTAGAGCTGGTCGCCACCGTGGCATATAAACGGCCGGGTGCACTTGGCGCCACCGCGACATCGATCTGCGATAAGCCATCCGGCAATCCATCTTTGAGCGGCTTCCAGTGCTCGCCGCCATCGACTGATTTGTACAATCCACCGTTCGAGCCGTTGTACATGGTTTTATC
The DNA here is from genome assembly GCA_036401515.1 of Steroidobacteraceae bacterium. Lineage (GTDB taxonomy): Bacteria > Pseudomonadota > Gammaproteobacteria > Steroidobacterales > Steroidobacteraceae > Bog-1198. The sequence goes on from DASWUU010000134.1 coordinate 7,201, forward strand.
TTCCCATGGCCCGGAACGCGCGTCCCAAAACCCTGCGAACAAGGTATTGGCATCGTTCGGGTCGATTCTCACGAACGAGCTGCCGATGTTTTCGCCTCGGTCCAAGACCTTAACCCACGTCGCACCACCATCGGACGATCGGTATAGACCGCGCTGCGCGCTCGGGCCGTAAGGATGGCCTAGCACTGCCGCGTAGACCCGATTTGGATCATGGGGACTGACCGCAATGCTGGGAATTTGTTGCGCATCGTCCAAAGACAAGTGCGACCAGGTTTGGCCCCCGTCGGATGAGCGATAAATGCCGTTGCCCACCGACAAATCCGGCCGATGCAGACCCTCACCTGATGCTACGTAAATAATCTTTGGATTGCTCGCAGCAACCGCAATGGCGCCGATGGATTGCGTCGGCTGCGAATCAAAAATCGGCTTCCAAGTTCGTCCGTCATCGTCCGTCTTCCAGACGCCCCCGTTGACGGCGCCGGCCAACATGGTATGCGGTTGGCCCGGCACCCCCGTGATCGCTCGCGTGCGGCCACCGCGGAACGGGCCGACCAATCTCCATTGCAGATCCCGGGTGATCGAGGCACCTTCGGTTTGAGCGCGCGTGAAAGAGGACGCCGCAAGGGCAAGTGCGATGACCCCGACGGATCGATACAAAGGCAAGTTGAGTGACATGAATCCCCGCGTTTTGGCATTTGCGCAGCGGGATGATAGTTCAAATGGCGAGAAGACGCCGGGCGGGATCGCGCAGCGGCCGGAATCTAGCACGCGTCTGCGGCCAACACCTTCTGTGCCGCCAAGGTTCCCGTTGCCAAGGCAGCGTGTACCGTTCCCCAATTACCAGAAGTATCGGTGTGCTCTCCCGCGAAAAACAGTGTGCCTTCGACAGGGCGCGCCAACTCCTGCGGCGCATCGAGGGCATTGACAGGAACATAGCTATAGGCGCCCCGCGCGTATTCATCACGGTCCCAATCGTGGATATGCCAGCTCAACAGCAACCCTTTGAGATCCGCCGGCGAACAGTCAAATACCTTTGCGAGCGTGCCGAGGCATTGATTTAAGAGGGCTTCGCCGCCATCCTGTGCGCTGATCAATGGCCCAAGCCGCTTCGCTTTCGGTCCGCCTGCCCAAGCGGTAAGCACTGCGGTCTCATCGGGAAAGTGTGTCCACCAAGTGCTGGGCAGTTCACTCGGCGTGAAAAGAAAGCTCAAGTGCTTGAGCGCCGCCTGAACGGCGACGGCTTGCGAACCCATCTGCCACTCGCTCCAAAACCTCTTGCGAAATATCAATACCATCCGCACCGCTGATCCCATGATCAACCGGTTTGCATGACGAAGGATCTCCTTCGGGCGAGGCACGAATTCAATAGCCGCGGCCTGCAGTACCCCCAGGGGCACTGTGATCACCGCCCGCCGCGCCTGCATCATGCAACTCGCGCCGGATTGATGACGGGCTTCGACGGTGACTGACCCAGATTTCCACCTAACTGTGTGCGCGGCAGTGCTCAGGATCAGATTGCCCCGCGCGCGGTCGAATTGCCGCGCTAAAAAACTTGGAATGCCCGTGTAGCCGGTCCGCACTCGAAAAATGCGATCAGCGTCGATCGCTTCTTCCGCTTGCTGCTGTTTGTTGAGTCCCGCGATTCCGATTCGATTTTTGTCGGCCGCGTTGAATCCCTCGACATAGTTCGTCGCCGTTTGCGCGATCGCCCCATCGATCGATTTTGTCTTCAAATATTCGTCAAAGGTGGCATCGCTGCCGCGAGGCTGTTCCGCGAGAAATTCCTTCAGACCATCCAGAACGCGACCCGCTTCTTTTTGTTGCTCCTCGCCATCGGCCCACTGCCCGTCATTGAACCACAACGACGAACCGTCGAGCTCGTAGGTTTGCAGGCCGGCCTGGTGTGCAATGGCGTGGACTTGGGGCGCCAACCCATGGATGAATTCGGCCCCCAACTCGACGGGCATTGCGCTGGAACCATCAAGAGGTACCTCGCGAGTCCAGATTCGCCCACCAATGCGATCGCGGGCTTCCAGAATGGCGACTGTCTTTCCCGACTCCGCTAGCAACCGGCCGGCCTCAAGGCCCGCGACGCCGGCCCCTATAATCAGGACATCATACGGGGCGTTGCTCGGCGTCATTGCGTCATTGTAGGCATTCGACCTTGATTTGAACCGCCTTACGCCTACACGGGTGTGTTTATCGACGAACTAAACTGCCTGGCAGTTGCAGCGCCTTTATCGCAGGAGACAATCCGTGGGGAATCCGACCAAATCAGATGACCAACCGCCCACACCGGGCGGCGACCCCGATCAGCCTAACGATGATGTACCTGATCCACCCGCCGCTCAAGAGACAGACGAGAACAAAGGCAAGGACAAACGCGGCTACGGGCATATTGGCAACAAAGAGGTGCCGCGCCCTGAGGGTGCGCCACCGCCGCATCAGATTTTCTGAAACAGCGGGTTCGCACGGATGGACCCGGGTTGGTCAGCGCCGCCCGCCCTCCTTGATCGTTAAATCGTCGCTAACGGGTGCCCCGCCCGAGGCGTCGCGTGCGATTTTCACTGCGTTGCGCAGGTCCCAGTCGCTGAACACAAAGCCATGCAATGTCACTTGTCCATTTTTCACGGCCACCTTGACGTGTCTATCGTAAAAATAGGGGTCAGCATGCAGGGCGGATTGCACGCGCTGCCGGAGCGCCTCATCCGAGGCCCGTGCCGCGTCGTCGTTGGCGCGCGCGGTGGTCTCGATCGGATTCAGCGGTTGTGCGCGCGGCCAGTCAATGGACGCGCTGGCTGTATCGCATATCAGCGCTGCGCCCGCGCAGGCGCATAATTTCAATAGCTGGTGCATAAGACCTCCTCGCTTGCCGGCGGACAGTATGCCGAGCATATCCGGCCGGCGGCTCTGAGGATGTCGGACAAAGTCTAATGTTATGTCTTAGCGCTCAGCCGACTTTAGCTCGCCACGCATGTCGGCGCTGAACAGTTGATAACAATCTCGGCCGGAATTCTTGGCTTGGTACATTGCCATATCCGCGTGCTTTAGCAGGGTCTGCGCATCCGGCGCAGCGTCCGGAAAACAAGCGATACCAATGCTAGCCTTCACCTGTAAATCGTGCCCCGTAATATTGTAGGGCTTCGCGCATTCAGCTCTGATTTTTTCGGCGCAGCAGACCGCATCGCGTTCAGAGCCAATTTCGGCAATCAGCACGACGAACTCATCGCCGCCGTAACGGCTCACCGTATCGGTTTCCCTAACGCAGCTCAGCAGTCTCTGTGAAGCTGCTATCAACAATTGATCTCCCACTGCATGTCCCAACGAATCATTAACTGACTTGAATCGATCCAAGTCAATGAACAATACGGCCACCGAATAGTTATTGCGGCGCGCTCTACCGAGGGCCTGATCCAGTCGATCGGCAAATAAGACCCTATTAGGAAGATCGGTAAGATTGTCGTGTAGGGCGAGCCTGGCAAGCTTGGCCGAAATATCCCGAGCCTCGGTTACGTCATGCGCGACCATCACCGCGCCTACCACGCCGCCTTGCTTATCATGAATTGGCGATGCGGAATTCTCCACGGCGATTTCGGCCCCGTCGCGCCGGATCAGCACGCACGTGCCCTCATTGGCCACTCGGCGGTCCTCGATAATGGCGGTGAGGGTAGGACAGGGAACGTGCTTACGCGTGGTTGCATCAACCACGAAGAATATTTCGTCGACCAGTCGTCCTGAAGCCTCGGCCTGCGTCCAACCCGTCATGTCCTCGGCAATTCTATTGAGAAAGCGCACTCGGGCTCGAAAGTCTGTGCTGATAACGGCATCGCCGATCGAGTTCAGTGTTACCTGGGACCGCTCTCGCTCATTGAACAACGCCTCCTCGTTTGCGAGCACAATTTCTTCACTTGCGTGCAAAGCCGTTTCGGCGTTGCGGTCGCGGCCGATATCGCGAAAAACGATGACCGTGCCACAAGGTCTGCCGAGCCCGTCGCTCGCCGGCGCTACGCTGTAAAACACCGGCACTCGTCGAGCTGATTTATCCACCAGCACCGCGTTTCCAGTACGGATTTCGACATCGACCACGCTTAATATTTTGGCGACCGGGTGGCCGAGTGCCTCTTGGCGTGACCAACCGGTGAGTGATTCTGCCGCAGCGTTCATGTAGGTGATCGAATCTTGCAAGTCTGCCGTGACGACGGCATCGCTTACGTGCGCCAACGCAGTGAGGAGAAGAGGGTCATTAGCGATCACGGTCGCCAGCCGTGCTACGTCACGCGGCACGGCTTGCATGCGCAGAGAGATTACAGAGGTCCCGATGTCTCATTATTTCCTCAAGGTTGTCCCCAGTATCGCGATATGTCGCCGACACCACTGTCGGACAATGCCCTATGTTAATACTCCGCGGGCGTCTCGCCGGCTCGCTGGACATATTCCTACGGCTCCAGCTGAGGAGGCTGACAGCGTGTGGCAGGGGTCAACCGCTTAATGCCGATGTTGCATCGCGCTGGCGGGATGACGGAAAGAAATGGCTGTGGTCTATCGTCCAGCCAAAGTATAGTGGCTGGCCAAAGCACTATCATAGACAGCCAACTGGCCACCCCCACGGTACGAAATTGCCTTGGGGGCCGAAGCTTCGGTCAAGTACCGAGCGATCAGCTTCGCCATCTCATGAATCTCGGATTCATCGTTTCGGCCCACAGCCGCTGCGGCTCGCGGACCCAAATCGGTGGGATCTGCGGGTAGACAGGATCGGGTAGTGAAGTCACGCGCAGCGGCCGCTGAAATACCAGCCGCGGCAACGAGGTTGGTGTGTTTCGATAATAATTGCGCAGCCCCTACAAGTGCCGGAACTCGCCACGCTTGCGGCTCGCCGATCAGCATTGCCAAACTGAAACACACTTTGCACGCAACTTGTCCAATGACCGGCATCTGCCGCTCACTCAATGCTGCCGAGGCATCCTGGGAATAGGCCAGGAGACCCTTGTCCAGCATATAAACGCAGCTTCGAGCAATGTTATCCGAATCCTGTGCGGGGCCTCGCGCCGCTACCGACAGCCCACGGGATCGCAAAAACCGCTCGAGTGGCGCGCGTTGGATACTGGCTTGCAATGCGCCCGCCCATCGGCGCGAGATGGTCGCGTTAGGAATTAAAATGGCCATAATCAAGTCGCCGCCCACGAATCGAGTGAATACTAGATAGGTGACGGTCTTGATGAAAGTTTCTGAATGGTAATTCGCTGAGAAACGAGCGGTACGTCACGCAATTGACTGCGAGTCAACGGCAGGAATTTCGGAAGGAAGCCCTACTCGTTCAGCGCAAACGCTAACAGACGCTCGTCGGCGGCGCCTGAACGCAAGACTCCAAAGTTGATCCGGTCCCCGACTTTGTAAACGGTATTTTGCAACGGGTCTACTACCACCACTCGCATCCCGTGCCACGTGACCTGATAAGCGGCAAACCGATAACCATCGCTTTCAGCAAACAGACTATTTTCAACCGGAGCACTGCCTGAGGTAATCGAAGCATGTGAACTTTCTGACTCGTCGCGCTCGCTACCGGTCTCGGATTGCGATTGATTCGCCGCAAACCGCAGCATCTTGCGGCCGCCCGTGACGATGCGATAAACGGTAAAGTCCAAGTTATCGCCGACTCGGTGGGGTTCGGTCGAAGCACCGTTCACAAAGATTTGCGAATCGCGCCACTGCACGACGTACCCAATCTGACGGTAGCCTGCATCCTGCACCGTGAGTACTTCGCGGATGGTGCCGCTTTCATGATTGACTGGAGGAGCCAAGGCAGGAAGCTCCGGCGCCGCCCTGACCGGCTCTTGAGCGCATGCTTGCCCCGCAAACATTGCGCATACAACGGCAATAAAGCCGCGCACTGCGGGGGATTCAAATAGTCCGGACATGCCGTATTGTTCTCGCTCAAGCGACTTTGGTCAACCGGGAGTCAATTTCGAGGGCGCTCGCGTCAAAATCAATCCTACGCTGGCCAATACCACCATGGCCGCAATGAGCGTGCGCACCGTCACGATTTCGCCGGCGATGAAGTAGCCCAATGCGACGGCAACCACCGGATTGATATACGCATGGCTCGCGACCGTCGTCACCGGCATTCTACCGATAAGCCATACGTACGCGGTGTATGCAATCAGCGATCCGAAGATAACCAAATAAATCAGGGCCAGTGCGGCGCGCAGGCTGAGGTGAGGCAGCGGGCGCATCTCTCCCGAAACACCCGACAGCAACAGCAAGACCAGCCCGCCAATCATCATTTCCGCGCCTGCCGTTAAGGGC
>DASWUU010000135.1:0-3297 GCA_036401515.1 Steroidobacteraceae bacterium
GCCGGCGCGGACCACATCTCTTGCGTTACCCGCCAGCGCCAATTGCCATCCACGCGGCCGGGCCAATTCATTCTGGCGTCTGTACCGAGGTTCAGGACGTCCTGCAGCGGAGCGATGGCGAGGGCCGCTGTCGCGCGACAATCAACCTGGCAATCGCGACAATCAGGATGGCAAATTTTTGATTAGGTCGTTTTCGAGGCTTTTGGCTCTGAAATGACCAGTTAAGAGGCGATTTAGGCCCCTTTTGGGGGTCCAGCTCGTCGGTGATCGAGGCCGATCGGGTATTGAGGAGGTGTTCCAAGCGACGGAGTACCTGCCTTATGCCCGGTCGATACATCAACGATCACCAGATGAGGCTGTACAGTGAAATCCAGATTGACTGTGAAGAAGCCGGCGGCCGCCGCGCAAGCGGCAATTAGCTTGAGAACCGCGTATCGCATCGAGAACGATCCTCGATTGCCCTCACAAACCGCAACGCCACGCGGGCGGCGGCGCCCCGATCCGCTGATTGCCATCTTTGACGCCGAGATCGTGCCGATGCTCGAAACAGCCCCCGGCTTGAGGCCGATCGCGATCTTCGAGGAGATGCAACGGCGCCATCCGGAGTTGCCCGAGGGCGTGCGCCGAACGATGGAGCGACGGATCAGGCAATGGCGTGCCCTGCACGGCAAAGACCGCGACGTGATCTTCCGCCAGGTTCAGGAACCGGGGCGCATGGGATCATCGGATTTTACCGAGATGCGGGACCTCGCCGTGCGCGTCGCCGGCGTTGCTCTGGATCACCGGCTGTACCACTTCCGGTTGGCTTGCTCGGGCTTTGAGCACGTACATGTCATCCTAGGTGGCGAGAGTTACGTAGCACTCGCCGAAGGGCTGCAAAATCCGCTGTGGGCGCTCGGCGGCGCGCCGCGCGAACATCGCAGTGACAGCTTATCGGCGGCCTTCCGCAACCTCGCTCGAGACGCCCGCGAGGATCTGACCCGACGGTACGATGCGCTCTGTGCGCATTACGGCATGGAACCGACGCGCAATAACCGCGGCGTCGCGCACGAGAACGGCGCCATCGAAAGTCCGCACGGTCACCTGAAGAATGCCATCCGCGATGCGCTGCTGATGCGCGGCACGATGAACTTCGAGGATCTTATGGCTTATCGATCGTTCCTCGACGAAATCGTCGGCCGCAAGAACGCTCGCAACCGTCAACGCATCGATGCCGAGCGTGCCGTGTTGCACCCACTGCCCGACAACCGCACCGCAGACTACGAGCACGAGCTGGTGTACGTGAGCACTTCGGGTGGCTTCGTCCTGCGCAAAGTATTTTACACGGTGCCCTCACGGCTGATCCGCCATCGTCCGCGCGCCGACTTGTTTGATGATCGGGTGGAATTGTTCGTCGGTGGCACGCGACTGCTTACGCTCAGACGCGGCAGGCCCGGGCCTACCGCCACATGTTCGATCATTTATGCGAGCGGTCGTCCGAACGCGCCGCCTGCAAGCTAATGGTCGAACTCTAAGTATCGCGCATGAGCGAGCCTGCGAAGCACAGCTCGCCGTCCTGTTGACCGAGGATCTCGCTGCGGACCGACTGCCGGACCTTAAAATACAGCGCGCTCTTCTCGCCCGATCTGACGAGCTTACCGCAGGTGTCGGTCCATCTGACACCGCTCACCGTCTACGAGGCGCTGAACGACTCGTACATCGGGGAAGCGGCATGAGCGCCACCATCGACGCATCGCGACTGGCGATGCTCTTGAACGAACTGCGGCTGCCGGCCACCAAACATCTTTGGCAGCAGTTTGCTGAGCGCTCCGACAAGAAAGGCCGGCCCGCAGCACGTTTGCTGATGGCCCTAATGGTAACGCTACAGCTATTCATACCCTCTCAAGGGTACAACTCTCAGCCAGCATTCAATTAGTTGTCTTGAATCAACAAGGCTCAACTTAGCTTCGTTTGTTGCTCGCAGCGATGTAAACGCGGGCGACCGACTCGTAAGTATCGGAGTGAGCGCAAACGTATCCAACTCACGTGCTGTTCCTCCAAGAGTTGTCAGCGGCAACCGATAGGATATATCGCATGTTGGTTGCCGGGCGCTACACAATGTTTAAACCCATCGAACCATCCAGATCTCACTGGTGTATCGTCGAGGTGGACGATCAGCGATCGGACAGAAGTCTAAATTCCCAAGGCGATTCTGCGCCAGTGCAATATTGTCCGCTGGCGCAGGCGGGCACGCCACTACAAAGTACGCTGCATCGAGCGTTCGCCATTTCACAAAGGTCTCAGGTGATCGTCACCGCTTTCGAGGAATACCGCTATCTTTGGGAGCCTTTGCTGTGGCCGGTCCGCCCTGAGCGACGGTTTATATGTGACAACCGCGCGGCCTTGCGACTTGCCTCGTCGGCTGCGATCCTGAGCGTGGCTGCGCACTCGCCGTCAAACATCATCACTATACTGCCGGCGCGCTGCTCGGTGATTCACGAAGGGATATTGAGACGCGCCGTAAATCGGGCGATAGCGGATTTGCCCGCTGTTCCAGAAGGAGCGATCACACTTGGTATGGCCGATCTCGAGGAGGGTATCGACGAAGACTATCTTGTAGTGGGCCGCCCTCGTGTTGGCTCGGGGTTCAGTGTTAACGGCTTCGCTCGACGGCCGATACCGTGGGTGGCGCGTCACCTTCGAGAGGGTGGGGCCTTGGTCGCCTCGGCGATAATGATTGGATATGCGGGGGTCTTTGCCGCGCATGTTTCTAAGAATTGGCCTGGTATCACGAAAAAGCTATCGCAGGTGGCCTCGGTCGCCGCGGCGCTCGGGGAAGAATGCGAAATTGCATCCTCGTTGAATCGTGGTGTCCCGGCCGCGGTATTGCATTCCCTGCGCTGGCATCCGCCGGCATTTCCACAACGTGTACATAGCGTTTTGAGCAGTGGCTGGAGTGGCCTTAAATCGCCGCGATCCATTGCCCGTAGGGTTGACTTTCTATCGAGTGGCTCTGAAACTGAAACGAGGGGAGCTGCGTTGCGAAGCAACACGAGGTCTCGATCGAGTCCCGAACTTAGTTGAATCCGAGATCGCATAGTGCACCGGCTCTCGCGGCCCAAATTCTTCCGGTTTAAGGAGGTTTTCAGAGCCCCGTGTGCTGATCAGGACGCCGAAGTAGCCCGCACGGCCTCCGGGTGGAAGTAATTCCGGTCGCGCAAGCCGGCTGTCTTACTAAAGGCTCCGCGATAGGCAATGGCGGATATGGATTATCGGTTGATAATCCAAAGGAGCCGGTAATGGCTGCAAATATCCACC
>DASWUU010000136.1:0-5904 GCA_036401515.1 Steroidobacteraceae bacterium
GCAGGCGCAGCGTCGGTCCGACCACGATGACCGAGCGGCCCGAGTAATCGACGCGCTTGCCCAGCAGGTTCTGCCGGAAGCGGCCCTGCTTGCCCTTGATCATATCGGCCAAGGACTTGAGCGGCCGCTTGTTGGTGCCGGTGATGGCACGGCCGCGTCGGCCGTTATCCAACAACGCATCCACGGCTTCTTGCAGCATGCGCTTTTCGTTGCGCACGATGATGTCCGGGGCATTCAACTCAAGCAGTCGACGCAAGCGGTTGTTGCGGTTAATCACCCGCCGGTAAAGATCGTTCAAATCGGAAGTCGCAAAGCGCCCCCCGTCGAGCGGTACCAGCGGTCGCAGGTCGGGCGGCAGCACCGGCAACACGGTCAGCACCATCCACTCCGGCTTGTTGCCCGACTCCATGAAGGCTTCGATCAGCTTCAATCGCTTCGACAGGCGCTTGATCTTGGTTTCGGAGTTCGTGTTCGCCATGTCCTCGCGGACCTTGACGACCTCTGAGGGCAGATCCATGGACTTGAGGAGCTCATGAACCGCTTCCGCGCCCATGCGCGCATCGAATTCATCGCCATGCTCTTCGATGGACTCGAGGTACATTTCATCAGTCAGCAATTGCCCGCGTTGCAGCGAGGTCATGCCCGGGTCGACGACCACAAAGGCTTCGAAGTACAGGACGCGCTCGATCTCGCGCAACGTCATGTCCAGCATCAAACCGATGCGAGAGGGCAGCGACTTCAAGAACCAGATGTGCGCCGTGGGGCTCGCGAGCTCGATGTGACCCATGCGCTCCCTGCGCACCTTGGACTGGGTCACCTCGACGCCGCACTTCTCGCACACCACACCGCGGTGCTTGAGGCGCTTGTACTTGCCGCACAGGCACTCGTAGTCCTTGACCGGTCCAAAGATCTTCGCGCAGAACAAGCCATCGCGCTCCGGCTTAAACGTACGATAGTTTATGGTCTCCGGCTTTTTGACTTCGCCATACGACCAGGAACGGATCATGTCCGGCGATGCAAGCCCGATCTTGATCGAATCGAAATTCTCGACCGGAACTTGCTGCTTGAATAATTTGAGTAAGTCTTTCATTGATTAGGCCTCGCTCTCTAGTTCGATGTTGATGGCCAAGGACCGAATCTCCTTCACCAAGACATTGAACGATTCCGGCATGCCGGCTTTCATTTCGTGGTTGCCGTCGACAATCGCTTTGTACATCTGCGTGCGTCCGTTGACGTCGTCCGATTTGACGGTGAGCATTTCCTGCAACGTGTACGCGGCGCCATATGCCTCCAACGCCCACACTTCCATTTCGCCGAACCGCTGACCGCCGAATTGCGCCTTGCCGCCCAACGGCTGCTGGGTGACCAAGCTGTACGGTCCCGTGGACCGCGCATGCATCTTGTCGTCGACCAAGTGGTTTAACTTCAGCATATACATGTACCCGACGGTGACCGGACGCTCGAATTGCTCGCCCGTACGTCCGTCGTGCAACGTGGTCTGTCCGGAGGTCGGCAAGTCCGCCAGGGCGAGAAGGTTCTTAATTTCCTCCTCGCTGGCGCCGTCGAACACCGGCGTCGCCATCGGCACGCCCTTCTTCAGGTTGCTGGCAAGCTCGATGACTTCAGCATCGCTCATCGACTTGATGTCTTCCTTTTGGCCGCCAGTCTCGTTGTAGACCTGCCCGAGGAACTTTCGCAGCTCCACCACCGCGTGCTGCGCTTCCAGCATCTTGCCGATCTTCGCGCCCAAGCCCTTTGCGGCCCAGCCCAAATGGGTCTCGAGAATCTGACCGATGTTCATGCGTGAAGGAACGCCCAAGGGGTTCAACACGATATCCACCGGCGTTCCGTCGGCCATGTACGGCATGTCTTCCACCGGAACGATGGAGGAAATCACGCCCTTGTTGCCGTGGCGGCCGGCCATCTTGTCGCCCGGTTGTACGCGGCGCTTTACCGCCAAGTAAACCTTGACCATTTTCAGCACGCCCGGGGCAAGATCATCGCCCGCGGTGATCTTCGCCTTCTTCTCTTCGAAGCGCTTCTCAAATGCCTTGCGTTGACCTTTCAAACGCTCCGACACCGTTTCCAACTGCGTGTTGGTCTCTTCTTCCTTGAAGCGAATTTCGAACCACTGCTCGCGCGGCAGATCCGCCAGATAGGCATCATCGATTTGCGTGCCGGATTTGATCTTCTTAGGCCCGGCTTCCGCGGCCTTACCTTCGATCATGCCGCGAACGCGCTGGAACAAATCGTCTTCCAAAATGCGCTGCTGATCGGCCAAATCCTTGCGTACGCGCTCGAGTTCTGATTTCTCAATGGCGAGGGCGCGCGAATCCTTCTCCACCCCATCGCGGGTGAATACCCGCACGTCGATCACCGTGCCATCCATGCCGGGGGGCACGCGCAGCGAGGTGTCCTTAACGTCGGATGCCTTCTCGCCGAAAATCGCGCGCAATAGCTTCTCTTCCGGCGTCAACTGCGTCTCGCCCTTCGGCGTGACCTTGCCCACCAGGATGTCCCCGGCCCGCACCTCAGCACCGATGAAGGCAATACCTGCCTCATCGAGCTTGGCCAGCGCCGAATCGCCTACGTTGGGGATATCGGCCGTGATCTCCTCAGGGCCCAACTTGGTGTCGCGTGCAACACAAGTGAGCTCTTCGATGTGAATGGTCGTGAAGCGATCTTCTTCGACCACGCGCTCGGAGATCAAAATGGAGTCTTCGAAGTTGTAGCCATTCCAAGGCATGAAGGCCACCAGCAGGTTCTGGCCAAGCGCAAGCTCGCCGAGATCGGTCGAGGGGCCATCAGCCAGCACGTCGCCGCGCTTGATCGAATCGCCTGCAATGACCAGCGGGCGCTGGTTGATGCAGGTATTTTGGTTGGAACGCGTGTATTTGGTGAGCGAATAAATGTCCACGCCGGGTTCCCCGGCAGTGGTTTCATCATCATTCACACGGACCACGATGCGCGAAGCGTCGACCGAATCGACGCTGCCGCCGCGCCGCGCCACGACCGTGACGCCGGAGTCGATCGCAACGGCCCGTTCCATGCCGGTACCCACCAAGGGTGTTTCCGAACGCAAGGTCGGCACCGCCTGACGCTGCATGTTTGATCCCATGAGCGCACGGTTCGCATCGTCGTGCTCCAAAAAGGGAATCAACGATGCCGCCACCGAGACGATCTGCTTCGGCGACACATCCATGTAATGGATCTTGTCGGGCGCCGACAAGGTGAACTCATTCTGCGTCCGGCAGGAGATCAGATCATCGGAGAATTCGCCCTTTTCGCTCAAGGTCGCATTCGCCTGCGCGATCACGTACTGACCTTCCTCGATGGCCGACAAGTAGTCGATCTGATCGGTGACCTTGCCGTTCGCGACCCGCCGATACGGGGTCTCCAAGAACCCGTAATCATTGGTGCGCGCATACACGGCCAAGGAATTGATCAAGCCGATATTCGGACCTTCCGGGGTTTCAATGGGACAGACCCGGCCGTAGTGGGTCGGATGCACGTCGCGAACTTCAAATCCGGCCCGCTCGCGCGTCAACCCGCCTGGGCCGAGCGCCGAAACGCGCCGCTTATGCGTGACCTCGGAAAGCGGATTGTTCTGATCCATGAACTGAGACAGCTGCGAGGAACCGAAGAATTCCTTCACCGCGGCGGCCACCGGTTTCGCGTTGATCATTTCCTGCGGCATGATCGGCTCGCTTTCAGCGATCGTCAGGCGCTCCTTGACGGCGCGTTCGACACGAACCAAGCCGATGCGGAAGGCGTTCTCCGCCATTTCACCGACGCTGCGCACGCGGCGGTTGCCCAAGTGGTCGATGTCGTCCACGTGGCCATTGCCGTTGCGAATGTCGATCAAAGTCTTCATGACTTCGATGATGTCTTCTTTGCTCAACACGCCCGAGCCAGTGATTTCGTCGCGGCCCACGCGGCGGTTGAATTTCATGCGGCCGACGGGCGACAAGTCGTAGCGCTCGCCGTTGAAGAACAAGTTCTGGAACAGGTTCTCCGCGGCATCCTTGGTCGGCGGCTCGCCGGGACGCATCATGCGGTAGATTTCCACCAAGGCCTCGAGACGGGTCTTGGTCGGATCGATGCGCAAGGTATCGGAAATGTACGGACCCCGGTCCAAATCGTTGACGTACAACGTTTTGATCTCGGTGATGCCACTCTCGATCAGTTTCGCGACGGTCGGCACGGTGAGGATTTCGTTGGCCTTGGCCAGGATCTCGCCGGTTTCGGTGTTGACAATGTCATGCGCAAGAATTTTGCCTTGCACGTATTCAGTGGGAACCGGCAGGCGCTTGACACCGGCTTCTTCGAGTTCCTTCACGTGACGCGCGGTGATTCGGCGTCCCTCTTCAACAATAATTTTCTTGCCGACGCGGATTTCGAACGCCGCCGTCTCGCCGCGCAAGCGCTGCGGGATGATCTCGAACTCGATCTCCTTCTTCGACAAATGGAACACGTTCTTCTCGAAGAAGATGTCGAGGATCTGCTCCTCGGTATAGCCCAGAGCGCGCAAGATGATGGTAACGGGCAATTTGCGGCGCCGATCGATGCGCGCGAATACGCAGTCCTTCGGATCGAACTCGAAGTCCAACCACGAGCCGCGATAAGGAATGATGCGGGCGGAGAACAACAGCTTGCCCGAGGAATGGGTCTTGCCGCGGTCATGATCGAAGAACACGCCCGGGCTGCGATGCAGCTGGGAAACGATGACCCGTTCGGTACCGTTGATGATGAACGTGCCGTTGTCGGTCATGAGGGGCAGTTCGCCCAAGTACACCTCTTGTTCGCGCACGTCCTTGACGGGCTTCTTAGCGCCGCTGGCCTCCTTGTCCAGAACCACCAGGCGCACCTTGACGCGCAGCGGCGCAGCGTAGGTCAGCCCGCGAAGCTGGCACTCTTTGACGTCGAATACGGGTTCGCCCAGGCGATAGCTCACATACTCAAGCGTGGCATTCCCTGAATAGCTGGAAATGGGAAACACGCTGTCGAAAGCGGCGTGCAAGCCGATCTCATCGCGTTTGGATTCCGCGGTATCCGCCTGCAAGAATCGCCGGTACGAATCCAATTGGATTGCCAGCAGGTACGGCGTCCCGAGAATGCTCGGACGCTTACCAAAGTTCTTACGAATGCGCTTCTTTTCGGTGAACGAATAGGCCATGTGTTCTCCAAGCGCTTGCGCGCTCACTGCTTAACGGGGCCGCAACAGCCCCGCCCTAAAAAGTCAATTCAAAAACGCAGCCGATGGCCGCAGCAAATCAGCCGCAACCATCGAACTGCACATACCGGCAATAATCACTACTTAATAGCAGCCTTGGCTCCCGCGTCCTCCAGCTTCTTCTTGATGGTCTCGGCATCCGCCTTCGGAATGCCTTCTTTGACGGTTGAAGGAGCACCTTCGACCAGATCCTTCGCTTCCTTCAGGCCCAAGCCCGTGATCTCGCGAATGACCTTGATGACGCCAACCTTGTTGGCGCCGTACTCGGACATCGTCACGGTGAATTCGGTCTGCACTTCGGCAGCAGGCGCCGCCGCAGCACCACCGCCCGCCGCCGCAGCGGCCACAGGCGCAGCAGCAGTAACGTTGAACTTCTTTTCCATGTCGGCGATCAGCTCGACCACTTCCATAACCGTCATCTTGGAAATTGAGTCGAGGATTTCGTCTTTCGTAACAGCCATTATCGTCTCCAAAAAATAATTATGGGTTTTGACCCGAATCAGGATTAATTCGTCGCCGCCTCTGCCGCGCCGCTTTTCTTGGCTTCAAGAACAGCAGCCAGCGTGCGTACCAACTTCGAGTTGGGGGCAGCCAACGTACCAACGAACTTCGCGATCGGCGCCTTCAGTACACCCAGCATCTGGGACAACGCCTGCGCGCGCGTCGGCAAT
>DASWUU010000137.1:0-3860 GCA_036401515.1 Steroidobacteraceae bacterium
CACGTGTTGGCACCAACCCACGTGGCGCCCGCATCGCTCGAGGTATAGACGCCGTCGCCTTCAAAGCCAACGAAAAGCTGGTTCGAATCCCTCGGGTTGACCTGCAGGGCGCCGGTACGCGCACTCTGGCTATTGCCCGGGAAGCCGTTGCCTGAGGGAAGGAAGCTGTAGCCGCCGTCGACACTCTTGATAACCCCCGGGTCCCCGCTGGACGGGTCACCGGCGGCATAAACAACCTTCGAGTTGCTCGGGTCGACTGTCACGGACAGAGCAAAGGTTGGGTCGACCTTGGCCCACGACACACCACTATCAACAGTCTTCCACGTACCCTTGCCGCGAGCCGCCAGGAATAGCGTGTGGCGGTTGTTGGGATCCATTGTAAGACCACGACCACCAATGTTGAGGAAGACTCCCGGCGCCGCGCCGGGTGCCTGGTCGATTCGCGTGAACGTGGCGCCGAAGTCGATGCTCTTGTAGACGCCCATGCTGAGCGTCGCAACATAGACAGTCCCATCGATTGGGTCGACGACCGGCTGGGTCGGGTAGACATTGGGGGGGCCAAAAAAGCTCCGCGCCCAGGTCTTGCCGCCATCTGACGTGCGCCAGAAGCCGTTTCCGGTGTAGCCACCGACGTAAATGCGCTTCGGGTTCCTTGGATCGAAGCCGACACTTCGCGGCGCGCGCGCACCGAGGCCGTTGGCGGAGAGGTCCGACCAGCTCTCGCCGCCGTCCTCGCTGAGAAGCAGGCCGCCGTCGTTCGTGGTGAAGAAGATGCGCTCGTCATCGTTCGGATCGACAGCGATCGCGTGACCCTCTTGGCAATTGCAGTTGCGGATGTCATCCCACGCGATCGGACGCCAATGCGCGGCGCGGTAAGAGCTACCTTCGGCAGGTTTCACAAATGCGCCCTCGAAGTTGGTTCCCGCGTACACGTTGCCCGCCGCGTCGGTGTTTAGCGAGAGCCCGATGCCCTTCGCGATACCCGTGTTTATCCACGTCACGCCATCGTCCGTGCTGACCGAGACGCCACCGCCGCCTGTGCCCGCATACAGATTAGAACCGCTCTTTGCGAGCGAATAGACGATGCCGTTGCCGGGCGATCCCGAGTGTGCAAACGTAGAGCCGCCGTCGGAGCTCTTGAAGACGCCGTGGTTCGAGCCGGCGTAGACCGTGCCGTCGAGCGAGTCGATCGCCC
The DNA here is from genome assembly GCA_036401515.1 of Steroidobacteraceae bacterium. Classification (GTDB taxonomy): domain Bacteria; phylum Pseudomonadota; class Gammaproteobacteria; order Steroidobacterales; family Steroidobacteraceae; genus Bog-1198. The sequence goes on from DASWUU010000137.1 coordinate 1,196, forward strand.
ACGACCACACCGTGTCGTCGATGGCGAGCGGTATCCAATTCGCGCCACCGTCGGTCGAGTGATACCCGCCGCCGCCCGTCGTGCCGACGAAGAGCTCGAGCGGATTTTTCGGGTTGAGGATCATTCCGAGGGACACACCGAAGATCGACCCGGTGATATCGGTGAACGTCACGCCGCCGTCGTGCGAGACCTGAATAGCGCTTGACGCGGTGTAAACGGTGTTCGCATCATTCGGGTCGACCGCGATCGCGAACGCCGACAGGAAGTTCGGGGTGACGCTCCAGGTCGCGCCCGCATCGTGCGAGACGTAGAGCGCGTCAAACGCGCCTGCGTATAGCGTGTTCGGGTCGTTCACGCCGATCGCGAGCTGCTGAATCTGGCTCGTGGCTAAGCCTTGGTTCGACGGCGCGAAGTGAGAGCCGCCGTCCGTACTCTTGAGCACACCTCCGCCGTTGGTCGAAACATAGACCGTGTGGGTCGCTGGGTTAGCGACCACCTGGGCCTCGACGCCGCCGGGTCCCGGCCCAATCTGCTTCCAGACGTCATGAGCCGGATTTGAGCCGCTCACCGATTCGCCGCTGGACGAGGCAATGCTCGACGAGGCACCAAACGCCCCCAAACCGATTGAGACCGCGAGCCCAAGAATGATGAATTTCATGTTTCCCCCGTTCTTCTTAAAACAACCGAGCTAAAAATTGCAGGTTAGGCCTGGCGGTTATCTCCTAGGGGTCGGGCGCTTGCATGAAGATCTCGCGAAGATCGGCTCCCGAATCCGGGAAGAATCGGTGAACGCGCGGTCAGACGGCAAAAACACTGATTCCAGACGTAAGGGGCTGGCGCATGCGCAGCCGACAGGCGCTAGTCAATCCGCGGCGCTGCGCGGCGCATTTCCTCGGATAAGCCGACAGCGCCCACGAGATAGTGAATGGCCGCCCACGCATAGAGAAGCACGGTCACGATGATGCCCTGCCGCGAGGACAGGGCAAGCGTGGACTCGCATGCCTGTCTTAGAACCGCGGTTGCCGCCGGCGCTTTCTCAGAACCACAAATCAATTTGAAGGAGCCCTGCAGCGCCCAAGCGCTGAAATTGTTTTCCGCAAAGCGATCGATCAGCCAGCCGGTGAAAGGGGGACCGCAGCCCAGACAAATCACGGTCAGAAGAATGTAGACCAGGGCCGTCGCCGTTGCGCGGCGGCGCGAGTCCACGATGTTTTGCACCACGGCCACGGTGGGACCAAAGGAGAAGTATTGAAAGAATCCGGCCGCGCCCAGGAATAGCGCGCTCAACTTCCAATCGGCCTGCAGAAAGGCCAGTACATACAGAGGCAACGCGATGCTGAGCCCGGCGGCGGGAACGAGCGCGTACCACTTCGCGTCGCGTGCGCCCAGCGTATCGGTGACAACTCCGCCCGCTGCGAGTCCCAAGCCTACGGCGAGGCCCCCCGTGACGGCCGAAATGATGCCGATCGTCGCGTAGTCAAGACCGAAGGCGCGGCTAAAGTAGGCGGGCGCGAATGCGTACGAGCCCTGCGCGGCGAATGAGGCCACGATCAATCCAGCAAGCATGTTGGCGATGGGCCGCTTCAGAAAAAGCGTTCGTGCCACCTGCATCACTTCTTGGAATTCAGCGGTAAATCCAGGGCGACGAGAGATTACTGCGGGCCGCGATTCTGCTAGGAATGGGGCCGAGTTCACCGCAGGGTCGGAATAGCCTCGCGGCGGCTCTCGGATCAACCAGCGCAGGAGCAGGGCAACGCCAATACCCGGTAGTCCGACCACCATGCATGCGATCCGCCAGCCATAGTGGGCAGCGGCGTAGCCTCCCACAACGGCACTGAAGATGTAGCCGAATGAGATTCCGCAGGAATAGATCGACAACGCGGAACTGCGGCGCTCCGGCGCGAAGTAATCCGATATTAAAGAGTGAGCCGGAGGGGTGCAGCCGGCCTCGCCCACGCCCACCGCCATCCTCAGCATGAGCAGCTGTGTAAAGTTCGCCGCCGCTCCGCACAAGGCCGTGAGCGCCGACCACACCGCCAACGCGGTTGAGATGATGATGATGCGATTGAATCGTTCGGCCAGGCGGGCGATGGGTAGACCGCTGAAGGCATAGAGCGTCGCGAACGCAGTGCCGATGAGAATACCGAGCTGAGCGTCGCTTAGATGCAGTTCTTTCTTCAGCGGCTGGCCGATGATGGCGATCAGGGTGCGATCCGCCGAATTGAGCGTATAGGCCAATGTCAGCAGCAAGACAACGGAGCGCTTGTAGGCGACCGAATAGTGGGGCCGTGCATTTCTGCTGATTTGCTTTCTGTCGCCGGGCTGCACCATTATTCGCGCAACCTTCAATATCTGGACACCCGTGTATTTGCGCGACTACCTAGGCTATGGCGTGAGCGATGCTGCGCGGACGAGCTCGACCTTTCCGGGAGTGGGCGCCATGTCCGTCGTTGCCTCGGGTTGGGTGAGCGATCGAATCGTCGTGAATGGCCGCTGGCTGGTGCTGTTTCTGGGTATGAGGGCCACCGCAGCCGCGTTGTCGCTGCAGATGTCGATGCCCTTAAGCGCGGCCGGGATGACGCGCGTACGCGCCTGCTTCAGGTCCATTACCCACCCCATCGGGGTCAACAGAAATTTTAGGTTCACGGAAAATTGGAGCCCCCAA
>DASWUU010000138.1:0-7997 GCA_036401515.1 Steroidobacteraceae bacterium
AGTTGCAGGCTTAGGCATCACGTTGCTGCCGGAACTCGCGGTGGAGTCGCCCTTCGGCTCGCAGCGCGGCATGACCATCCGCCAATTCACCGCACCTAGGCCGTCGCGTACCGTAGGTGCCGTATGGCGGAAGTCCAGTACTCGCGAGGCGGCGATCGGCGCCGTGTGCGAGGTGATGGAGAGCGTGATGGAGAAAAGGGCTTAGACCGCCGATTCGTTTGTGATGCAGGTCTCACCTCGAGCAAGCGGTGAGAACCTTATGCCGATCATTTCACATATTGTCTACCCGCGACGCGGCAAAATGGTAATCCAGGAAAGATTCGCCATGAATGCCCGCACCATCGCACCAGGAAAAGCAGCGCTCGTTTCGCCGCGCTTCGATCGTAAGTTCATCGAAGATCACCATCTCGTGGAACGGTACCTGGAAAACAAGCTGCCTTTCAAAGGTGCTCGGGACCTCGAAATGTGGTGCCGATCGCATCCCGATTATCTCAATGAACTCAAGTTGTCCGAGCGTGCTCATGCCAGCCTCAAATTGCTCGAGGCGAGCGGGCGTCCCCAGGATTTGGGCGAAGCGAAGCCGCCTTGGTGGCAAAGCATTTACGTGCTCATTGGGCTAGGGTCGGCCGCTTTTATTAGCCTCATAGCCTGTTGGGTCGTGGCGGGAAAATACTCGGTTCTGCAAGGACGACTTGAAGACACCAAACGCGTGATAAGCCAGGGCCCGTTGGTGCAACCGGCAGCTGAACGAGCCATCGTGGTGACGCCTGACCACGCACCCGGCATGGACCGCGCGCGGATCAAGCTGAGCAGAACCGCGCCGCTGCTCATGGATGTGCACATCGACCTTGGCTACACGCAAAAACTGACGCAATTTCGCGTGGTCGTCGACAAGAAGGATCAAGGGCGCGCGCTGGTGCTCAACAATGTGCTCAAGGATTCGAACGGGGAATTGCGCGTAACCTTGAATTCCACGGGCCTGTCCGCGGGCCTCTACACCGTGCGAATCGAAGCGCTGCCGCCGCGGGGCATCCCTCTGCCGATCGGTTGGTTGATCCTCGAAGTGCAGTGACCGGCGCCGCGCGCCCCATCAGTCGTCGCGCAGCGTAACGATCGGCGGCGTGTTGATCACGCTGCGCGTTGCCAGCGTGCCGCTCAATCCGACCAGCACCGTGCCGCAGACCAAACCCGCAACCCATACGATGGGGTCTAACGTGAACTTGAGCGCAAACAGGCGTTCCGCGAGTAGCCATCCGATACCGGTCGCGCCGAAGGCCGCCAGCGTGCCCGACAGAAAACCGAGCGCCGAAAATTCCGCGGCCACGCCTTGCAGCACGGTGCCGCGGCTCGCGCCCAAGGTACGCAGCATCGCACTTTCGTAGCGGCGCTCGTCGCGCGTCGACTGCACCGCCGCGAGCAGCACGACGATGCCCGCGGCCAGCGTGAACAAAAACACGTACTGCACGGCCAGCGATGCCCGATCCATGATGCTGCGGATCTGTTTGAGGATGGCATCCACATCGATTACGGAAACCGTCGGAAATTGCCGCACCAGATCAACCAGCGCGGGGCGCTGCGCTTGCTTAAGGAACAAGCTTGTTAGGTAGGTTCCGGCGGCGCCATCCAGCAGACCGGGCGGAAAGACCAAGAAGAAATTCGGCCGGAAACTATCCCAACGGATTTTTCTGATACTCGCCACTTCAGCCGTCAAGGGCTCACCTGCAACGTCGAAGCTCAGCTTGTCCCCGACTTGCAGGTGCAGTGCTTCGGCATATTCGGAGGAGATGGACACCAAGGGCTTGCCGGCGTCGGCGGCCGTCCACCAGCGGCCGGACACCAATTGATTGTCTTCCATCATGTCGGCCGACCACGTGAGGTTCTGTTCGCGCTCGACGTAGTTGCGCGCGGCGTCGCCGCTCAATTTGAGCGACTGCGGCGACTGTCCGTTGATAGCGGTAATGCGTGCTCGCACCATGGGATACATCCGCGGCTGGCCGAAACCGTGAGCGGTCAGAAACTCCTGCAATGCCTGGCGTTGATCCGGGCTTATGTTGGCCAAAAAATTGTTCGGCAGATCGTTCGGCAGGCTGCGCCGCCAGTCGGCCAGCAGATCGCCGCGAACCACGGCCAACAACAGCAACACCATCAGCCCCAGACCGAAAGCGACGATTTGCACCACACTGCCGGTGCCGCGGCGCGACACGTTGGCCAACCCGTAGCGCCAGGCCACACCCACACCGCCGCGAAGCCGGCCGGTCAAGCGCACCAAGCCAAAGCCCGCGAGCGCCAGCACCGCGCCAACCCCCAACACGCCGGCCAAGACGCTGAACACCAGTTCGGTGTCACGAACCATGCTCCAGAGAATCGCCAGCAACGCCGCCAGCGCCAGCAAGTAGCTCACCCCATAGCGCAGCGGCGGTGCGGTCACGGTCTTGCGCAGCACACGCGCAGGCGGCGTGCTCCTCAACTGAAGCAGCGGCGGCAAGGCAAAGCCGATGAGCATGGCAAGCACGGTCACCGATGCAATCGGCAGCGGCGCGAGCGACGCTGCGGGCAGCTCGCTTGGGAGCAGGCTTTTCAGCAGCAACACCAGTCCCGATTGAGCCAGGTAGCCCAACGCTGTACCGATAATCACGGCCGACAGCGCGAGCAGCGTCAATTCAATGATGGAGATCGCGAGCACAAAACCTTGCGCAGCGCCCATGCACTTCATCAGCGCGACCGAATCGATGTGCCGTACGGCGTAGCGCCGCGCGCCCATGACCACCGCGACGGCCGCGAGCAGCACCGAGGCTAGGCTCGCCAGATTGAGGAATCGGCTCGCGCGGTCGATGGCAGAGTTCAACTGACGACTGGAATCCTCGACATCCCTGAGACGTTCCCCAGGCGCCTTGGTCTTCTCGATATACGCGCGAAAATCCGCGATCGCCGCGGGAGCGCCCGCAAACAGCGCCGCGTACGTGGCGCGGCTGCCGGGCTGCACCAGCTGAGTGGCGGGGATATCGTCGTAGTTCAGCAACGCGGCGGGCGCGAGGTTCACGAAACCAGTGCCTTGATCAGGGCGATAATCAAGGACCTCCGTGACCTTGAAGCTCCCCTCGCCGATTCGCAAGGTGCTTCCGAGTTCCAGCTTGAGTTGCGCGATGATGCGTGCATCGATCCAGACTTCGCCGCGGCCCGGCACCCGATCGGTGGCGCGCGCCACGCCGAAAGGCGCATCCGCCACGCGCACGTGACCGCGCAAGGGATACTGCGCGGTGACCGCGTTGAGCGCGGCCAGCTGGCTCAAGTCGCCGCTGAATATGGCCGTCGGAAAATAGAGCACTTGCGCGATACGCAGGCCTCGTTTGCGCGCTTCGTCGAAAAAACGCTGAGCGATGGGCGCGGGCCCTTCGAGACGTAAATCCGCAGCCAGCACCTCGGCTGCTTGCGCGTGCACGCCTTGCGAAATGCGGCTGGTGAAAAAGCCCACGGCGGTCAAGGACAACACCGCGACCACGAGGGCCAGCGTCAGCACCCAAAGCTCTCCGGATTTGAAATCGCGCCAAAGGTTGCGCAAGGCGAATCGCAGCGCTTGCATCAATTCACCGTATGGCCGGCATCGAGTTCCAGCACTCGACTGCAGCGATTCGCAAGTGCCCGATCATGCGTGACCAACACCAAAGTGCTGCCCGTCGCGCGGTTGAGCTCGAACAAGAGATCGGTGATGCGCTGCCCGGTCCCCGTATCCAGATTGCCGGTCGGCTCGTCGGCAAAAAGCACCGCCGGATGAGTCACGAATGCGCGGGCAATGGCCACACGCTGCTGCTCGCCGCCCGACAGCTGCTTCGGATAATGCGCCAGCCTCGGCGTTAACCCCACATCTGAGAGCGCCTGCGCGGCCACTTGACGAGCGTCGCGCCGGCCACTGAGTTCCAGCGGCAACATGACATTCTCGATCGCGGTAAGCGAAGGGATAAGATGAAAGGACTGGAATACAAACCCTACGTGCTTGCCGCGAATCGCCGCGCGGCCATCCTCGTCGAGTTCCGTCAGGTCAACGCCCGCGATCAGCACGCGACCGGTGCTGGGTGAATCGAGGCCCGCAAGTAAGGCCAGCAGGGTGGACTTGCCCGCGCCCGAGGCGCCGACGATGGCCAGTGTCTCGCCGGTTCGCACACTGAGGCTGACATCGGCGAGAATGGTGAGAGCACCATCGGGGCTCTCGACGGTCTTCGACACATTTTTGGCTTCGAGTACGATCGGCTTGCCGTCGATTTTGGATTCATCTTGCATCAGGAGCGCTCGTGAAACGGCTTTTCGCCCTATTCATCCTAGTGGTTGCATCCGCTTCGGCGCACGCCGAAGACCCGGTGATTCTCGTCTTCGGCGATAGCATCAGCGCCGGCTACGGGCTGGCGCACGCAGAACAAGGCTGGGTGGAATTGCTCAAGACCAGGCTCAAGGCTCAAGGGTACGGTTACCAAGTCATCAATGCCAGTGTCAGCGGTGAGACCACGGCCGGCGGGCTCGCACGGTTGCCCCGGGCGTTGGCGCTTCACCAGCCCAAAATAGTCATTCTGGAGCTCGGCGGCAACGATGGATTGCGCGCGATGCCGGTCGCCCAAATGCGGGCCAACATGGGGCAGATGGTCGAACTGGCAACAGCGGCGGGCGCCAAGGTCTTATTGCTCGGGATGCGGATGCCGCCCAATTACGGCACCGAGTACACCGACCAATTCGCCTTGGTTTTCAGCGATTTGGCCCGCGCGAAAAAAGTAGCCCTGGTGCCCTTCTTGCTCGCCGATATTGCCTTGTCGCAGAATCTCCTGCAGGGCGATGACATTCACCCGAATGGCGCCGGCCAGCCCATTTTGCTCGACAATGTCTGGCCGGCGCTAAAGCCCCTGCTACATAAATAGCCCCTAGTTAAGCGAAGGCCCTGTGTTCAACCACTGAGCCACGCCGCCGTGGTGCGAGCAGGCGCCGCTGTGGTTCTTTGACTTCGAATACGTTCCGTCTTTGCACTTGGCGGTGGCGCCGGTTGGGTCCGTGTTGCCTTCGGTCGCGGACTTAGTCGCCGTCGATGACTTGGCCATGCTGGTCGAGGGAGCAGGTTTCGCGGGCGTTGCCGCGGGTGTCGGAGCTGGCTGTGTCGTCGTATCCGTCACCACGGTCGGTGTTTTGGCTTTGGTGGTCTTTTGGATGCCGCCATGGCCGCTGCAAGTGCCTTTACCGGTTGAAGTGCTGGTGGTTCCATCCTGGCAAGTCGTCGTCGTCGGAGTGGGGTCCGCCCCGAAACTGGGGACCGCCGATGCGAATAACAGTAAAGGTGCTGCGATGAGGCTGGCAATCGTTGTATTTTTCATGAAGAGCTCCCGGTTAAATGACCTTTGGATTGTATTCCGATTTTTACAGAATGCGCTTCCCTTAGTGCGGGTGCTCAAGAGGCAAAATGCTGTTTACTTGGATGACAAAGCGCGTGTATTGGCCTCGTGCCACGCCTTCCAGGACCTTACCATCGACAATGACATGGGTATTCTCGCCGATGCTGTCAGGAAACTCGGTCAACCCGATAAGCTGCACGTCATTGGCCGGCAGGCAATGAAAACTCTGTGGCGGCGCATAGACGTATAGCGTCTTGTCCAATATCAATATCGGGACGGTGTCGACACCGTCTGTCTGTGGGAATTCGCGAAAGTGCACGCGCCCGGTAAAATCGTGCCTAACCTGCAGCCACAGGCAAGGACCGCTGCCAATGACGCAGCCGGACAGGGACATGCACAGACCCAGACTCAAGAGTGGCCGCAGGTTCAAGATCTTTCGTCGCAGGTTCATGATCTTTCCATTATCTCTGATCAGTTTGCGCCGAGCGCCGAGCCTTGCATATCCATACCACCGAGGCAGGGACGTCCGCGCCTGCCAGCTTCGGCTCGCGGCGCTCGAGAATTTCAAAACCGCACCGCTCCAGCATCGCCGACCAGCTCTCGAGAGTGCGAAAGTACCACGGAGCGGGGTCGCTGAAGTCGCTGCTGAAACCGAGCCAGCTGCCTTCGCGCCAGCCGTCTTCATAGGGATTCAGCCCGCAGGCGGCGACGGGATGAAGGGATTGAATAATCAGACTCCCCTGATCCTTGAGATAGTGCGGCAAGGCGCCCAATAAGTCCTCGACGGATTCCTTCCCCAGCAGCGAAAAATTGCATACCACGGCGTCAACGGAGTCGAGACGCAGCTGCTGCTTTGCTATTGACGCGTAATCCTGCACGCGAAACTCGCCGCCTCCCAGTGCTTGGGCCTGCGCTACCAGCGCCGGCACGGCATCGATCCCGATGACCTGCATCTTGAAAGCCGCCAAAGCCCTCGCCAGCCAACCCTCGCCGCACCCGATATCGAGGACACGAAGCGGCGAAACACTTGAAACCGACTCGATGATGGCCCGATTGGTGACGAGTTTGCGGCTGGCAATGCTTGCGGTGCGAATAGCGTTGCTCCACGCGCTCGCGTTAGCGTACCAGGATCGGATGATCTGAATCTCGCGCGGATCGGGGTCGCCATTCATACGTTGCCAGTGTACCCGCAGGGCGTGTCAACGTTGCTTCGGTTCCTGAGTGGGTGCTATACACGCGTTACATTTGAAGAGGCGCACCAGCTTTGGATCGAAATTGGCTAAATCAGTATCCGCCCGGCGTTCCCGCAGACATCGACCCCGAGGCGTATCCATCGCTTAAAGAGGCGATTGAAGAAGCTTTCACCCACTATCGGCAGCAGCCGGCCTTCACCAACATGGGCTCCACCTTAAGCTTCGCCCAACTGGACGAACTGAGCCGCGCGTTCGGCGCGTGGCTGCAGCATAAGGCCGGTCTGGTTATCGGCGACCGGGTGGCATTGATGATGCCGAATATATTGCAATACCCGGTCGCTCTTTTCGGCGCGCTGCGCGCCGGCATGGTCGTGGTCAATACCAATCCCTTGTATACGGCGCGCGAACTCGAGCATCAGTTGAAGGATTCCGGCGCGAAAGCCATCGTGATCGTCGAGAACTTCGCGCATGTGCTGCAGCAAGTATTGCCCCGCACAGATCTTAAGCACGTACTGATAACTGGAGTCGGCGATTTATTGTCAACGCCCAAAGGATTGATCGTGAATCTGGTGTTGCGGCACGTCCGCAAGCAGGTTCCGCCGTGGAGGATGCCGGGTTCAATGTCGTTCAAGAATGTCTTAGGGATCGGTCTTGGTCTTAAATTGGCGCCGGTGACCTTGGGCCCCGCAGACATCGCGTTTCTGCAATACACGGGCGGTACCACCGGCGTAGCCAAGGCCGCCGTTCTCACCCATCGCAACATGGTCGCGAATCTGCTGCAGTCCTTGGTTTGGATAAGGCCTTCGCTGCAGGCGGGCGGCAGCCGTATCGTCATTACGGCGCTGCCGCTGTATCACATTTTTGCACTCACCAGTAATTGCCTGGCATTCCTTCCCTTAGGCGCCCGCAATGTGTTGATCACGAATCCGCGCGATTTCCCCGCATTCGTTGCGGAATTGAAGAAGTACAAATTCAATTTCATCAGCGGCGTGAACACGCTGTTCAACGCGTTGCTGCACACGCCGGGTTTTGAGAGCGTGGACTTCAGCGCGTTGCGCGCCACTTTCGCCGGCGGCATGGCCTTACAACCGGTCGTGGCGGCGCGTTGGAAGGAAGTCACGGGCAACCACATTGCCCAAGGCTGGGGCCTGACCGAAACTTCGCCCATGGTGACGGCCAATCCCATCGGAATGCCGTTCAATGGGTCGGTCGGCCTGCCTGTGCCCTCGACGGATGTTTCCATTCGAGATGATGCCGGACTCGAGTTGCCGGTGAATGGCATCGGTGAGATCTGCGTATTTGGGCCGCAAGTGATGCGCGGTTATTGGAACCGGCCCGACGAAACCGAGAAGGTGATGTTCGGCGATTGGCTGCGCACCGGCGACATCGGCCGCATGGATGAAAAAGGCTTCGTGTACATCGAGGACCGCAAGAAAGA
>DASWUU010000139.1:0-3591 GCA_036401515.1 Steroidobacteraceae bacterium
GGTAGCGCTCTACAAAAATAGATCTCGTTATGCAGCCGCTTTATGACGCGATCGGAGTCACTTACGGGGCAACTCGTCATGTTGATCCGTTCATCGCCCAAGCACTTGCCACTTACGTGGGAGCAAAGCGTGGAGGTTTATTCCTCGATCTAGCATGTGGCACCGGCAACTACACCTGCGCACTGGAAGCCGTAGGCGGTCAATGGCACGGCATCGACATTTCCGTTCAGATGCTTGCGCAAGCCATGGCGAAGAGCCGGAGTGTAACTTGGCAATGCGCAGATGCCTGTGCGATACCGTATTCCGGCGGGAGCTTTGCTGGAGTTATATGTACTCTGGCGATACACCACTTTCCGGAACTCAATACGCCGTTTTCAGAGGTTTTTCGGGTGCTGCGCGCCGGCTTATTCGTGCTATTCACTGCGTTCCCCGAGCAGATGAGAAATTATTGGCTTTGCCACTACTTCCCGCAAATGATGGCTCGGTCGATCGAAAAGATGCCGTCCGAAGCGGACATCGCCTCCGCGCTGCGTGGCGCGGGGTTTGCAGTTCAAGATGCCATTCCGTTTCATGTCACGAACGAGCTTCAAGATTTGTTTTTGTACTCAGGCAAGGATCGGCCGGAAATCTATTTGAACCCAAATGTCCGATCCAACATTTCCTCTTTCGCGACACAATGTTCGTCCCTTGAGCTCGAGAGTGGACTTCGTATGCTTCGCTCCGATATTGAAAGTCATCGGTTTCATGACGTCATCCGTTCGTATTCCGTCGGCGCCGGAGAGTATGCATTTGTCATTGCTGAGAAGGGGATCAAGTAACGTTCGCTCGAGCTGACGTGGCTCGTCGTTCGGCCCGCCGGCGTCGTGGTGGCAGAGAATTAGGGCGGAACATCACTGGATGCGGCGTCAAAACGGGCGCGCGCGGCATGGATATCGGAATAACGACGGTCAGCCCAATCGATGAGGTTCGCCATCGGCTCCAGCAGGGATTGGCCTAGCGGGGCCAGACGATATTCGACGCTCGGCGGCTTGGTTGGAAAAACATGGCGGGTGATCAGTCCGTCGCGCTCCAAATCGCGCAGGGTCTGGGTGAGCATGCGCTTGGAGATGTCGCGGACTGCGCGGTGAAGCTCGCTGAAACGCTTCGGTCGCGTCGCGAGGGTCATGATCATGAGCATGCTCCATTTGTCGCCGATGCGGTCGAGCACGTCGCGCACCGGGCAGTGTACGGGCGCTACTGACTGGGCGTCGTCTGATTGATATCGGCTGAATCGCTCGATCGCGCTCAATGCGGTACTCATGCGGGTTCCCCTGATCTCTCCTGGTAACAAAAAACTGCCTCCTTACGGCGCAGCACCAAGGTCTATATATTAGACCTGCTCTCAAACATAGACCATACCGGAACAGGAGAAAAGACATGTTTTTAGTGATGGGAATTACGGGAAAAGTCGGCGGCGCGACGGCAAGGCATTTGCTGACTCAAGGCAAGAAGGTACGCGCGCTGGTCCGCAACCGCGCAAAGGCGGCAAGTTGGGCGGGTCAGGGCGTGGAACTGGTCGACGGCGACTGGACGGATGCGGCCGCCATCGAGCGGGCGCTTAAGGGCGTCGACGGCGCGTTTGTCATGTTGCCGGCCGTTTGGGCACCCTCGCCGGATTTCAAGGAAGCCAAGGGCGTCATCGCGAACTATGTCGCGGCGCTCACCAAAGCGCCGGCGCCGCGGGTCGTCGCGCTCTCATCGATGGGCGCGAACAGAACCAGCGGGCTGGGGATGATCACTGCCCTGTCGCTTCTGGAGCAGGGCTTTCGCGACCTGACATTGCCGATCGCATATGTTCGAGCCGGCGGCTTTTTCGAAAACTTCCTTTACGGCTTGCACGTCGCTCAGGGCGGCGCGCTGCCGGTGTACTACAACCCGACAAATCGGAAATCGACCATGGTCGCGACCAACGACATCGGCGCCGAGGTCGCAACACTTCTGAGCGGGCCGGCGTGGTCGGGGCATCGGGTCATCGAACTCGGTTCGATGGTGAGCGCGAATGAAGTCGCAGCGCAACTGGGTGAAGTCATGAAGCTTGACGTCAAAGCCTTTGCCATCCCGCGGGCCGAGTGGCCGGCAGCATTCGAGCAGTTGGGCATTCCGAAGGGCCAGACCGGACCGGCCGAAGCGATGTTTGAGGCCGTCAACGCGGGATGGATGGACCTCGGGGTCGAGGGTACGGAGCACGTGGTGGGCACGACGTCCCCCCGCGATGTTTTCTCGGCGGCCCGCAAATCCGCCGCGGCGTAGGAGGTTAAACATGAAGGTTCTTGTTTTGGGTGCAACGGGCGGAACGGGACGGCTGATCGTCAGCGATGCCGTGGCGAAAGGCCATTCCGTCGTGGCGCTGGTTCGCTCGACGGCAGGCGCCGATCTGCCGGGAGCAGAATTGATCGAGGGCGATGCCCGCAATGAGGTCACTCTCGGGCGCGCCATGGTCGGCTGTGATGCCGTCGTCAGCGCGTTGGGCACCGGCATGGGCTTCCGCAAGGTCAGCTTCCTGACGGAAGCGATGCGCGCGCTGGTCCCGGCGATGACGCGCAGCGGCGTGCGCCGCCTGCTCTGCATCTCCGCTCTGGGGGTCGGGGACAGCCGCGGCCACGGCGGCTTCGTGTTCGACCGGCTCTTCCAGCCTTTGCTGCTCAAACAAGCTTACAAGGACAAGGACCGTCAGGAAGCCGTGATCCGCGCCAGCTCACTCGATTGGGTGATCGTCCGGCCCGCCATGCTCACCGATGACCCAGCTCAAGGCCGCATCAGGGCCGTCATCGACCTCGCAGGCATCAACGGCGGGAAGGTAGCACGCGCCGATGTCGCTCGGTTCGTGGTGGAGCAACTCGCGAACGACACTTGGTTGAAGCGAACGCCCGTCATCCTGTGGTGAGGACTCATCCTCCAAGGTCGGACAAATGTCTAAAATCTCCTGGCGCCAAGTCTTACCCTTAGCCCTTGCCGCTTTCTTCGTCGTCGGATCCCTCAGCAACATCTTCGCTCCGGGATCTATCTACGAGGAATACTTAAAATGGGGATACCCGCGCTGGTTCCATTTCGTCACCGGATCGCTGGAACTCACGAGCGCCGTTTTGCTGGCGCGGGCCCAGACGCGGCTGTGGGGCTCGGCGCTCGGCTGCACCGTGATGTTGGCGGCGCTCGCGACCGTGACACTCCACGGCGAATACGGACACGGGGTGGCACCGCTTGTGGTGGCGGCACTATCGATACTCGTCGGCTGGATCGCCTGGCGGAAGCGGCTTTCCAGTTCGTATGACTTACACCGCGATCAATAGGTTGAGGGGATGATCCGAGGGGAGTGTCGGAGGCGGCGGCGCGTGATTCATGTGCAAATGCGCGGGATGGCTTCGGTGAACCTTCGCATTATTCCAGCCTTCGAGCCGATGACGAGTTGCAGTGAACTACCGCCGGGAAGTATGCTGACTGCCGTAAATGCTGTGAAGGGACGAGTAACCGCCTGACGCGGGCAAAGCGAGCGGGGGACAGTGTGAGCCCCGACCTGCGGCACCGGCGAAGATCACCCCGGAGCTGCTGACCGAA
>DASWUU010000140.1:0-9713 GCA_036401515.1 Steroidobacteraceae bacterium
ATGTACGCCACTGCACGCGACTGGGCACGCTATGGACAGTTCCTTCTACAAGACGGCACCTGGCAGGGGCAGGACCTGCTCCCCGCAGGCTATGTGTCCATGATGGCCACCCCGGTGGCAGCCTCGCGCGGCCAATACGGCAAGGGACAAACCTGGCTGTGGGGTTCTGAACCGGTGACCCCCGGCGTGAATCCCGATACGGCCTTCGGTATTCCCGCGGATACCTTTTGGATGTCCGGCCACGATGGCCAGAACGTTGCCATCATCAAGTCGCGTCAGTTGGTCATCGTGCGCTTAGGACTTACGCCCCACGCCGCCGGCTACTCGCCGCAACCCTTGGTGAAGGCCATTCTCGAAGCGATTCGCTAGAATGCCCACGATGGAGCTTTCCTTTTCGACATTCCTGCTGACCTTCACGGCATTGTTCTCCATCGTCAATCCGCTGTCGGGCGCCTTCATATTCTTCGGCGCGACTCGCGATTTCGATTTTGAATTCCGCAGCCTCATCGCGCGCTGGGTTGCCATTTACTCCTTCATCATCATGGCAGCCTCCCTGTACATTGGCGCCTACGTCTTGGGATTTTTTGGCGTCTCGTTGCCGGTGCTGCGCGTCGCCGGCGGCATCATCGTCGCCGCCGCAGGCTGGCGCATGCTCAATGCTCCCGACGTCACTCAACAACGCCGCAGCGAAACGCCCGAGCCCAAGTCCTTGGACGTCTCGGCCAGCCGGCTGGCCTTCTACCCCCTCACCATGCCCCTGACCACAGGACCCGGCACCATTTCCGTCGCCATCTCCTTGGGCGCCGGCCGCCCGAGCGGATTCCATACTTCCTCTCTCGCGTTCTTCGTCGAAACGCTCGTCGCGACGGCGCTGATATCGCTGCTGATCTACGGGTTCTATCGAAACTCCGCGCGCCTCGCCAAATGGATCGGCGTCACCGGCACCACCATCGTGGTGCGGCTGTCCGCATTCCTGTTGTTCTGCATCGGCATCCAAGTGATGTGGAACGGCGTCGCGGAACTCTTGGCGAGCTTGCCCTTTAACGCAGTCAGTTAAGCCTGCAGCATCAGTTACAGCCGCCCCTGGCGGCCACGCTGGGATTATGTCATCGCCTGAGCAGCCGCCAGCCAATACGCGAATGGAACACCGCACGTGATGCACGGGCGAAGCTTCTGAAATCAAGCCGCGCCCGCTGCTGTCACACATTTGTAATATGAGTTGCTGTGGGCGAGTGAGAACTGCGCCTGCGCGCCGCAGCACTATCTCTTTAATAATCGCCTCCGGTCCGACAGTGCACCCTGGGGGCGATCATCTCAACTCGATCTCAATCCATGGCGGCTGCTATTGCGAAGCACCCGGATCTGCTGACCTTGGGCGAAATGCACGGCGTCTTTCAACCCATCGTCGCCGTGGCGAAATGCGAAATCATTGCCCATGAAGGGCTGATTCGCGGTCTTCGCGGCTCTCCTATGCACCTGCCGGCCGCCTTGTTCCGCGCCGCCTCGCTCGGCGGCTTCAGCGATGAGCTTGAGCACCACGCCAGCGACGTGATTTTAACTTCGTACGCAAAAATGAAGCGCACCGGCATGCTCTTCGTCAATTTCTCGGCCCGAGCCGTAGCCCATCTCGGGTCCATGGAGGGTTGCGAGCAACTACAACGGACATTGACCCGCTGCGATCTTCCAGCCCGTCGCCTGGTGATCGAAATTACCGAACACGAACGCGTCGCCGATCACGCCGCCATGGCTGCCGCTATCCGCATGCTGCGCGGCATTGGCGTAAGTTTAGCGCTCGATGACTTTGGCGATGGCAGCTCCAGCTTGCGTCTTTGGGCTGAAATCGAACCGGAGTTCGTGAAGATCGACAGTTTTTTCTGCCACAACATCCACAACGACGGTAAAAAGGTTCAGAGCGTCAAGGCGATGCTGCGCCTCGCTGAAAGCTTCGGTAGCCGCATCATCGCCGAAGGCCTCGAAAACGAGGCAGACCTTCGGGTCGTCCGGGATTTGGGCGTCGATTGCGTGCAGGGATATGCGATGGGCTATCCGGTGGAAGAACCCGCCGCCATGGTTCCGGCGGCAGCGCGCGCCGTGCTCGCCGCTCGGGATATCGCGGTGTTCCCTGAACTGCGCCGTGCCTACAACCACTCGCAGACCGCGGGACAACTCGTCATTTCCGCGCCCGCCGTGACGCCCTCGACGACCAATCAGAAACTGCTGGAATTGTTTCAGGACCATCCACACTTGCATTCGATTGCGGTTTTGAAGGATGAGAAGCCGGTTGGCTTGATCAATCGACGGCGCTTTCTCGAGATCTACACGCTGCCCTATTATCCGGAAGTCTACGGCCGCAAGGGTTGCGCGACCTTCATGGAAAGCGATCCGTTGTTGATCGAAGTCAGCCGCCCCCTGGAAGAACTGATTCACGTGCTCACCGCCGAGGATCAACGTTACTTGAATGACGGCTATGTGTTCGTTGACGCCGGCCAGTACGTGGGAATCGGCACGCCCGAACAGCTGGTGCGCTCGGTAACGGAATTTCGGATCGAGGCCGCGCGCCACGCCAACCCGTTGACCTTCCTCCCAGGCAATATTCCCATTACACAACACATCCGCCGTTTGCTTCTCGGCAAGAACTCGTTTTGCGCCAGCTACTGCGATTTGAATAATTTCAAACCCTACAATGATCAATTCGGCTACTGGCAGGGCGACAAAATGATCCGCTTGTTGGCGAGCGTCATCGTCCAGGAATGCGATTCGCAGCGCGACTTTGCCGGCCACGTCGGCGGCGATGACTTCGTGGTGCTGTTTCAAAGCGAGAATTGGGAAATGCGATGCGCGAACATAATCGCGCGGTTCAATGCCGCGTCGCCGGCGCTCTACGATACGCGCGCTCGCGATCTCGGCTACATCGAGGCCGAGGACAGGCTCGGCAATCCCACCCGGTTTCCGCTGACTAGCTTGTCGATCGGTGCCGTGCGCATCGCGCCTGGCGAGTTCGAGCTTCCCGAAGATGTCGCCTCAGCCGCCGCCAGCGCAAAGCACCACGCGAAACGCTCAAACGCGGGCCTGTTCGTGCACGGAAATAAAGAATTGGCTGCGGCTTTCCATCAGGACATCACGATATCCGCGCGCCGCTCGGCACTGGCGTAATCAACCGCATCGCCTCGTTCATTCCAAATTAGAGCTTGCCGTTTAACGCAGTCAGTTAGGATCGCGATCCAATGTCGGAGAAAGTTTACAACGCGCCGCGGTGTGTGCGCGGGCTCGGTGCATGCTAGTGTGATGCGATGACACGCGAGATGGGCGTCAACAAAGTAGGCCTGCGGCAAAGCGAGGAGCGATTTAGGCTACTCGTCGAAAGCGTGCGGGATTATGCGATTTTCATGCTGGATCCCGACGGCCATATTTTAACCTGGAACGCCGGCGCCGAGCGTTTCAAAGGTTATCAAGCCGATGAGATCATAGGACAGCATTTTTCGCGGTTCTACCCTCCTGAGACCCTGGAAAGCGGCTTGCCGGAGCACGAACTCAAGGTCGCGCGCGAGACCGGCGTGTTCGAAGACGAGGGTTGGCGAGTCAAAAAAGACGGCTCTCAATTTTGGGCGAATGTCGTCATCACGGCCATGCGGGATGACGAAGGCGAGCTCGTGGGATTTGCAAAGGTCACGCGCGACCTGACGCAACGACGCGCCCACGAAGAGGAATTGCGTCGAAGCGAAGAGCGTTTTCGTCTACTCGTGGAAGGCGTCACCGAATACGCAATTTTTATGCTCGATGCCAACGGCAACGTCGCCAGCTGGAACAGCGGGGCCGAGAGGATCAAGGGCTACGCTGCGAGTGAGATCATTGGGCAGCACTTCTCGATCTTTTATCCGGCGGATGCGAGAGACAGCCAGTGGCCCGACCACGAACTGCAAGTCGCCGCGGAGCGGGGCAGCTTTGTAGATACCGGATGGCGCTTGCGAAAGGATGGGACGACGTTTTGGGCCAATGTCACGATCACTGCCCTTCGTGACAGCACTGGTTGCCTCGTCGGCTACGCCAAGCTCACCCGAGACCTTACCGAGAACAAGCGGGTGGAGGCCTTGGATGGCGCCAATCGGCAGCGCGAAGAGATGCTCGACGCCGAGCGCAGCGCACGTATGGCCGCGCAGCGGGCGACCCGACTTAAAGATGAATTCCTGGCGACGCTTTCGCACGAATTGCGCACTCCTTTGAGCGCGATTCTCGGCTGGACGCAGCTATTGTTGAGAGAGGAGCCGCCGAAGGGACCCGACGCCCAGAAGCGGGCCATTGAAGTCATCGACCGCAACGCACGGGCCCAGGTCCAACTCATCGACGACCTTTTGGATTTGAGCCGGATTATGACGGGCAAGCTTCGGCTCGACCTGCATCAGATCTCATTCGCGAGCGTCGTAGAAGCTGCCGTGGACTCCGCCAGGCCGACGGCGGATACCAAGGGAATCCGCCTGAAGGCAATGTTAGGCGCGAGCCGAGACATCATCAGCGCCGATGGCGCCCGCCTGCAACAAGTCGTATGGAACTTGCTTACAAATGCCATCAAGTTCACTCCGAAAGGGGGTCAGGTACAAGTGCTTCTTCAACGCGTCAACTCGCACTTGGAGTTAAGTGTCAGCGACACCGGCATTGGCATTCCGGGAAGTTATCTACCCTATGTCTTCGACAGATTTTCGCAAAAAGACAGCTCGACAACGCGGACCTTTGGTGGCTTAGGATTGGGTTTGGCGATCTCTAAGCAACTGGTGGAATTGCACGGAGGCTCGATCAGAGCGGCGAGTCAGGGCGAGGGCAAGGGCGCCACTTTTTCCGTGCAGTTGCCTCTGTCGATTGTCCAGCTCGAGGACGAGAGTTCGCCACGCGTCCATCCCACCACAGAGACTCAACCCGGAGAGAATCTCTCGCTTCCGAGGCTTGACGGCGTTCACATTTTCGCCGTCGACGATGAACCCGATGCGCGCGAGCTGCTGCGAGAGGTACTGGAAGCACAGGGGGCCGAGGTGACCAGTTTCGCGTCGGCCGAGGACGTATTGATGGCCTTGAAGAAGGCGAAGCCGACTGTCCTCATATGCGACATCGGCATGCCAAGGATGGACGGCTATCAGTTGATCCGGGCACTGCGCGCCGACGAGGCTCGCATGAATCGGATTCCCGCGTTGGCTCTCACCGCATTCGCACGAGCAGAAGATAGAAAGCGATCTCTTATCGCTGGCTATCAAGCTCACTTGGCGAAGCCGTTCGATGTCGGAGAACTCATCCTCCTCATCGCGGACCTGGTGGGAAGGTAGGGGCGCGAGATCATTGTTCCGCGCCGCCGCGCTCGGCGGTTGAGCGACGGGCTTGAACATCACGCCTCGAGATCGGTAAGGAATGAGCGTTCGACGCGGCCCTCGTTAACGACGACTCCTTCGGCGCGCAGCCGCCGGGTCTGCTCGCGGTGCGCGAGCGCCGAGGGCGGAAAGACGATGCGTCCACCCGCACCGACCACGCGATGCCACGGCAAATGCATCTCTCTAGGCGACTCGCGCAGCGCACGTCCCGCCAGCCGCGCGCGGCCCGGCAGTCCGGCTGCCCGTGCGACCGCGCCGTAAGTCGACACCTGCCCGCGCGGAATAGCCGCCACCACGTTCCAGATTTCCTGGAACAGCGGATTGTCTTGTGGATCTCTTGAATGACTCTTCGCCGGTTTTTTCTTGAGTCTGGGCTGCAGGAGCCACTCGGTTGGGGCTTTGGGCATATGCGGTTCACCAGTAGCAAGCGCATTGATTTTGAACTTCAACGCGCGGCGCCGCAACGCCCTAAGGTCCCGATCCCTGTGCGGCAGCACCCGCCACCGCACAGGTTTGCGCTGAGGCACTCTAGCGTGAGACCAGCATGACGGGCTTCGAAATCCCGTTCTTGGCGTTGTACACCGAGAACAGCGCCGGTTGATCGACTTTCGACACTGCATCTGCAATCGCATCGTGCATGCAGATGTCTTTGACTTTCTTGAACGCCAAGTCACGGCCGTCGAAAGGCCGGCATACTTGTCCCGCTGCCGTGCGGATACGCGTGTAAAGTACTGTTGCACCCGCGGGGCTCGAGACGTTGAGATCTCCATATTTCACCAATGCCAGCAACGGACCGGTGTCGGCTGCTGAGCTGATGCCTGCGAAGCTCGATGCGGCCGCGATCAACAGGGCGCCGGCGGCGAAACGCTTGGTTTTGGATTTGATTAAGGTGTTCATCAGTGTTCTCCTTGGATGGTCGATAGGGTCATCATTGGCGGCGAATTTCTCCGCCTTAGCCATACAGACACGTCCCGCACCCCAAACCCGACATTGCTTCCTTGATTTGGCCGTGGCACAGGTCCTATGGACGCGGTATCGTGGCCCCAGTCGATCCGTTCAGGAGATGGGATGACTCAGCTCACCGAACTGTTGGGACGGATGCAGGCGGGCGATGCCGGCGCGCGCGACGCGCTGTTCGCGGCGTCCTACACCGATCTGCAGCGGCTGGCGCGGGCTCGGTTGCGCGATGGGGGGCGCAACACCGTGATGGACACGACTAGCCTCGTGCACGAGTCTTACTTGCGCTTTGTGCATTCGGGGGAATTGCGCGCCGAGGACCGGCGGGCATTTTTTGCCTACGCCTCCCAGGTGATGCGTTCCGTCATCGTCAATAACGTAAGAGAGCGGATCGCGCAAAAGCGCGGCGGCGACTGGCGGCCATTGACGCTGTCCACCAATCTTGAGGCCAATCTCGTCGATACCGAGGACACGGTCTTGAGAGTGCACGAGGCACTGGAGGATTTGGAGCAAGCAGAACCTCGTTTAGCGCAGGTTGCGCAAATGCGTTATTTTGGCGGTTACAGCGAGCGGGAAATCGCTGAGACCCTGGGAATTGCCGAACGCACAGTGCAACGGGATTGGGAGAAGGCGCGGCTTATTCTCATGGCATCGTTGCGGTGAGCGTCGCAGCGCGCACCCGCCTCCGCCGCCGATAAAGATAATGAAGCTCTCGATCGCTCAGATGAAGACGATGAGCGACCTGCTTGACCAGGCGCTTCCGCTGGACCGGGAAGGCCGCCGTGCCTGGCTCGATGAACTGCCGCCCGAACACGCGGAAATCGCTACCCTTTTGCGCGAAGCGCTGTTGCAGGACCCAAAAGACGCCGCGCCGCAGACGCTCTTGATACTGCCCAAGCAAACTCCTGCCGGCCCCGCTGAGGCGGGGCCCATATCTGGACTCGAGCCCGGCGCGCGCGTAGGTCCTTATGAATTGATCCGACCCCTGGGTGCCGGCGGCATGGCCGAGGTGTGGCTGGCCAAGCGCGCCGACGGGGTCTTCAAGCGCGAAGTCGCTCTGAAGCTGCCCGCGCTGACGCGCGTGCGCAAGGATCTGGAACAGCGCTTTGCGCGCGAGCGCGACATCCTTGCCGGCTTGGAACATCCCCACATCGCGCGGCTCTACGACGCGGGCATCGATCCCGGCGGCTTGCCTTACCTGTCGATGGAATTTGTGCAAGGTGAACAGCTTAACGACTGGTGCGATGCAAAGCGTCTCGACCTTCGCCAGCGGCTGCGTCTGTTTCTACAAGTGCTCGAGGCAGTGCAGTACGCGCACGATCGCCACGTCATTCATCGAGACCTCAAGCCCTCCAACATTCTGGTCACCCACGAAGGCCAGGCACGACTGCTCGACTTCGGCGTCGCGACTCTGTTGGAAAGCGGCGCCGGAGACAGCCAGCTTCCGCTCACCACCCTTTATGGGCACGCGTTGACTCCCACCTACTCCAGCCCCGAGTTGGTGCGGGGCGACCCCGTCGATGCCAAAAGCGATATTTACTCCTTGGGTGTGGTGCTGTTCGAGCTTTTGACCGGCGGCAGACCTTATCAGCTCAACACCGGCGCATCCCGGGCAATGCTCGAGCACGCCATCGCAGCCGCCGAAGTCCGCAAGCTCAGCACACAAGTGGTAAAGGATGCCTGGACGACGCGGTCCACAACACACGAGCAATTGGTGCGGCAGTTGCGCGGTGACTTGGACCTGATTGTGCTCAAGGCCTTGGAGAAAGATCCCCAGGCGCGCTATGCGAGCGCCACCGCATTGGCGGATGACTTGCGGCGCCACCTCGACGGCAAACCGGTGATGGCGCAGCCGCCGCAGCCCCTTTATCGGCTGGTCAAGTTCGTGCGCCGCAATCAATTGGAAGTGTCGGTCATTGCACTAGCCGCGCTCCTTGTCATGGCGGTTGCGGCTTATGAGGTACAACGTCAAGTCACCGACCGTGATCGCGCGCTCGCCAGTGCGGGGAACTCGGTTTATGTGACAAAACCGATCAGCGAAAATTCCATCGCCGTGTTGCCGTTCGTGGACATGAGCGAGAACAAGGACCAGCGATACTTTTCCGACGGACTGTCGGAGGAACTGATCACGTTGCTCGCGCAAGTCAAGGACTTAGAGGTCATCGCTCGAACCTCCTCATTCCACTACCGCGGGACCCAGGTCCCGATCGCGCAGATAGGCTCTGCCTTGGGCGTCGCCCACCTGCTCGATGGAAGCGTACGCCGTGCGGGCAACACGATCCGCGTCGCGGCGCAGTTGATCCGCGCTCAGGATGGCGTCCATCTGTGGTCGCAGAGCTACGAACGCGACGTTAAAGACATCTTCCAGGTGCAGGATGAAATCGCTGCCGCGGTGGTCGCAGCGCTCAAGCTCAAGCTCCTGCCGGCACTCGGCCTCGATCCGAACCGCAGTGATAACCCGGAAGCCTATAACCAGTTCCTGTTGGCGCGGCAATTCGGGCGCCGCGGCAACGCCGAAGACCTCGAACGCGCGGTCAGTGCCTATCGCAAAGCCATCGCGCTCGATCCGAACTTTGCCGGCGCCTACGCCGGGCTGTCCTTCAGCGAGACTTCTCTCGCGGTTGCCGAGCAGGACGCGGCAAAGTTTTCGCAAGCGAAGGCCGATGCCGAAAAAGCGCTTGAGCTTGCGCCGCAGCTGGTCGATGGCTACCGCGCGCGCGCCTTGTACCGTCTTGAGACTCTCGACTTTGCCGGAGCCCGAGCCGACAGCGAGCAGGCCCTGAACCTGGCACCCGGCGAAAGCGCGGTTCAAAGCTTGTACGGCGCGCAGATTGCGGCCTACGGCAAAATTCCCCAGGCCATCAAAGCCATGAATAAGGCCATCGAGCTGGACCCGCTCAGCGGTTACGCCTGGGCCAACGTCGGGCTGTTCCTAACCATGACGGGCGATTATCCCGCCGCGCGCCGTGCCCTGGAACGAGCTCTCGCGATCAGCCCTGCCAATGACTCCTTTCATTTCGCATTGGGGCAGCTACACATGCTCGACGGCAGGCTCGCCGACGCGCAGACGGAGTTTCAACAGCAGACCAATGAAGCCACCCGGCAAATGGCCACCGCCATGATCGAGCACGCCAGTGGTCGCGAAAAGTCCGCGCAGCAAGCGCTCCAGGACCTCATCGCCAAGCACGCCGCCGACATGGCCTACCAAATCGCCGATGTATATGCCTGGAGCGGCGACAAAGAAAAAGCCTTCGAGTGGCTATCGAGAGCGTATGAGCAGCGCGACAGCGGACTCAACGGTATTGCATACGATCCGCTGCTTGCCCGGCTACAAAGCGATGCCCGCTACGGCGCGCTGCTCAACCGGCTCGGTTTGGGCGAGTAGTTGAGGGACGCCTCATCGAA
>DASWUU010000141.1:0-8124 GCA_036401515.1 Steroidobacteraceae bacterium
AATACTTCATCAGATGCATGTCTCGGGCAATTGCTACAAGGTGCGTCTAGCCGCTCGTCAATTGAACATTCCGCTGACCCTCAAGGACTACGGGCTGCACGACGGCTCGACGCGCCGGCCCGATTTCCTCGCGAAAAATCCCAACGGCCGCGTGCCTTTGATGGAATTTGAGGACGGCAGACTGCTGGCCGAATCCGGCGCGATCCTCTGGTACCTAGCTGAAAATACGCCGTTGTTGCCGTCCGATCGCTGGGATCGCGCCAAGGTGCTGCAATGGATGTTCTTCGAGCAGTACAGTCACGAGCCGTATATCGCGGTGGCTCGCTTTTGGCTCGCCTTTGCGCCGAAGGACCAACTGCAGAAGAAGCTTCACCTCGTTACCGAATGGCACGCCAAGGGTAAAGCGGCACTCGAGGTCATGGAGACTCATCTTCGTTCACACGACTGGTTCGCGGGCAATCGTTATTCCATTGCCGACATCGCGCTCTACGGCTATACGCATTGCGCCGCGGACGGTGGATTTGAGTTGTCTGCGTATCCGGCCATTGGCGCATGGCTTGCGCGCGTGGCGAGCCATGCTACGCATATTCCGCTGTCGGAAACGTGGTGACTTTTGCGTTCTAGTCCTGTCGAGTCTTAGGCCTGCGCGCCGGCGCTTTGTTCCTTGACTTGGTCCGTCCAGACTTTGAACACCTGCAGGTAATTGGGACCAAAGCCGGTGCTGATGGCGACATCGGCTGCATCGCGCCCGCGCGCAATTAATATCCGCCCGATGCGCCGCTGATTATTGCGTGGATCGAACGTATGCCAGGCGCCGCCCACGTAAGCTTCCAACCAGCCCGCGAAATCCATGGGAGCATCCGCCACCGGGACGCCGATATCGCCGAGATATCCCGTGCAGTAGCGCGCCGGAACATTAATACACCGCAACAGCGTAATCGCGAGGTGGGCGAAATCACGGCACACGCCCTGGCGTTCCGAATGCGCTTCCGATGCCGTCTTGGTGGGACGGGCAAAGTGATAACCGAACTGAATGTGTTTGTGGGCGAAATCGACCACTGCCTGGACTCGCGACCATCCAGGCGCCATGTGACCGAACTGCCGCCATGCCTCATCCATCAGCACTTGCGTCTCGCAGTAACGGCTGCCGAGCAAATACATGAGCGCCTCGTGCGGCAATGACTCGACGGGGTGTTCTTGAGCCTCCTCAAAAGCAGGTTCCGGCATGCCGCTGTCTTCAATGAGCCCGTCCGCCGTGATTCGAATCGTCCCCGGGGGCGCGACAATGCGTGTGCAGGTATTGCCGAATAAATCCACGTAAGTGTCGATGGGTATCTGGGGGTCGATCACCATATGGTCCGGGCGTAGCAGGTCGGCCGCCCTGCTTGCATGTACGTGCAACATGAAAATCATCGGAACCGGCTGGGGGCAGGAGTACACCAGCTCATACCCGAAGCGGATTCTCATGCGACTTGGTTGTTCCGCCGCGTGCGCACGCGAGTGTTCCATTATCTGTCTGTTACTCGCCATGGTCGATGTTTATGGCATGCCAAATTGGGCTGAAGAGTAGGAATTTTAGCCAACTATACGTAGGAGGTGCCCGCTTTAGCCGACGCGCGCACGCTTGCACCATTGGCGCGCATCGCTGCCCTCTTTTTGCCCCTGGTTTTCTGTACTATCGCAGCGGCATGAAAACCTTTCACTGCACGCACTGCCAAAACTTGATTTTCTTCGAGAATGTGCGTTGCTTGAATTGCGGCCATGCCCTCGCGTTCCTGCCGGATTTAGGTTTCATGGGGGCGCTCACGCAGTGCTCGGATGGGCTGTGGCGCGCGGAACTCGAAGCACCGGACTCGCGGGGCTATCGTCTGTGCGCGAACTACGATCTCGTCAGCGTATGCAACTGGGTCATTCCTGTCGATGAATCCAGTGATTTTTGCCGCTCCTGCCGCTTGAATAAAATCATCCCGGCATTATCGAGCGAGCGCAATCGCGTTGCTTGGTTCCGCCTCGAGGTCGCCAAGCGTCGCATGCTCTACACGCTACTCGGTCTCTCACTCCCTGTCGTACCCAAGAATGGTGCCGGCAGTTTCGGACTCGCGTTCGAGTTCCTCGAAGACTCGAGCGACGGCGATGCCAAACGTGTGTTGACAGGCCACGACAATGGGTTGATCACCATCAACATCGCGGAAGCGGACGACGTGCACCGCGAAAAGGAGCGCACGCTGCATCGGGAGCCGTACCGCACTCTTTTGGGGCATTTTCGCCATGAAATCGGGCATTATTTCTGGGACACCTTGATCGCCGGCAGCGCGCATCTCGAGGCCTTTCGCGAGCTTTTCGGCAATGAGCAGGCGGACTATCAAAAAGCGCTGGAACGGCATTATCGGGAAGGACCCCCGGCCGGTTGGGATAAGAATTTCATCAGCGCCTATGCGACCATGCACCCGTGGGAAGACTGGGCCGAATCATGGGCCCATTACTTACATATGGTGGACGCGCTCGAAACGGCCGGTGCCGCCGGCCTTGCGCTGCGGCCGCAACGCAATGACGAACCGCGCATGCAGCCGCCGCCAGATCCGCTTAACCCCCATTTCCGCAACTTCGAGGCCATGATCGAATCGTGGCTATCGCTGACTTACGTCTTGAACAACTTGAATCGCGGTTTAGGATTGCCTGACAGCTATCCCTTCATTCTGTCCGCGTCCGCCATCCGCAAGCTGCGTTTCATCCACACCTTGATTGATGAGTACCGAGGCGCCAACAGATCCGCGTAGAATGGCGTGTTCAACCGGAGGTCAGACTTAAGTGTCGATTCACGTAGCGCTCAATCACATCATGCATTACCGCTACGATCGACTGGTCAATTTAGGCCCGCAGATCGTTCGGCTGCGGCCCGCGCCGCATAGCCGCACCCGTATCCTGTCGTACTCGCTGAAGCTAAAGCCTGCCGAGCACTTCATCAATTGGCAGCAGGACCCACTATCGAACTACCTCGCCCGGGTCGTGTTTCCGAAGCCCACGCAGGAGCTTAGGGTTGAGGTGGATTTGACCGCGGAAATGGCGGTGCAGAATCCGTTTGATTTTTTCCTCGAACCCTACGCGCAAAAAATTCCGTTCCAGTACGAAGCGACCGAGAAACGCGAACTCGCGCCGTTTCTCAATATCGGCTTTGCGGCGCCCCTGTTCGCGCGTTACTTGGCGGCAATCTCGCGCGAGCCGCGCGTCACCATTGATTTTCTGGTGGACTTGAATCGCCGTCTTGCCGCCGACGTCAACTATGTCATCCGCCTGGAACACGGCGTGCAGTCACCCGAAGAGACGCTGGCCAAGCGCTCCGGCTCTTGCCGCGACTCGGCTGAACTACTGGTTCAACTGCTGCGGCATCTTGGCCTAGCCGCGCGCTTCGTGTCCGGTTATCTCATTCAATTGGTGGCCGATACGAAACCCGCCGAGGGACCGGCAGGCCCGACTCATGATTTCACCGACCTGCACGCTTGGTGCGAGGTGTACTTGCCGGGCGCCGGCTGGATCGGATTGGATCCAACCTCGGGCCTGCTGACCGGCGAGGGGCATATCCCGCTTTCCTGCACGCCTGATCCACAATCGGCGGCACCGCTTTCCGGGGTGGTTGACCAGTGCGAGACCACCTTCGAGTACGCCATGAAGGTCGAGAGGGTTTGGCAGGCGCCGCGCGTCACCAAGCCGTATTCGGAGGCGCAATGGGTCATGATCGACACGCTCGGCCAGCGGATCGATGCAGCCCTGGTGGCCGATGACGTGCGGCTGACCATGGGCGGGGAGCCCACGTTTGTTGCCGCTGAAAATTCTCAGGCACCCGAGTGGAATACCGAAGCGCTGGGCGAGAACAAACGCAAAATAGCCGCGGATCTGTTTCGCAAGCTCAAAGACCGCTATGCACCGCTCGGTCTTGCGCATTTCGGCCAGGGGAAATGGTATCCCGGCGAACAGCTGCCGCGCTGGTCATTGAACTGCTTTTGGCGCAAGGACGGCGAGCCGCTATGGAGCCAGGCCGCGCTCATCGCCGATGAAACGCAGTGCTACCCGGGAGCCACCACCAATGCGCCGCGGCTTCTGCACGCAATAGCCGGCTGCCTAGGAGTTTCGCCTCACTACGTGTTTCCCGCCTTCGAAGATGTTTTTCAATACCTGCTGCGCGAGCGCAAGCTGCCCGCCAACGTCGATGTCTTGAACTCGAAACTTTCAGATCCGCTCGAGCGCGCACGCTTGGCGCGCGTGTTCAGCGGCGATTTGAGTGCCGCAGTGGGATACGTGCTGCCGATCGCCAGGGGCACTAAGGCCCGGGGCGCGCCAGCCAAGGGCGGCGCTGCCTGGGAAAGCAGCGGCTGGTTTTTGCGCAGCGAGCGCTGCTACTTGATCCCCGGCGACTCACCGATCGGCTACCGCCTGCCCTTGGATTCCTTACCCGCGGTGAGCCCCATCGACTTTCCTTACGTATATCCAGCGGATCCGACCGATGAATTCGACCAGCTCGCGCCTCATGGCGAGCTGACGGAGAAGGGTGCGGCAGCGGCGGCAGCGGCCGCCGCTCGCGACGAACCGTCCGTTCTCGAGACATCCTGGTCGAGCGAAGGGACTTCGGCGGCGGCGGAAGTAGCCGCGGCTGTGGAGAAGGGGAAGCCCGTCATCCGGACCTCGCTTTGCGTGCAGGAACGCAATGGCGTCCTGTACGTGTTCATGCCGCCGACGCAAGCGCTCGAGGATTATCTTGAGATTATTGCGGCGGTTGAAGCCAGCGCGAAGGCCCTCGCTCAACCCGTCATCATCGAAGGCTATGAACCGCCGCAGGATCCGCGGCTGGTGAACTTCAAGGTAACGCCTGATCCGGGCGTCATCGAAGTGAATGTGCAGCCAAGCGCGAGCTGGGACGCGCTGACTGCCCTGACGACGCATCTCTACGACACGGCTCATGGCAGCGGGCTGCGCTCCGAAAAATTCATGATCGATGGCCGCCATGTGGGAACGGGCGGAGGCAACCACATCGTGATGGGCGGGGCCACGCCGCAGGACTCTCCTTTTTTACGCCGGCCTGATCTGCTGCGAAGCCTGATTTCCTACTGGCACAATCATCCGTCGCTTTCCTATTTGTTCTCGGGCCTGTTCATCGGGCCGACCTCGCAAGCACCGCGCGTGGACGAGGCCCGCAACGATTCCCTGTACGAGCTTGAAATCTCATTCAAGCAATTCCCGAAAGTCGGAACCGAGGTGGCCCCCTGGCTGGTGGACCGGCTGCTGCGCAATCTGTTGATCGATGTGACCGGCAACACCCACCGCGCTGAATTTTGCATCGATAAGTTGTATTCGCCCGACACCGCGACCGGCCGGCTCGGGTTGCTCGAGATGCGCGCCTTTGAAATGCCGCCGCACGCCCGCATGAGCCTGGTTCAGCAGCTGCTGCTCCGCTCATTCGTGGCGCGTTTCTGGCGCGAACCCTATGCCCCGGAGCGCTTGATCCGGTGGGGCACGTCGCTGCACGACCGGTTTCTGCTGCCGCATTTTATTCTCGAGGACTTCTCGGAGGTTATCGAAGAGCAAAGACTCGCGGGTTTCGATATGAATGTCGATTGGTTCGCGCCGCACTTCGAATTTCGCTTTCCCAAGCTCGGCGACATCGCGGTGCACGGCGCCTTGGTCGAGCTGCATCAGGCACTCGAGCCGTGGCATGTGATGGGCGAGGAGGGGACGGCGGGCGGCGCCGTACGCTACGTGGACTCCTCCGTGGAGCGCGTTCAGGTCAAAGTGACGGGGCTTGCGCCCGGCCGCTTTGTGGTGGCCTGCAATCGCCGCGCGATTCCGCTGCGGCCCACGGGACGGGAAGGGGAGTTCGTCGCCGGCGTGCGCTATCGCGCCTGGCAACCTTGGTCCGCCTTGCACCCGACCATCGGCATTCACTCGCCGCTGACATTCGATATAGTCGATACGTGGATGAAGCGCTCTTTGGGGGGATTCCAGTATCATGTGGTGCATCCGGGAGGCCGCAGCCACGAGACCCTTCCCGTCAACTCGTTCGAGGCTGAAAGCAGGCGCCTGGCGAGATTTTTTAGAATAGGCCACACACCGGGGTCCATGAGCGTCGAGCCGGCCACCCCGAGCGACGAATTTCCCTTCACGTTGGACCTGCGCAATCATCGATAAGGATCCACGCCTTCAGAGTTACCGTAGCGACCCGCATCGCTACGATGAGCTTTTGGATTCCCAAGGCCAAGTCAGGAGCCACTGGCATACCTTGATCGAGGGAATATTCGAGGACGATGCGCGAGCCGCGCGGCGCGCCACGGAATACACGCGGCGCATGATCGTCGAGAACGGCATCACCTATAACGTCTACGCCGATCGTCAAGGACGCGACCGCCCGTGGATCTTGGATCCGCTGCCGTACCTCATCTCGGCGCAGGAATGGCAGATGATCGAAGCGGGCGTTGCGCAGCGCGCGAAGCTTCTGAATGCAGTGCTGGCCGATCTTTACGGAAACCAGGAGCTGCTGGCTCAAGGTGCGTTGCCGCCCGAAATCCCGTTCGGTCATCCTAATTTTCTATGGCCCTGCAAGGACATCAATCTGCCTAACGATCGGTGGCTATCCACGTATGCCGCGGACTTGGCGCGTTCGGCCGATGGGCGCTGGTGGGTGATTGCAGACCGCACGCAGGCGCCCTCAGGGCCGGGATATGCGCTCGAAAATCGCCAGATCGTGCGGCGGGCATTTCCTCATCTGGCGCAAGTTATGGACGTGCGTCCGCTGGGATCGTTCTTTGCGACGCTGCGGGACGAGCTGCTGCGCGACGCCGAAGAGGAGCCTTTGGCCGTAGTGCTAACTCCGGGCTCCTTCAACGAAACCTATTTCGAGCATGCCTATCTCGCGCGCCAGCTCGGATTTCCGCTGGTCGAAGGACATGATCTGACCGTGCGTGACGAAAAGGTATTCTTGAAGACGCTCTCAGGCCTCAGGCGCGTGCACACCATCCTTCGCAGGCTCGACGATGATTTCTGCGATCCGGTGGAGCTGCGTGTCGATTCGGCGCTCGGTGTTCCCGGCTTGCTCGCCGCCATCCGCAAAGGCCACGTTACGGTGGCCAACGCGTTGGGAAGCGGCGTATTGGAATCGGCCGCGTGGCTCGGCTTCCTGCCGCCGCTCGCGGAGCCGCTCATCGGCGAGAAGCTGCTCCTGCCCTCGGTGGCGAGCTGGTGGTGCGGAGAGCCGCCCGCCTTTGAATATGTCGCCGCAAACCTCTCCAACCTCGTGATCAAGCCGACGTATCCGAATCAAAAACTCGGGCCCATATTCGGCAGCGAACTCAATGCCGGGGAGCGCGACGTCCTCATCGCACGTATCCGCGCCCGCCCTCACGCCTTCGTCGCCCAAGAGCATCTGGCATTTTCCCAAGCGCCCGTGTGGTACACGAAAAGCGCCGACACATTTTCGGCCCGCGCGTTGGGCATCCGCGTCTATGCCATTGCCACCGCGAATGGCTATCGCGTCATGCCGGGAGGTCTTGCACGTTTCGCATCCGATGCGCATGCCGAAATCGTCTCGATGCAGCGCGGCGGCGGCAGCAAGGACATCTGGGTGCTGTGCGATTCGGAAGAGGCGTCGGAGGAGGCCACCGCTCCCATTGCCAGAGCCGATCGCACCGTGCACCCGCATCAGGAACTGCCCTCGACCCTGGTCGAGAACCTGTTCTGGATGGGCCGCTATGCAGAGCGTTGCGACTATAAGACGCGATTGCTGCGTGCCACCTTAGGCCTGCGGCGCAATCTCCCCTTTCGCGGCCAAGCCATGGACATATGCAAGCATTTTGGGTCCACGGCGGTTTTCGATCCGGAAAAGCGGTTTACTTTGCGCGGCGACATCGGCCGATTGGGCGAGTGCGCGGCGCGGGTGAGAAGCGCATTGTCGGCGGAAAATTGGCGTGCGCTGACGGTGCTGCAACGGGACTTCCGTCGCGCGGAAATGGCGCGCAGCGATGCGCGCGAAACCCTCGATAGCCTGCTGCTGTCGTTGGCGGCGATTGCCGGTTTTGCACTCGATGACATGACGCAGGATGACGGCTGGCGCCTGATGATGATCGGCCGACGCCTGGAACG
>DASWUU010000142.1:0-22705 GCA_036401515.1 Steroidobacteraceae bacterium
CTAAAGACGAATGAGCCGCGGCTAAACAGACATCGGCAGGACGACATTTTAGGAACATATGGTTGTGCAAGGGTACTGCGGTGCATCTACGATACGGTGTATCGGAAAGTTCAATTACTCTGGTAACCCTTAAGAGGCCGCAAACATGAACGGTTCGCGAAAAAGCAATCGCGACGACAAAACGGTGGACTGTCAAGCAGCGACGAGACGCCTCGGTCGACCGCCCGATCCGAGGATTCAAGCGGAAGTCGTAACCGCGGTATTAAGAGCGCTTCGCGCCGGGGGATACGCGGCGGTGACGCTCGAACGCGTGGCGCGCCATATTGGACGCGCACGAACGAGCCTATACCGCCGCTGGCCAAGTAAACGCCATTTGGTGGCCTTCGCAGTGGTGAGTGAAATGGGCCGCGATCCTGCCCCTGATACCGGCTCTTTGCGCGAGGATTTAATCGCTGTGGTGCAAAACCTCTACAAGGCTTTCTCCGGACCGCTAAGACAATCCCTGGCCGGTTTGGTCGCCGATATGGCGCACGATCCGGCTCTCGCGCAACTGATCCGCGCTGAAGTCATTGAAGCGCGCCGTCACTCGATGCGGGCGGCTTTTGCGCGCGGGCTAAAGCGCAATGAGATTCGCGCCGACACCGATATCGAGCTGATACTCGATATGTTGACGGCGCCCTTTTATTTCCGAACATTGTTCGGTCACATCCCCATCACCCGCACCATGACGCGGCGCATTGTCGACTACGTGCTGCGAGCAATTTCGCCATGCCAGGAATGCCTTACAAGGCAATAAATATAGTGATTTCCCCGGGAAGGACGGAACTTTACGCGACAGTATGTATCGAATATAAGTGAACCGAAATGAGATGTGCTCTACCCGGCGGACGGGCGTCATCAAGGAGCGGATCATGAACAAAATGCTTGTTGGTGCCGGATTGGCGGGAACCTTGCTGATCGCGGCCTGCAGTAGCCAAAACCGCGACTGGGACAAAGCTACTAGAACAAATACCCTGGGCTCTTACCAGGCCTTCCTGCAACAGCACCCTGACAGCGAGCACGCCGCCGAGGCGCGGGGGTTTGTTTTGGCATTCGCTGACGATGCGAAATGGAAAGCTGCACAAAACGGCGGTTCAATCCAAAGCTACCAGGACTACTTGCATGACTACCCCGGGGGGTTGCGGGCCGATCGGGCCCGATTTCAGATCACCGCATTGCAGCGAGCGGCGGCTTGGAAGTCGATACAAAGCGATTTAACGCCCTCAACTCTGCAGGAATTTTTGAAGACGTATCCGCAGGGCCCGGAATCCAACCTCGCCCGGGAGCGCTTGGCCGACCTCTCCTACAGGGTGAGACTGGCCGAATCAGGAACCAAGCGGGCCGCTGAGCGCAGGCGCGCGCAATTGCAATCGCGTTTCAGAGGCGTTGTTCCAGAAGTCATCGTGATGCCGCCCGCCACGCCCGGGACGAAGTATGTCATTGCGTCCGGACTCATGAGCCAGTCCGGCGCCGACTCAGCCTGCAAGAGCATAGGTCAAGAACATCAGCAGTGTGTCGTGATTAAAAGCGACACGAGCGCCGGCCAGTCCTGATTCGCGGAATGCCGGGCCGCACGAGGAGGCTAGATGAGCAAGTTATCGGTCGGCGTCGATGATTACGTTGCAATGCTCAGGATTGGCTGCGAATCGACCCGCAATGCCATCGACATCACGATCATTCGGGCGATCCATTCAGCTCTGGATGACCTTGATCACGGTAAGTTAAAGGCCCGTGCCGTGGTTATCACGGGCTGCAATGGAGTCTTTTGTAGCGGGGTGGATTTGCATTCAGTGGACCTCGAGACTGAAGAGGCAAGGCAGCGAGCGCACTTCGACATGCGCCGCTTTATGGATCCGCTCATTCTGAGGCTGAGCGGTTTCCGTTATCCTATCGTGGCTGCTGTGAACGGCCCGGCTGTCGGTGCCGGTATGAGTCTGGCCTTGGCGAGCGACATTATCGTGGTGGCGGAGGGCGCTTACTTTTGCCCCTCCTTTGCGCGCCTGGGACTGGTTCCCGATGCCGGAATCACGTTCAACTTAGCCCGGCGCATCGGCGCCGGTCGGTCCCTGGCGACGCTGATGCTTGCCGAAAGGATCGATGCGCACGCAGCGCTCGCGTGGGGCCTCGCTTATGCCGTCGCGCCTGCGGCGGAAATTGCCGCGAGGGCTCACGACATCGCTCGGCGGCTCGCGGTGGGCCCCAGCGCGGTACTTTCCTCCATCCGTCAGCTGCAATCCTCCAGCTTCAACGCGACGCTGAAGGATCAGTTGCGAGCGGAGCTCAGCGCTCAGGCAACCGCGCTTCAGTCCCATGATTGCATCGAAGGCGTTGCCGCGTTCTTCGAGAAGCGCGAACCTCACTTTTTGCAGGCGGAGAAGCCATGACGAGTCCCATGCGGTAGTTTTTGCGATAAATCTTTAGGATGGGAGCGGTGTGGCATCGGGCGGTGCTGCGATGCGGCATCACCTGAGAGCCCGTTCTGCCGCCAAGCCGCAATCAAACGGATTAAGATGAGCCCATGCGGTTACAGCGAATCGTTGCGCCACGGTAAATCTCTGAGTCATCCCTAGCGTTATGGTTGCAGTCTATCGCCACACCCTTGCGACCCGCCTCCTTCATTGGGTCAATGCGCTCTGTGTCTTTGTGGTGCTGATGAGCGGCCTGCAAATCTTCAACGCCCATCCGAATTTATACTGGGGAAAATCAGGCGCTAATCCTGAGCGGGCAGCCCTCGAAATTACATCGGAAAATTCTCCGCAGGGTGATCCGGTGGGGCTGCTGCGCGTAGGCCGACACAAAATCAACTCCACGGGCATTTTGGGCGTCTCCCCTGATGGAAGCGAACGCGCGTTTCCCAGTTGGGCGACGATACCGGGCCAACAATTTCTGGCCGCGGGCCGTCGCTGGCATTTCTTCTTTGCCTGGCTCTTGGTGATCAACAGCACGGTGTATTTTGCGGTGAGCATTGCCCGGGGGCACTTGAAACGGGATTTACTACCCAGCCGTACCGAACTCTCTCCCGCCCATCTCATTCGCGAATCGTGGAATCACCTGCTGCTCAAATTTCCGCGCGGGGAGGCTGCAAAGCGTTACAACTCGCTTCAAAAGATTGCCTACCTCGGCGTGCTGTTCGTTCTAGCCCCGACGATTTTGGCGACGGGCCTCACAATGTCGCCAGGCATCGATGCAGGATTTCCTTGGCTTCTCGATCTTTTCGGAGGCCGGCAGAGCGCGAGAACGGTGCACTTCATCTGTGCTTCTGCGGTGGTTGTCTTCATTGCGGTTCACCTGGTTATGGTGCTGCTGGCAGGCCCCCTCAACGAGTTGCGATCGATGATTACCGGCCGTTATGTCTTGCCGCCGCCCAAGGAAGGCGAATGAAACACCGCACGCTGACGCGACGGCAAATGCTGTTCCGCGGGACGGTGGCCTTTGGTGGGCTCGCCTTGGGAGCCTGCGACCGACTGACCAATTCGCCCACATTTGCTGAAGTATTGGAGAGCGCGGAGCGGCTCACTTATAGGGCACAGCGAGCCCTCGTAGGCAATAATGCACTCGCTCGAGAGTTCAGCGATACCGACTTATCACCCACGTTTAGGTCCAACGGAACCGACGCGCCTGATTCAGAGGAGTATCGACGCCTGGCACAAGACCAATTTCAAGATTGGCAGTTGGAAATCGGTGGTCTGGTTGCCCTGCCGCTAAACTTGTCGCTCGCCACCTTGCGGCTCATGCCGAGTCGCACTCAGATTACGCGGCATGACTGCGTTGAGGGCTGGAGCGCCATCGGCAAGTGGACCGGTGTGCCGCTTGCCAGTGTGCTGAATGTCGCTCGACTCTCACCCCGCGCGCGTTTTGTTGTCTTTCATTGCGCCGACAGCTTGGAGAGGGGTGAAGACCCGTATTACGAAAGCATCGACTTGGTCGATGCCTTTCACCCGCAAACGATCCTAGCTTACGAGCTCAACGGTCGAGCGCTGCCAGTTGCCAATGGAGCGCCTTTGCGTTTGCGGGTCGAGCGCCAATTGGGCTACAAACATGCCAAGTATGTGATGCGAATCGAGGCGGTTGAACACCTCAACTCGATCCAAGGCGGCAAGGGTGGCTATTGGGAAGACCGCGGATATGAATGGTATGCGGGTATCTAATACGCCGGGTATCTAAAAAGAACGCTGGCTGCTCATGTGGGACATCACCGCGGCCATAGCGGCAACACCTAAGGTCTTTACCAAGGTCGGATGTTGAGCGTAGAACTGCCCCATTCGGTCAACGATCGAGCCGTCTTGCCTCTCGGCGCTCGAGGCTATGGTACTTAGCTCAGTGGGCGACACTTGGGTGGCTTGAGCCGGCGTGACGGTGGTCGGTGTTCCTAGACCGGCGCCGGGGCCCAATATCCGTCCAAGAATTCCGCCGCCGGCGCCAGCGAGCCCCGCAGGGCCGAGCGCCTGCAAAAGCTCGTTCAGCACGCCTGCCTTCTGATTGGGATTCGACTGACTGAATATGCTGCCAATGGTTTGGCCGAAGGACGGCGTGGCGTCCGAACGCATTGCAGCCGCAATGCCGCCCCCCAGATCCTGGGGGCTTGCCTGCTGAGCCACAGCATCATAGTGTCCAACCACATCTCCGGTGGGCGCGGAGGAGGAATTAGAATACTGCTTCAAGATGTCGAGAAGTCCCATAAAGATTGTCCTTATGTTTTAGCCGGTATGCGCAGCTTTTGACCCGGATAGATCTTGTTAGGATCGGAAAGCATCGGCTTATTCGCCTCGAATATTTTCATATAGGCATTGGCATCGCCGTACAGGGATTTGGCTATCTTGGATAGCGAGTCTCCCGATTTAACTTCGTAAAAGGTCGCGCTCGGAGCGGCACCTTGGGCAACAGTGAGCTGGTCATCTACCTTCGCCACCGAGGAGACATTGCCGCAACATAGAACTATCTTCTCCTTCGTCGCTTGGTCTGGTGCAACGCCGGAAACGGTCACCGTTTTCGATGCCCCGTCATACTTGACGCTCAAGTTTTGCGCACTTAAGTTTTGCGACGCAATGTACTTCGCGATCGCCTCGCCGGCGCTCGCATTGAGCGCTGCCACATCGGGCTTGGCGGTTGCCGGAGCGGAGGCCGTTGGAGCAGCAGCGCCGAGTAGCTTCTCTCCCGCATCGGCGATAAAACTTATAAGGCTCATGTACATTCTCCGGTCAGTTAGCGCAGTGACGGTACTGTAGTCCGGGGCCGAGCGCCGCTCACACGGTAAACGACTCTATGATATGTAAGATAAGCCTCTCACATGATCGTTCTGCTGACCCTTGTGCAGGTACCGAGTCTTCTCGCGTTCTGCCGGCGGGCAGGGCAAGCCTGACTTTCTGACTTTACATTCTATCTGCCCGACTGGGACGACCGTCGCGGTATACGCTTTTCCATAAGACTGCTGGGGCTCTTTGTGCAAAGGTGATTTCCAATCGCTGTTTTCCAAGAGGAACGCGAATGAATGGAAACTTTCCTGCACGGCCAGCGAAGTCGAAAGTGCGGCCGACCGCTCGAGCCACCTCCGAGCGCCATGCGGCGATCACCGATACCCTATCCAAATGGCGCGACTACCAGGCCTGGGCGCTGAGCATGAAAAGCCAATGGGCTAAAAAGCCGCGGGAATAACGGGAATAAGATGAGGGAATTTTTCTTATGATCCTGTTCCCGGACAATTCCGCTCGGGGCGCGCTTCGATGGCCTGATGCAAAGTCGCCTCAGCAAAAGCTCGCGATTGATGAGCGCAACTTGCGAGACCCGGAGCAGATGGCTATCTATCTCAGGGGGAAGGCTGAGTGGAATATCAAAGAATTCACGCGGGAGCTTTACGATAGCCTTGGCGCGCTCATTATCGCCGCGACGGGCGAATTCGGGCCAGGTCGCGGCGGGCCAGCGCGATCCGGAGAGGCTCTTAAGCTTTTAAGGGAACTGCAGCGGTCATTGAACATCGCTGTCGATTTGAAGCGCCAAATCGCCAACGCTTTGGGATTACGCGAGTTCGACAGTGTCGGCCTTTTTGGAGCCATTCGCTGGCAGCTTGCGCATCCGTGCTTAAACGGCGGTTTGCGGTGTGCTTGGCGCGGATCCCAAGAGCCACCGTTAAAAACCGAAGTCGCGATTTCACTGTTCGGTTTCATCAAAGAGGCGCTTGAACTCATATCAGTGAACAAATCCTCGGCCGCGGTGCTCTATGCCTTCGTTAAGCCCTCTACATTGACGCTGCAGTTCACTTATAACCGCCACAAGGAAAAAATCGACAGCGCCCTGCCCGTAGAGCGCTTGCGACGGCGCATCGAACTGCTCGGCGGCAGATTCACGTTTATCTCCTCGTCTTCAGGTGGTTCATCCTTGCGCGCCGAAATACCTTTGGGCCGGCCTCATTCAATGCTTCCCCGCCGCCTCCGCCTGGTACGCCGCTGACAAGGTTCCCTTTGCGGTGGCGATAGGCAATAGCGTCGGATAGAACTGGACGAAAGTATTGTCGACAGCGGTGTGCTGGGCGTGGCACGAGTAGCAGTCGGCCGTTCGCGGAATGATTTTAGCGGCTTTGGCGCCGTCGAATCCGAAAAATGCCCAGCCTTCGGGAAAGTGGGAGGAATCCTTGAGGTGCACTTCCAGGCCCATGACATCGGTATCTTGATACTGTCCTGACTTGTTGATAGAGCCTTTGTCTTGTGCGCCGCGCACCTCGAGTATCAGCATGGTCTTGTCCGGCCAGGTGCCGGTGGCGAGGAAGGCCTTATACGCGCTGGGCTCGACAAACACATTGTCGAACATGTGATGCCCGGCGCGTGCCTGCGGGCTGTAGGCCATGTCGAATCCAGAGCTCAAGTAAACCCACTCGCGATAGTCCTCGGGAAGCGCGAGGCGGCCATCGTCGGTGTAGACCGGACCTCGTATCGCGGGTGCGGTGGTTTCGCTCAACGCAAGCGAGCCGAGCAGTGTCAGAGCGGCGATCAACATCAGTGTCTTGGTTTTCATGGGCGCAGTATGGCGATGGGGTATTTTCTCAGGTAGGCCGCTCGCTGCAAGGAGCCGACGATTCGCTGCATTGTATGCGGAGCGCCATATCAAGTGGAGTACGATCCTAAGCCTATGGAAATCCTCCCAAAGACCCACCGCTCGTACACTTGGTTTTGGATTGCGGGGCTATGGCTGTCTCTCGCGATATGGGATGCGACGCAGAACGTATTCGCCATGCGCAGCGAGGGCATGCATCACTCATGGGTCAAGATGTTCTTCGCCTTAGGCTTGGCGTGGTTGCCGTGGGCGCTTGCGACGCCCATCGTCACTACCTTAAGCCGCCGGCATCCTCCCGCGTGGAAGTCGCCGTCGACGTGGTTAGTCCATTTCAGCGCTATCGTGACAATCTGCGCGGTGGCCTCTGCATGGGCGACGATGTTGGATGTGGTTTTGCAGCCCTGGCTACCCGGTTTCAGTTCGCCGCCCTTCTTCACGACATGGCCGGTCAAATTTTTCGCCGGCTTATTGCCGGCGCTCATCTTGTATGTGCTGATCCTGACCGTGACCTATGTGCTCGATTCGAAGGCGAGGGCGGCCGCGCTGGAAACCGTGACCGCCCGTCTCAACGAGCAGCTCTCGTATGCTCAATTGAACGCCTTGCAGCGGCAGATCGAACCGCACTTCATCTTCAACGCATTGAACTCGATTGCCGGGCTGGTGCGCGAGAACAAGAATGACGCGGCGGTGAGCATGATCGTCGCGTTAAGCGATTTCCTGCGGCGGGTTGCCATGAGTTCCAATGACTCGCTCGTGCGGCTCGCGCAGGAGGTGGAATTCTTGGAGCGATATGTGCACATTCAAGAAGCCCGCTTCGGCGAGCGCCTGAAGCTGGATCTGCAAATCCCTAACGAACTGCGCCAGGCGCGAGTCCCCAGCCTTACCCTGCAACCGTTGGTCGAGAATGCGATCAAGCACGGCATAGCGAAGCGCGCGCAGGGCGGCGAAGTGCGCGTCGAAGCCGCCAACTCGGAGGGCAGGCTGCGGTTGAGCGTGTATAACGACGGGCCCTTGCTCGAGACGGCGCACCCCACGGCCCCCGACGGCATTGGCCTTGCGAACTTGCGCACGCGCCTCAAGCTGCTTTACGGCAGCGATTTTGAGCTGCGGCTGGAGAACTTTGGCATCACCGGCGTACAAGTGTCCGTGTCGGTGCCTTACAGCGCTTGATGGCCGCACCGTCGCCAAAACTTCGCGCGCTTATCGTCGATGACGAGCCCCTGGCGCGCAGCAATTTGCGCGTTCTCTTGCAGCGGGATCCGGAAATCGAGGCGATTCAAGAGTGCGGTTCGGGCGCCGAGGCGGTGGCGGAGATTCGAAAGGCGGCTCCTGACCTGGTGTTTCTCGATGTCCAGATGCCGGAGTGCGATGGCTTTAAGGTACTGGAGCTTTTGAAAGGCGACGAGTGCTTGCCCGTCATCGTGTTCGTGACCGCCTATGACGAATATGCGCTGCGCGCCTTCGATGCCGGTGCCCTTGATTACTTATTGAAGCCCTTCGATGATTCCCGCTTTCACTTGGCGATGCAGCGTGCCAAGCAAAAGATTGCGGCTCAAGCACGGGTGGCGCCGCAGGAAACGCCGCGGCTTACCGTGCGTAGCGCGGGGCGCGTGGCATATGTGCAGATCCCGGACATCGAATGGGTGGAGGCGGCCGACTACTACGTGTGCTTACACGTGGGTGCAAGGTCGCATCTGCTGCGCAAGAGCATGGCCGAATTGGAGCAGGAACTCGACCCCCAGATCTTTTGCCGCATTCATCGTTCGACGATCGTCAATTTGCGTAAGGTCCGCGGCCTCAGCGTCGATGACGCGGGAGACTACGAGGTGATTCTCGAGGGCGGCCGCAGATTGCGCCTGAGCCGGCGCTTTCGCAAAGACTTGCAATCGCGCATGCACGAATTCGGTGCGCCGCTTTAAAGGGCGCTTGACGGGCGCTTGACGGTCTAAAACGCGGCCGGGTACTCGCCGCCGTCCATCAGCAGATTCTGGCCGGTAATGAATCCGGCATGCACGCTGCAAAGAAAAGCGCACGCTTGTCCGAATTCGGCCGGATTGCCGAAGCGCTTCGCAGGGATCACGGCCATGCCGCGAGAGGCGGCTTCCGCCTCGCTCACCTGGTTGCGCTTGGCGGCCGCGCTCAAATTACTGCGCAGGCGCGCCGTGTCGAAGCTGCCGGGCAACAAATTGTTGATCGTGACGTTCTTGTCCGCAACGCTGCGCGCGACGCCCGCCAGGAAGGCGGTGAGTCCGGCCCGTGCGCCGCTCGAGAGGTCGAGTCCCGCGATGGGCATCTTGACGCTCTTCGAGGTGATATTGACGATGCGGCCGAAGCCGCGCGCCGTCATGGATTCAACGACCTTCTGGATGAGCTCGATGGGGGTGACCATGTTCATGACCAGCCCGTCCAGCAGGGCCTTGCGGTCCAGCTCGCGAAAGTTACGCAGCGGCGGCCCGGAATTGTTGTTGATGAGGATATCGGGGCTGGGACAGGCCTGGAGCAGGGCCTTCTGACCCTCGGGGGTGGACACATCGGCCACCACCGGCGTCACTGAAACCCTCCACGCGTCGCGAATCTCCTGCGCGGTTTGCTCCAGCAGCGATTGATCGCGGCCGTTGATCACTAAGGCGACCCCGGCTTCGGC
The DNA here is from genome assembly GCA_036401515.1 of Steroidobacteraceae bacterium. Taxonomy (GTDB): domain Bacteria; phylum Pseudomonadota; class Gammaproteobacteria; order Steroidobacterales; family Steroidobacteraceae; genus Bog-1198. The sequence continues at coordinate 9,728 of DASWUU010000142.1, forward strand.
GAGGGCTTGGGCGCACCCTCTTCCGAGGCCCTGGCTGGAGGCGCAGACGATGGCGGTACGGCCGCGAATGCCTAAATCCATGACGTTTCCCCTGGAACACTTACAATGAAAGGCAGGAATCGTATAGTCCTGGGCAGCATCCACGCAAGGCAGCACGCACACAACCGCATCGGACACCATGCTGAAACTGCAGAACATCTATGAGAGCTTCGAGGGCAGGACGGTGCTGTCCGACATCAACCTCAACGTGCCCCAGGGTGCGACGCATGCGCTGATCGGCTCGAGCGGCTCGGGAAAAACCACGCTGCTGCGGATCACCCTCGGACTGATCCCGTTCGACAGGGGGTACGTCAAGATCAACGATCAGCCCCTCTTGTCGTTCACGCAGGTGGAGTGGGCGGATCGCATCGGCTACGTCCCTCAGGATGGCGGTCTCTTCCCCCACATCACGGGATTCAACAACGTGTCGTTAATTGCCAAGCTGCGCGGCTGGTCCAAGGACAAGATCGCGGCTCGCGTCGAGGAGCTGCGCACGCTGGTGGATTTGGACCCCGCGGTCTTGAGCCGATACCCGTTTGAAATGAGTGGGGGCCAGCAGCAGCGCGTCGCCCTCATGCGCGCGGCGATGATGGACCCCCAAGTGATGCTGCTGGACGAACCGATGGCGGCGCTGGATCCGCTCATTCGACGCAGCTTGCAGCGGGAACTCAAATCCATTTTTAAGCGCCTCGGCAAAACAGTGTTGCTGGTAACGCATGATTTGGGCGAGGCGGTGTATCTCGCGGATCAGATCACGCTGTTGCACGAGGGTAAGATCGTGCAAAGCGGCACCTATCGAGAACTGTTGCTGCAACCCACGGATCCTTTCGTGACGCAATTCATCAACGCGCAGCGCACCTTGCCCGACGTGGCGCAGGTCGCGTGAAACGCATCACCGCCTTCCTGCTGTCGATGGCGATGTCGGCGGCTTTAGCCCAAGGCGCGTGGGCCGCCGACCCCATCGTGGTGGGCTCGAAGGTTTTTACAGAGGGCTATGTGCTGGGGGAGATTGCGGCGCAGACCATGGAGTCGGTATCGAGCGTGCCGGTCACGCGCAAGCTTGGCATGGGCAACACCGGGATCTTGTTCGCGGCCTTGAAGAGCGGGTCCATCGATGTGTATGCCGACTACACCGGGACCTTGGCGGAAGCCATTTTGAAGCGTCCGGACTTGCGGTCCATCGAGGAGATTCGCGGTGCACTTAACGCCATGGGTCTCGTGATGTCGGATTCGTTGGGCTTCAATGACACCTATGCGCTGGCCGTAAAGGAAACTTTTGCCGAGCAGCATCATTTGAACGACATCAGCGATTTGGCGGGCATCGCAGGGACCATCCGCGCCGCCTTCAGTTACGAGTTCATGGACCGCAAGGATGGCTATCAGGGGATGGTGCAGGCCTACGGGTTGCACTTCGTGACTGACAAAGTGAGCCGCATGGAGCATAGCTTGACCTACCAGGCCATCGATGATGGGGCGGTGGATTTAATCGATTTGTATTCAACCGATGCCAAGATCGAGAAGTCGCATTTGCGCGTGCTCAAGGATAATCGGCATTATTTTCCGGTCTACCAAGCGGTGTGGGTGGCGCGCAAGGCTTTCACCGAGAAGCATCCGCGCGAATGGCAGGCGCTGTTGAATTTGCAGGGTACCATCAGCGAACAGCCCATGATCGACATGAATGCGCAGGCTGACATTGGGCATGTCAGTTTCGCGAAAATTGCCGCGCAGCGTTTGGGTTCCGAAGCGCCGCGTTCACAGAGCTTGAAGAGCAGCATCCTGCAGCGCACGCGCGAGCACCTGTGGCTGGTCGGGATTTCGCTGCTATTTTCCGTGCTGGTGGGCATCCCCTTGGGGCTCGCCGCGGTGCGCTTTCACGCCGCCGGTCAAGCCATTTTGATCGTGAGCGCGGTGATTCAAACCGTGCCCTCGCTGGCGCTGCTGTGCTTTCTGATCCCGCTGTTCGGCGTCGGGATGAAGCCGGCGCTTGCTGCCTTGTGCCTGTACAGCTTGCTGCCGGTGGTGCTCAACACGTTCACCGGCATTCGCAGCGTCGATCCCAAGCATTTGGAGAATGCACGCGCGTTCGGGCTCACCGGCCCGCAAATTCTGTGGCGCATCGTGCTGCCGCTGGCAAGCCCGACGGTGCTTGCCGGCATCAAGACAGCGACCATCGTCAGCATCGGTACCGCGACGCTGGCGGCATTGGTGGGCGCGGGCGGCTATGGTGCGCCCATCGTGTCCGGACTCTCGTTGAATGATGTGCCCACTATTCTGACGGGCGCCATCCCGGCCGCGCTGATGGCGTTGGTCGCCTATGGGGTTTTTGAAGTGTTGGGATTCATCGTCATTCCCGCGGGGTTGCGTAAACAGATCTGAAGTTCGGCGGCAGGGCGCGTTTTGCTGAGGTGTGGCTATGTTCAATTACGTTTGCCTGGGTACGAATGATCTTCCCCGCGCTTGCCGCTTTTATGATGCGACCATGGGGACGCTGGGGCATGCGCGCTGCGATGTATCGGGCGAGCCTAGTTGGGAAGGCTCGTGCGGCTGGGGCACTTATCAACGGCACGGTCAGGTCGAGCTAGCGCTTTGGCTCACTCGGCCGTTTGACGGCCAGCCGGCCTCGTTTGGAAATGGCACGATGGTGGCGCTCGCAGCGAAGTCATGGCGCGAGGTCGATGCATTTCATGCCGCTGCTCTGTCGCATGGCGGCACCTCGGAAGGGGCGCCGGGCCTTCGACCGCATTACAACCCGGATTTTTATGCGGCTTATGTGCGAGATCCCGACGGCAATAAATTAGCGGTGGTTTGCCGAGGATTCACGGAGCCCGCGTGAGCCGCAGACGCGTCACTCGGTTCCGGAAGCCGTTTTACGGCCCATGCGCTTCGCGGAAAATACTCGATAGCTGTTGCGCCCAGTCAGCTTAGCCTCGTACATTGCCGTATCAGCGCACTGTACCAATGCACCGGCATCGGGGCTGCTCTCCGGAAAGCAAGCGACGCCAATGCTCGCCGTGAGCCGTAGCTGATGTCCGCAGACCTCAAAGGGAGTTTCAAAAGCCTCTCGAAGCTTTGAGGCGTAAAGACTCGCATCTTGGGGATGCGCGATCTCTGCCAGCAAGATGACGAACTCGTCGCCTCCGTAACGACTCACCGTGTCCGAACTTCTCACATTGCTGAGCAGCCGCTGTGCGACCGCTTTGAGCAATTGATCGCCGACGCCGTGTCCCAGTGAATCATTTACGGGTTTAAAGCGATCTAGGTCGATAAAGAGCACGGCTGCGGAAGATCCGGTGCGACGCGCACGCAGCACCGCCGCTTCCAGGCGATCAGTGAATAAGGCCCGATTCGGCAGGCCTGTGAGATTGTCGTGAAGCGCAAGCCGTGCGAGCTTAGCTGAGAGGTCGCGTGCGGCTGTGACATCATGTGCAACCATGACGGCACCCAGCACCGCGCCCTCTGTATCGTGAATGGGCGATGCCGACACTTCCACCGCAACCTGAGTTCCGTCGCGCCGGGTCACGATGCTCGGTGCCGCGACAGCGACTTTTCGATCTTCGATGACGGCGGAAATCGTGGGGCACGCGATCCATTGGCGCGAGTCCGAATTCGTTAGAATGAATATCTCATCGAGCAGGTGCCCTGCTGCTTCAGACTGCGACCATCCCGTCATGGCTTCCGCGGCGCGGTTGATGAATGAGACGCGATCGCGAAAATCCGTGCTGATTACCGCATCTCCGATGGAGTTGAGCGTAACCGCCGAGCGCTCCTTTTCTTGGAACATTGCCTCTGCGGTCTTCAGGATCATGTCTTCGCTATCTTTTAAAGCACGTTCGGCGGCCAGCCGATGCGTGATATCGCTAAAGATAACGACTGCGCCGCTGACCGCACCGTGATCGCGGAGGACCTCGATAGAATACTCGGTCACCGCCGCGCCGCATCGCTCGCCGGCCAAAACGACCCTGCGTGGCGCCCGCGGCGAGCCCCTTCTGATGGCGGCCCCGACCACTTGCGCAACAGGCACCTCGCTTACCAGCTCCACGGGGGCGAGTAAGGTGGGCAATCTCACTGCGCTCGAATCCCTGTCGCTACAGGCGAAGAGACGTTTGGCCGCATCGTTCATGTAAGTGACGCGGTTTGACGTATCAACTGCGACCACCGCGTCGGTAACCCGCGCAAGCGCCGTTTCCATATGCTGGGTTGGTAGTCGCGACGATCTGAAGCCGCGTCTAGTCTTTACGTTAAGGACAGCAGACATGTACACCGCCTAGGCAGCCCAGAACGGGCCAACGAACACCACCGTATTATGTCGAATGGGAAAACCCGGCGTTGGGAGAAGTATCACACTTTCGCGGGTTGTCGCAGGGATTAAGGCCGGTTGGCCGCAGGGCGGCGCTGCGGCTTTGGAGGCGAATACCAGGGCTCACGCCGTGCGTCGAGGGTGCGCTTGCGGTACCAGGTCCCACAGTCGGCCTCCATGGGGCTTACATCCATTCGCAGCGCTAAACCGGTTACAGAGGAGTTCCGGCGGGACTATCTTCACAGCACTGGATCTTACCGGCGAGACGGCTGATACGGGAAGCGACGGGTGACATGTGGGGAAAATAAGCGGCGCCGCTGACAGGGCTGAATCAGGTTCCGATGAGTTTATTACTCGCCTTTTGGATATGGCCGAAAAAGAACGCGCACAGCTGGTGAACATGCTGCATGACGACCTAGGCGGGTTAATGGTGGCTGCCTCAATCGATCTTGCATGGGTCGAGAAAAACTCTCCTGAGCTCAGCACCGAGGCTCAGGCGAAGCTAAGGCGCAGCGCGGACTCCGTCAGACGAGCAATCGATCTTAAAAGACAAATGATTGAAGACCTGCGTCCCACGCTTCTGGACAATTTTGGACTCTTCGCCGCTCTTCGCTGGCATGTGAAGCACATCAGCAGGCGCTCGGGAGTTCAGATTTTCGAAAGATATCACGATCCCGAACCCAAATTTAACTCTGAGGCAGCAACCGCACTCTTCCGCATCGCTCAAGCCGCCCTTACGCTCATTAGCGATCACGAAGCGCTCACCGCGGCAAGTCTGACCGTGAGCGTCGATAAACATCAGGTCGAATTGCATATCAGCGACGACGCGCGTGTCTCCGACCCGGATCGTTTGGCGGATGCTAAGACCGATTCGGTCCTGGCGATGAAGCATCGGGTGCGCTCTTTGGGCGGCGAGATGCACATAGTCCCCTCCTCCTCCGGGGGCACCTCGATCCGCGTCACCATCCCGATCGCCAGAGCGTTGACGGAGGAAGCGTAGGACTGGGTCTACGCAACGTCCTGCAATGGGAGAAGCACGGTAAATTGCGTGCTGCATTCCGCCGATGAGGACACCGAAATGGTGCCGGCGTGGGCGCGGATGATTTGCGCACAGATGTGAAGCCCGAGACCTAAGCCTTGACGATCCGCGGAGCTCGTCCGTCGCCAAAAGGGCTCAAAAATCTTGTCGATGCTGGCGGCAGGAATCGGGTCGCCGTCGTTCCACACTTGAATGATCAAATCGGTCTGGGATTCTCCTACGAAAACTTTGATCGGGCTCGTTGATGACCCGTGCGTCAGCGCATTTCCCACACATGCAGTCCATGAGCCTGCGGTGACCCGAGCGACCGCCGCGAATCGCATGCCCGTCACGCTACAAAGAATCGTCAAGAGATTGGGAACTACGCTCAATTCACTGATGATGGCAACATCGTGAGCAATGGATTCCGCGGATTCGCCATAAAGCGGTTTAGACGGCGCTGCCAATTGCGTCGCAGCGATCGAGCCTTTGCTCATCTGTCGGACCGCCCTTCTTGTTCGCCAATAGTCAACAAATGTCCATGTAAGACCGGCCAACGATGGCTTGGTCTTGATCCAACAATATAGCTTGAATTCTCGGTGGCGGCTGCTCTATATGGCGACACCGTTGTCGTCTGATGCTCGCGGCCCCGGGTCAAGAGCGCTTGGCCATTTTCTTGAATTTGGCAAATCGGGGACGCTCCGGTTCATTGGGTCCCAAGAACTGCATCATCGACTGTCCATCGTGCGCATTCTCAGCAATCACCTTAAACGCCACCAAGGTAGGAGTCGCGAGGATGACACCCGCGATTCCCCAAAAAATGCCGCCGAACCAAAGCCCCAGGAATATCAATAGCGGATTGACCTCGAGGCGCCGTCCTACCAACAGCGGCTGGACTATCTGGCCTTCAATTGTCGCCAGGGCGAGATAACTCAATGCGACGCCGTAGGCATGCCCGAGCCCGTCGAACGATACGATGGCAACGAGGGTTACCACGAGCAGCGTTGCGGTCGCGCCGGCATACGGAATAAAGTTAAAAACCGCTGCCATGGCACCCCACAAGTAGGGGGTGGGCATCCCCCATGCCGCCATCGCCAGTGTGGTAGCTACGCCCAGACCTATGTTGATCAACGCGGTGGTGACATAGAACTGGGCCACTTCGGCCCGTACTTTTTCGATGTATCGTTGGACGTGATGGGCTTTGAGGTGATCAAAAAAAGCCGCCGTCATGCGCGCCGCCATGGGCGGGCCGCCGGCCAGAAGAAACAGCGTAATGACCATGAACGTGGCCAGGCCGATCGTGGAGTCACGCAGCGTCGCCAGGAACGATCGGGACATGCTCTCCTGAGCGACGGCAACCGGTGCCGGTTCTGCTGATTTCACCGCGCCGACCTGCGCCGCTTTGGTGCTCAATTCCTCGATGTGACCCATTAATTTAGCCACTGGTGTGAACTTTTTCTGGATGACCGACAGAGTATGGGGGGCGGAGGCGAACCACTCTTGGCTTGGGGTCCATACCAGCGCGGCTACACCCGATGCGGCCGACAGCGCCGCAACTAGAATGAGTACGGCGCAATATCCTCGCGGAAGGCCTAGGCGAAACAGCGTCTCTACCGGGCTTGATAGAATTAGACCCGCAAGCAACGCGAGCGCAACCGGGGTAAATGCCGCGTGTCCTACATACAGAACGGCGCCGATCAGGACAGCGAGAATCCCTTTGGCGGCATTGAAGTGACGAACTCCCGACAAGGCCTTCGGCAGCCGATCGAATTTCGAGGGACCTGTGCTCATGTGGTTAAAATTTTATGCCCAAGTTGTCCATTTCACTTGTCGACACGTCACAACTTGCGCTGGTAGGCTTGCCGCGGATGAATATACTTTTGGTGGAAGATAGCGAAGCCGTTGCCTGCATAACGACGGAATATCTGCGTGAACTGGGGCACGCAGTGTTAGTCACAGATAGCGCGGAAAACGCATTGATTCTTCTCGAGGACACGCCGTTCGACGCGGTGATAACCGATATCAGCTTGCCCGGCATGTCCGGCATTCAACTCGCGCGAGAACTTCTCATTTCTAATCCCAATCTTCCGATCATCATATCGTCGGGATATCAAACGATCGGTCTTGAACTCAATACCGTGACGATCCTGCCGAAGCCCTTTGATTTATCGGAATTGGAGCGGGCGTTAACGGAGGCTGGACGACTGCGGGGAAGCGCCTAACCCATGGAGGTTTGACTTGCCAACGCAACGCATGGCGGGTGCCTTGGTCGCGAGCGTGCTGTTCTTCGGCACCTGCCTCGGGAGCGTCGGCTTTCAACAAGCGACCGTGCCGGATCCCAGCGGCAAGGCGATCTCTGCGGGAATCTGGTACCCCAGCAACTCCGAACCCGCCGCCCATCTGCTGGAGACTTTCAGCCAAGACGTGGCGGTCCAAGCGCCGATAGCCGGGTATGGGCTACCGCTGATTTTGATATCGCATGGTACCGGTGGATCGTTGGCCAGCCATTACGATACGGCGAATGCCTTGGCGCGCGCCGGATTCGTCGTCATCGGAGTCACTCACACGGGCGATAATTTTCGGGACGCGACCTACGTGGGTAACCGGCGAGATCTCATCGACCGTCCGCGTCAAATGAAGGTCGCGCTGGATTGGATGCTGTCCTCGTGGGACGGACATGGGAACTTGAATCCCAGGCGCGTCGGTGTGTTCGGCTTTTCTCTCGGCGGCTTTACCGCTGCGGTATTGGCGGGCGGGGTGCCGAAGCTTTCAAGAATGGCGCAGCTGTGCACCTCAACCCCGACGGCGCCGGAATGCGCGTTCATCAAGAATGCGCAGGGCGATCAGCTCGATCCCAATCCTCCTGAGCCTGTGTGGGTTCACGATGCGCGAATCAAAGCGGCGGTGATTGCGGCGCCGGCGGCGGGCTACCTGTTTGCACCGGGGTCGCTTCGCGACGTCAGCGCGCCGATACAAATGTGGCGCGCGGAAAAAGACACGCAGGCGCCTGATGCCTGGAATGGCGCATTCATCCGGGATGACCTCAGGGTGCACCCGGATTCGCACACGGTCGAAGGCGCGGACCACTTTGTGTTCCTTGCTCCGTGCAGCGAGGCAATGGCCGCAACTGCACCGCAAGTTTGCCAGGATGCCAGCGGCATTGACCGGACGGCGTTCCACCGCGCCCTTAATCGGTCGGTGGTCGACTTTTTCACGATCAATCTGCGCGAGCGATAGCCGTCGCGGCATGCGCGGTTAAAACGAGCGCCCATCCACGGGAACCCGTTTTATCGAGGACAAATCAATGCCTTCTAGGCAGCGCACATTAATTGCCGCGGTTGTTGCCCCGGAACGGTCTGTCCCGAAGCCCAGCGGGGCGCAACCGCATTTGGGGCAGAACTGATGCTTAATAACGTGCTTGTTGAAGGTGTACGTCGTCAAGTCCGCCTCTGAGCTCAATAAGGTGAGCTTTGAGCGCGGCACGAACCACAATAAATAGCCTTTGCGACTGCAATGAGAGCAGTTGCACTCCATGATTTGCTCAAAACTGCCTTCGACCTCGAAAGAGACTTGTCCGCAATGACAGCTGCCCTTGTAATTCATGCCGGGTCTTCCTCCTGATTAAGCTGAACTTCCGATGCAACGATTACCCGCCGCAATTGAACTTGCTTGATTGTTCCGCCAACTCGAGCTGACGCCGCTGCAAATAACGGCTTTCCTCTGATGAATGCGGTTTATTTAACACACCTTCAATCTCATGCTGCTCAGTCTTGATGGCGGCGCACTCAGAGTTGTCCTGCGCATCGGCACGAGAATCCCATGCCTCGCTCGCGGCGCTGCCTGCCTCAACCGGCGGTGCGGGATCAATCGGGGCGGTCTGCGCGACAGCTACCGGATGGTCCGCTGCCGAAGCCGCGGGCAGCTTATTGCGGTCTTCGAAGCTGACAAAGGACTCCGGCGCGGGGTGCCGATAGCCGCTGATCACTTTGTAAGCGAGGCCGGCAACGCCAGCCAGCATCAGGGCAGCCCCCAAGATTGGCCGCAACCACGCTCCCATTGGACCCGGTCTCCGCATGAATTTCCAGCTGTCTGAACGCCCTGGATGCGGCGCCACTTTCGCACACCTTGCTGCTTAGAGCGATATCGATTGTTGCGCCGCGATCTACGCTCCCGCATGATAAAGCTCTCGCTAAAATCGATTCAAGGACGCCGTGATTCTGGGATTCCGCGCGTGACCGATTCCAAGAAAGCGGTCTTCATCAGTTACGCCTCACAGGACGCGGACGCGGCGCAGCGCATTTGCGCGGCACTCAGTGCAGTGGGTATCGAGGTGTGGTTCGATCGCAGCGAGCTTCGGGGCGGGGACGCCTGGGACCAGAAAATCCGCCACGAGATCAAGACCTGCGCGTTGTTCATTCCCGTCATCTCCGAGAATACCCGCTCTCGGGACGAGGGGTATTTCCGGCTGGAGTGGAAGCTGGCCGTGGATCGCTCCTACTTGATCGCATCTCACGTGCCCTTTCTCGTGCCCGTGGTGATCTATGGGGCTTCGGATTCTGACGAGCGGGTGCCGGAACGATTTCGTGAATTGCAGTGGACTCGATTGCCCGGAGGTGCAACGCCACGCGCCTTCGCCGATCGGGTTTTGGAGTTGCTATCGGCGCACGAGGCAGCAGCCATCCCTAGTGCGCTGGGGAGCGGGCGGCGCTTGAGCATTGTGCTGCTGGTTGCGGTGCTGCTCGGTGCAGGGCTGGTCATCGCGCTGGGCTATGAGGCGCTGGATCGGTTGGTATTGTCGAAGCGTGCGGTGGGCGCGCTGCCCGTGGCGCAGTCCACTTCCCTCGTGCCGGGCCCGATTCCTGAGCACTCAATCGCAGTGCTGCCCTTCGCCGACATGAGCGAGAGTAAGGATCAGGAGTACTTCTCCGACGGCCTGTGCGAGGAATTGATCGACTTACTGACCAAGATTCCGGAGCTGCGCGTGCCGGCGCGCACCTCATCGTTCTACTTCAAAGGCAAATCGGTGGAACTGGCGACGATTGCGCAAAAGCTGCGGGTGGCGAATGTGCTCGAAGGCAGTGTGCGAAAGGTGGGCGATCGCTTACGCGTCACGGCGCAGCTGATTCGCGCGGACAACGGCTATCACCTGTGGTCCGAAACCTATGACCGGCAACTGAAGGATGTGTTTGAGGTCCAGGACGAGATCGCCGCTGCCGTGGTCGCAGCCTTGAGGCTCAAGCTCGGGTCCGTGCCGCAGGCGACTGCGCAACGCACTTCGAACACCGAAGCCTATAACGAGTACCTGCTGGGGCGGCAGTTCCATAATCGCGGCAGCCGTCGTCAGGAACTGGAAGCCTTCCGCAAGGCGGTGGCTATCGATCCTCACTATGCGGCGGCCTACGCGAGTCTCGCCATCGCCGAACTGTATGTCGCGGATCAGACGGGCGATACGGCAGGAAACCAGCGAGCCATGGAAGCGGCGGACAAGGCGGTGGAGCTGGCGCCGGGAGAGGCCGACAACTATGCGGCTCGAGGTTATCTACGCGATACCATCGGATGGGACTGGAGCGGGGCGCAGGCAGATTTAGCCAAAGCGCTCGCGCTCGACCCGGGAAGCGGAGTGGTGCAGCGCAGGAACGCGTTGTTGCTGGCCAGCGTGGGACGATTGCCCGAGGCGATTGCGCATTCCAAAAAGGACGCCGAGCTGGATCCGCTGTCGAATCCCGCCTGGGAGGCGCTCGCCCGCTTCTTGTTCTCCAACGGTGATCTCGGCGCTGCCGACGATGCCGTTCGCCGCGGACTCGCGATCAATCCGGAGAGTGTTCTTGGCCTCAATAATCTGGGGACGTTGCAGTTGCTCAATGGCCACCCGGGGGAGGCGCTCGCTACGTTTGGTAAGATTGACGATGCGGCTTTTCGCCTCGCGGGCCTTGCCATGTCCGAGCACAGCTTGGGACACCTCAAGGAATCGCAGCAGGCGTTCGATGAGCTGCGTGCCAAATTCGCTCAGGAGGCGGCGGAACAAATCGCTGAGGTTTATGCATGGCGCGGCGAGAAGGATCAGGCGTTCGAGTGGCTCGAGCGCGCTTATCAGCAGCGCGACGGGGGACTCGTGACCATCAAGTACGACCCGTTGCTCGCCTCGCTGCGCGGGGACGCGCGTTACCGGGCGCTGCTCAAGAAAATGAAGCTACCAGAGTGAAGCCGCGAGGTCGACGCTGATGAGAATATTGATGACGTTGGTGCGCTCTGCAAGAGCGATTGGGCGGCACATTGCGGCGTGTGGCGTGAGCCTGCTGGCGGGCGCCTGCTTCGCTCACCCGGCCACTCAAGCGAAAACGCTGGACGGCGCACCGCCGTTAATCATCGGGCATCGTGGACTGCCCGGACTGTATCCGGAAGAAGTCATCGCCGGTTATAAGGCGGCAATCGCCGCCGGCACGGATGCGCTCGAGCTCGATCTGCAGTCCTCCAGCGACGGCGTGCTATTTGCCTGCCACAACGTTTTCCTGAGCGATACCACCGACGTTGCGAGTCACCCCGAGTTCGCCTCGCGCAAGACCTCACGCGTCGTTGACGGAGTCGCGACCGGGCCCGATTGGTACATCATCGACTTCACCGCGTCCGAGCTGAAGACCTTGCGCGTCAGACAATCCATGGCCACGCGCAGTAAGCAGTATGACGGTTTGTACCCGATGGCCACATTTCAGGAAATCATCGAGCTCGCCAAGCAGGCGATGGCAGCAAATCCCAAGCACACGATTTACGTCTACCCTGAAACCAAGAACCCGCTCTATCAGCGTCAATCCGGCCATCCCCTTGAAGAGAAACTCATGGCAATGCTCACGAAGGAAGGATGGAACACCCGGGATGCACCTTTGTTCGTCCAATCCTTCGATCCTGCGAGCCTGAAACTGCTGCGCAAGCTCGGGCTGAAAACCAAAGCCGTGCAGCTCATCGATGGAACGGACGTCGACTACCGCACCGGAACGATCACCTACACCACAGCGGACACTGCCAGGCCGTTCTCCTGGTTACAGGCTGGCGATACGCGCACATTCGCGGCGATGGTTACCCCCGCGGGGCTCGCGGAGATCAAGTCCTACGCGGACGGTATTGGTCCCTGGAAGCTGTACATCCTGCCCGCCCATGGACTCGATACAGCCGGTAATCCGGCGGCGGCTCTGTCAGACGCGTACAACGCGCCGCCGACGAGCCTGATCTCCGACGCTCACAAGGCGGGCCTGTTCGTGCACGCGTACACGTTCCGGGATGAACCTGAGTATCTGAGCAAGACGTATAAGGGGGACCCCGGTGCCGAGTATCGGGCTTACTTCTCCCTGGGTATCGATGGTGTCTTTACGGACTTTTCCACCACAGCCAGAAAGTCGTCGGTTTATTAATCGCGAGGTCAGCGGGGAGTAAACCGGAGATTGGCGGCGCCTGCTTGCGCCATTCTCAGCCGTGCAAGCAATGAGGCTGCGCGCGGATGCTATGATTTGCCACACAAAGGCTATATCGTCAGCCGAAGATCGTTCCAAGGAAATCAGGAACATGCAAAGCTTCCGAAGCAATATGCGACGCGTTCGTCGTCTAATAAACAGTTATGCGCCCGTGCATTTTC
>DASWUU010000143.1:0-40566 GCA_036401515.1 Steroidobacteraceae bacterium
CGGCAACATCAATGGGACCCGGTACGTCTTTGACGCTCTTGTAGGCCTTTTTGTCCATGATGATCTCGGCACTCGGGTGAATCGGATAGATTTCCCCCTTGTAGCCGCCGTTGATCAGATTCTTCATGACGGAATTGCCGATCTTGCCGTTCTCGTTCGATGCGCCGATCACCGCCACTGCCTTCGGCTTCATGATGCGGGTCATCTTCTCCACGATCTCCGCCTGACTTGGACGATCGCGAGGAGGCGGCGGATTGAAATTCAGCACGATGCGCACGTCTGCCGCGGTCGCACCTTTATCGGTCGCGAACACCGGGTTTAAATCCATTTCTGAGATTTCGGGAAAATCTGCAACCAGCGAGGAGACTCGCTCAATCATGCCGGCCAAAGCAGCCCTCTCCACCGGCTTCGAGCCGCGAACACCGCGGAGAATTTCCGCGGCTTGGATGCCGTCGAGCATCGACAGGGCATCCTCATTGTTGGCGGGAGCCAATCTGAATGTGATGTCCTTGAGCACTTCCACCAGAATGCCGCCAAGACCGAATGCAACTAGCTTGCCGAACGCCGGATCGGTTACGGCCCCGATAATGACCTCTTGACCGCCCATGAGCATCTGTTGAATTTGAACGCCAAGTATCTCGGCCTTGGCGTCGTACTTGCGTGCATTGCCAACAATCGTGCCGTACGCCTCCTTGGCCTGTTCTGCCGACTTGACGCCGACAATGACGCCGCCTGCCTCGGTCTTGTGCAGAATCTGCGGCGAGACAATTTTCATCACCACCGGAAAACCGATACCGGAGGCCAGCTTGACGGCTTCATCCGCAGAGGTCGCAACTCCCTCCTTCGGGATGGTGATTCCGTAGGCCTCGCAAACGCCACGCGCCTCTGGCGCCGTCAATGCCTCGCGGCCTGCAGCCTTGGCCTGATCAAGAATTTTGCGGACGGCGTTCTTATCGTGTGACATATTTAAATTCCTCGGAAGCTGTTGGGGCGCTGGAACTCGCTAGGCACAAGGCCGTCGAACTCACCCGCGTATCAAATGACTTTTTTCGATCGCAGCGCCGCGACATCGGCCGGCGCAAACCCTAATTCCGCGAGCACTTCATCGGTGTGTTCGCCGAGCAGGGGGGAGCGCGTGACCTCGGTCGGGCTATCGCTCATTTTGATGGGATTGCCGACAGTGAGGTACTTGCCGCGTTTCGGATGGTCTACTTCGACGACGGTTCCGGTCTTGCGCAGGGAAGGCTCATGCGCGAGTTCCTCCATCGACAGGATCGGACCGCACGGAATGTCGTGCTCGTTGAGCAGAGCCATAGCCTCGAATTTAGTCTTCGTGGAAGTCCAGTCTTCCACGGCGGCAAACACCTCTTTTAGCCGCGGCAAGCGCGCGTTCGGCGTCGCGAAGTCAGGATCCGTAATCCACGATTCCTTGCCGATTACCTGGCAGATTGCCTTCCATACGGGCGCCTGCGCTATGAAGTACAAATAAGCATTAGGGTCAGTTTCCCAGCCCTTGCACTTGACGATGGTGCCCGGCTGGCCGCCGCCTGAAGCATTGCCGGCGCGCGGCACCGCACTGCCAAACTTGCCGTTGGGGTACTGCGGGTATTCTTTCATTACCGCGGTGCGCTCGAGCCGCTGCTGATCGCGGAGCTTGACCCTGCACAGGTTCAAAACACCATCTTGCATCGCCGCTAGGACTTTCTGTCCGCGGCCGCTGGTTTTGCGCTGGTAAAGCGCCGCCACGATTCCGAGTGCCAGGTGCAGTCCGGTGCCGCTGTCGCCGATCTGTGCACCCGTGACCAGCGGTGGACCATCATCGAATCCGGTGGTGGACGCTGAGCCGCCGGCGCATTGCGCAACATTCTCGTAAACCTTGCAATCTTCATAGGGGCCCGGACCGAATCCTTTAACCGAAGCCACGATCATGCTTGGATTAAGTTCCTGGATGCGCTCCCAGGTGAACCCCATGCGATCAAGGGCCCCGGGAGCAAAATTCTCCACCAGTACATCGCAATGCTTGACCAGCTTTTCGAGTACTTGCTTGCCCTGCTCGCTCTTGGTGTCCAGAGTCACCGAGCGCTTGTTGTGGTTGAGCATCGTAAAATAAAGGCTGTCCACGTCCGGTATGTCGCGCAGTTGCTCACGCGTGATGTCCCCGCCGCCCGCTTTTTCCACCTTGATAACATCGGCGCCGAACCACGCCAGCAACTGTGTACATGTCGGCCCCGACTGCACGTGCGTGAAATCCAGGATGCGGACACCGTCTAACGCCTTGGCCATGAAAATTCCTCAGCCCTTTACTTGTACATCGTTTGGTTCTTGGTTCCCGGGGCGTATTCGCGCGGATCAACCCAGATATTGATGACAGCAGACTTGCGCAGTTTGTGGACCGACTCACGGGCGCGTTTCAGCGCCGGCGCAATTTGCGCCGGATCCCGGACTTCCTCGCCGTACCCGCCGAGCATTTCGGCAAACTTTCCGAACGGCACATCGCCCAGCAGATTGCCGACGTTACCGCGCTGTTCACCATACTTCGCGAGTTGGCCATAGCGAATCTGATTCATGGCAGAGTTGTTGCCGATCACGGCGATATACGGCACACCAAATCGATTGGCCGTTTCCATATCGAAAGCCGTCATGCCGAACGAGCCGTCACCGTAATAGCACAGCACTTCCTTTTGAGGATTCGCAAGTCCGGCTGCGATTGCAAACCCGGTGCCCACACCCAAGGAACCAAGTGCGCCTGGATCCATCCACTGCCCCGGGCCGCGAGGCCGAACCGCTTGCGCGGAAATGGTCACAACATCGCCGCCGTCGCCGATATAAATAGTGTCGTCGGCAAGAAACTCATTTAATTCAAACGCGACCCGGTAAGGATGAATCGGCACGCTGTTGGACTTGAACAAGGGCATGAGCTTCTCACCCGCGACGACTTCGGCATCGCTGAGCTGCTTCAGCCACTGCTGACGGGCCTGGCGCTTGTCGCCTTTGATTCGGCCGGACGCGGACGCAAGCACCGCCCCCAAGATAGCGCCGGGATCGCCCACCAATCCTAAATCGATGTCGCGATTCTTACCCACGGTGCGGTAATCCATGTCGATCTGGACCAGCTTCAACTCCTTGCTGATGCGTTTGCCGTAGCCCATACGGAAATCAAACGGCGTACCCACGATCACCAGTACGTCGGCGCTGGCGAAGGCCTGGGACCGGGTGCGATCGAAATGATGCGGATCGCCCGGAGGCAGCAACCCGCGGCTGGCTCCGTTGAAATAGCCTGGGATATCGAGTCCACGCAGCAGCGCAATCGCCTCCTTGTGTCCGCGCGCCGTCCAGACTTGTTGCCCGTATAGAATCGCCGGCCGTTCCGCATTGACCAACAGATCCGCGAGTTTTTCAATGTCTCGAGGATCGCCGATCGATTTGGTGGAAGCGCGATACTTGCCGGGCTGAGGGATGACCGCCTTGCTGATATCCACTTCGCGATCCAGCACATCGCGCGGAATTTCCAAATACACCGGCCCGGTGGCACCGTTGAACGCCTCGCGCGCAGCCATGGCAATCATGTCGGCCACCCGTTCGGTGCTTGAAACTGACGCGGCGAACTTAGTGATCGGAGTCATTATCTCGACGTGCGGCAAATCCTGAAGCGATCCCATCTTGTGCTGGGTCAAGGCACCTTGACCGCCGATGTGCAGAACCGGACTTTCCGATCGGAACGCGGTGGCGATGCCGGTAACGGCGTTCGTACAGCCAGGCCCCGCGGTCGTTACCACGCAACCCAGCTTGCCCGTTTGCCGTGCATAGCCGTCTGCGGCATGCGCTGCGACTTGCTCGTGGCGAACGTCGATGATGCGAATGCCTTCATCGACACAACCATCGTAGATGTCGATGATGTGACCGCCGCAGAGCGTGAAGATGGTATCCACACCTTCATTTTTCAGCGCCTTCGCAACCAGGTGGCCGCCGGAAACCACGCCCGCATCGCGGCTCTTCCGTTGCAAGGTATCCTCAGCCGTCGTGGCCTTGGGCGGACTCGATATGGGATTTACGGTTGCCATTGTCTCTCCAGATTCGTGATTGATGCGAACCCTCAGGTGGTTCGCGGTCCGGCTAAGTTAGCGGCCGGTGAGGCGGCCGTCGTTGGGAAGGCGGCGCGGCTCTTCGCAAAGTGACGCACGCGCATTGGCTTTAAGACGAATAGCGCCATAGCTGCGGCAACTAGGTTGCCGCCGACGAAGATCGAAAATACAACGCCCCAGCCATGCGACTTGGCGATCAATGCGGCGAACGGAACCAGCAATGAGCCGGCGCCCTTGGCGGTGTACAGCATGCCGTTATTGGCCGCCGCATACTTGGAACCGAAGGTATCGCCCTGCGTGGCAGGAAACAGGCTGAATATTTCGCCATACACGCCGAAATACAACGCGGTCACCAGTACGAAGACCACGGGATTCCCTCCCGACTGGCTCAACGTATACAGCGCGACTGCCCCGATGGTAAAAGCCAGCGCCATCGTGTACTCGCGGCCGATCTGATCGGAGAGCCAACCGAAAAACGGCCGTCCGATGCCATCGAAGATCCGATTTAAAAAGAGCGCGAATCCGAGCGCGGGCATGACCATGCCGAATAACTCGACTGGCACCTTCGAAATTTTCATATCATCGGCAATGGGCGCCATGGATGCCGCCATCGTGAGACCGCCGGCTGCAATCAGCACGAACATAAAGTACATCACGTAGAACACCGGGCTTCTCAACACGTCCATGGGGGTATAGCCATGCGCCGTTTGATTCGGCTTGACAGTTGCTACCACCAGGCTGGGCGGGGGCGCGAACAACAGCCAAGACAATACGAAAACGATACCGCCCTGAATGAGGCCGAAGACCAAAAATGCGTGCTCGTAACCGGAGGATTCGATCATGGTCCGGATCGGTCCGATCGTAATGGCGGCGCCGGCGCCAAATCCGGATGCGGTGATTCCAGCAGCCAGTCCACGCTTGCCGGGGAACCATTTGAGTGCATTGCCCACACAGGTACCGTAGACACAGCCGGTGCCAATGCCGCCGATCGCCGCTGCAAAATACAGTAAGGGGAGCGAACTCGCGACGGAGTTCAAGACCCATGCGATCGCGACCAATATTCCGCCGACCATCACCACCCAGCGCGGGCCGAATCGGTCGACCATGTAACCTTCGACGGGGATGAGCCAGGTCTCAAGAAGCACGAAAGTGCTGAACGCGATCTGGATTGCAGCCCGCCCCCAGTGATACTTCGCATCGATGGGATTGACGAAGAGCGTCCAGCCATATTGCAAATTTGCCACACAGGCCATGCAAATGACGCCGATGGTCAATTGCACCCAGGGACTCGCGAACGGTGATTTAGCGGTTTCGACTTGATTCATTTTGTAGTTCTCCGTGTTGGCGCAACTTTGAATATCAAGATCAAGCTCGCTTTTGACTTAAGCGACATGAACTGCGCAGAGAGTAATGCACTTTCAGTTTCCCCAATAGCGATGCTCGAATCATGGGATTCGAGTAAAGGCAGCCAGGCACCGCTATCGTGGTATACCATATATGAACGACTTTCAGAGTGTCAAGCAAAGGGGCCGGCCCGGCCGAGGCGCGGGCAATATGCTCGTTTGGCGATGGCGCGCAAGGCTGCTAAGCCCCCGGGCGACGGGCTCATTGACCGGAGAGAGTGTGCATTTAATAGCTGGGAAATTAACGGCTGCAAGGTAATATATCTGCCGCTGACTAACGTACATCAATCGGCACCAGCCGAAACGCATTCAAGAGGCCTAATGAACTCCATTGTCACGCTCGTTCAACGCACTACATCCGCGACGCCGTTGGCCCTTGCTCCGTTGAATGCGACCAGCTTGCGTGATCAGGCGTATGCCCTTCTAAAGACCGCCATCGCCGATACGGATATCTACGACCCTAAGCAGGAGTTGCGCCTCGATGAGCGTCAGCTCACAGAAGCGCTCGGTGTCAGCCGCACCCCGATCCGCGAGGCGCTGTCGCTTTTGGAGCAAGAAGGGTTTATTCGCACGGTGCCGCGGCGCGGCATCTATATCATCCGTAAGTCCAAGCGCGAGATGATTGAGATGATTCAAATGTGGGCGGCGCTCGAGTCCATGGCAGCCAGGCTTGCAACCTTGAATGCGAGCAATGCGGAAATTGCCAAGCTGCGCCATTTATTCGACGAATTTCAGACCTCACCGCCCTCGGAACACTTGTGCGAATATTCCGATGCGAACATAGCATTTCATACCGCCGTGATCGCCCTCGGCGGCTCGCAAATGATCATCGATGCGACCAAGAACTTGTTGCTGCACGTGAGGGCTATTCGCCGCGCGACCATTACGCAAATGGATCGGGCGGCGCGTTCAATCATTGATCATTTGAAAATCATTGAGGCGTTGGAGCATCGCGACACGGAATTGGCAGAGGGCCTTACCCGTAAGCACACGCTGGATCTTGCCGCCCATGTCGATCGGCACTGCGGCTTTTTAGGCTAGCGGCCCCATTGCCCGAGCGTGTGCAGTGCACCTGCGCCCTCGCCCTCCGACAAATACTCGGTGCGGTTCGCTTCAGGCACCGAATCGGCGAATGCATCGGCGGCAACTGCCCGGATTGCCGCTAATGTGTCCGGACTTATCATCGCCGAGCGGAAGGCTTTAGAATCCTTCCACAGCACCTTGCCGTGCTCGATGCGCAAGTACACCTGGCCGCTGCCCTGATCGGCAAAGTTGACCCAGCGAAAGGCCTTGACACATCGTTGTAAGAATTCCGTGTTTTTCTCCGGCTCCAGCATCGCTGCATCGGAGTATAAGAATTGCGCTGCAACGGCATCCACATCGACTCGCGCATAGCGCTGGATGTCGAGCGTGCCCTTAACATCCAACACATTGAAGCTTTCATTATCGCCAAAGGCAACAGTTCGGGGGCGGTCCCCCAAGCGCACGGTGTTATCCAAGAACTCGAACCGAATCCGCTTATCGCTGCGACGCACCCAGGTAAAGAACACGTCTGGTATCCCTGAATACGCCTCCACTGCATGTGCCAACGTGTCGTCGATCGCTTTGTACCGCCCGACCTCGAGTCCGCGCATCCACGCACGCTCGACCAACATCTCGGGCGGCGTAATCATGAAAAACAAATACACAGACTGGCCAAACCGCGTAAGTAGATTGCTGCCTGCCTCATCAGAGTCCGGCGCGAAGCTGTCGAAACGAAATCGATCGATCAACAGATGCGACATTTGCCCGCGCCTATGCTTGTGCGCCATGTAGCGGTCTAGCTTTTGATCGACAATTTGCAGCTCGTCCGAGGTAAGGGCACCCGCATACTTGTAGGCAGAGCCGAGCGACGCGTAATCGAGAAGCTGTTTGCGCCAAATGTCTGGACTAATTAGTGCGAAATCGCTCCATTGAACGCCGATATCGCCCGCCAATTTTTTCAGCAGCGGCCGCAACGTGCTTTTGCCCGACGCTGACGGCCCTTTGGTGTTGATGACCACCGGGTGTTCTTGCCTGGGCAACAGCCTATAACCTTGCTCGCTCGCCGCTTGACGCAATAAAGGACCGATCGCCTGTCCAATGCTTTCGCTGCCCGAGAGGTTGCTGGCCAGATCGATTGCCATGGCGCCGATGAGATCTCTCGTTCCCCATGCCTGCCCTTGCGTAGCAAAGAGCGCCGACAGCGTGCGCGCAACGGACTTGTACGCCGCCGCTTCGATAAAATCGTCCGTAGAGGCGGCAGCCCGCTCAAATGCTGCGATTTGCTCCGGCCCCCAATCGCGTCCGAGCCGCGACAGCGCGGCATCGATTATTCGCGTAACGTCCCGACGCGCGCGGTCATAGGCGCCGACGATCGAGTCCATTTGCGGTTCAAGGTACTTTGCGAGTACGTGGCGGGCGATTTCGCGAAAGTTCAACCCCAAATCCTCGATTCGCGTTCCGTCCGGCACCGCGAAATCCGCGGTGACGCGGATCAGAAGCTCATGCAAGGCCAACCTCTGCGGACGAAAAACCACGAGCTCGCTCAATCCGAACCCGGTAAGACTGCGCAATTCCGCCGCGCAGGCGATGCTGGTGAAAACGTTCTCGCTGCGAAAAATCGTGGCTAGCGTCAGCAATTCCTTCGGCATCTGCGATTGGATGCCCGGATTCCACGGCCCATATTCTCCTTCAAGCGGCATCGGCATCGAGCTTTGCGCTGTCCGGATAAACTCTTAATGCCGGAACCTCGCCGCGCTGCAGCTTTTGCTGCACGTCCAGCCAATAGTCGACAGTAAGAAGATCGGCATTTTCTTGGCGGAAACAGCGGCGCGCAAAATCGTTTTTGAATTGCATGCCGTGTTCAAGTTCTTCAGGAAGAAAAATCACGCCCTCTTCGAAAAACCAGCTCGGCGCTCCATCCTCCCCCGGTTCACGATCCGAATTAGTGCGAATCTTCACCTCGGTCAGTTTTTCCACCGCGTCATAGTCGAACAAATAGACGCGGCCGTAGCGGCCGACTCCGTAATTGCGGGAATCCAGGTCTTTGTTGAAGATATTGGTAGCGGCGTTATTGCGGATGCAATGCCCGAGACGGGCAATGACGGCGCGCGTCTCGCTCTCTCCGGCGCCCTCCAAGTACACGGGTAGAGGAATGATTTTCAGCTGCACGATAAGCGAACGCAAAAATACGCCATCTTCGACCACTTGCACGCTGCCGGCGGCCTCGGACCGCAACTCATCCAGCAGCGATGGATCGAACATGTTTCTGTCCAACCGCATATTGAAGTACATAACGTTGTCCAACATGCTTCCCGCTCGGTTGATCTCGTGCACGACGCGATATTTTTCCGTAACCGCGGCAACCCCGGGGAAGGCACCCCATTTGTACGACTTTGTCGGCTCATCGCGGATGACTTTCAGATGATAAGAGCACGAGGGGAAAGTGAAGCCGAGCGCTACCGTCCCCGGAACGCCGGGAGAGCGCCGAAATCTTTCGCCGGCATTCAGTTGCGCGGTGATCTCATTCAGGATGGCGACCTTGCCGACGTGATTGTAGCCAATGGTCGAGTAGTGCTCGCCCAAGGGGCGGCGCGGCATCAGGCTGTAGAGAAACACGCAAGTCTGATAATAGAGCTCCGTGGTCACATGCAGATTGGCCAAGGTCGAACTGAATAAGTCGTGCATGTCGGCGATGCTATGCACCACTGCATCGGCGTAGAGGCCTTCGGCGCTGTTCAGCAAGGCGACCACGAGGGGCTGGACCTCTTCATCGGCAAACACCCATCGGCCGACGATGAACGCGCTGCGGTCGCGAAAAAATCCCGCTTCTACGACATCGAGCGCCACGGGGGAGGGGGCGTCGGGTGCCCGATACAGCAATCCCTCGACTCGTTGCCGAATCCTTTGTGCATCGCTTTTGAGATTTCGGAAAGGCACCGAAAAGTTCGGCATCTGCAATGCTGCGCACAATAAGTCATCATCGATGCGGCCATGCACGAGCAGCCGTCTATGCACCGAGGCCATCGATAAGGCACGTAGCTTGCTGGGCGGCGGAAATGAATAGGCGACCGGCTTCCACAGGCCATGGTTGATATTGCGGCGCACCGAATGGGCAAAACTGAAGGCAATGTCGGCCTCGTATCGATCGACGATCATCGCGACGAACAACCGGTCAAGATCGTCCCACAGGGATGACTCGGTGAACAGGGCCGTAAAGCAGGCTCCGATCCTCGGCCCATGATGCGCGATATAACGGGTGTAGAGACCAAGACGTTCCTTACTGATATTGATGGAGGCGTGCGGGTCCATCGATTCAAAGGCTTGTTTCGCTTTGTACGAGTATTGGCGAAATCGCCGGTAAAAATCATCGAAGATTGCCAGGATCAGCGCCGCCGCCGAAACGATGCGGTCCGCGTCGCTGCTCGCCGCGGAAAGCCGGTGGTAGGCCTGCGTCACCGCACACGAGTTGTCATCGGCGAACATGGCTATCCGCTGTTGCGAAGGGCGGTGGCGATGGCATTGATCGAGAGCTGTATGCCCTCGCGCACTCGTGGATCCTTCTCGCCTGCTCGATGGCGCTTGAGCAATTCTACCTGCAGCAAATTCAAAGGCTCGATATAAGGAAGCCGCAGGCGTATCGAAGCATCAAGCACGGGATGCTTTTCCAGTAAACGTGTCTGGCCTGTAATCCCGAGGAGGCTATCGTGGGTCACCAGCCACATGTCGCGGATGCGGCCAAACAGCTCTTCGCCCCATGTTCGGTCTTCGACGAGCGTTACATAACGCGCTGCGATTCCCATATCCGACTTCGACAGCACCATCTCCAGGTTATCCACCGTGGCGCGAAAGAACGGCCACGCCTCGAGCATTTCGCGCAGCAATCCACGATCGGCGGAACGCAGCGCCTGGCCCACACCGTACCAGCCGGGCAGCATCACGCGTGCTTGCGCCCAGCTGAATACCCACGGTATGGCCCGAAGATCCTCGATTCGCTGCGAATTGGTCCGCGACGCCGGGCGCGAACCGATCTTGAGTTCCGAGATTTCCAGCAACGGCGTCATTTGCCTAAAAAATGCCGGGAAACCTTCAGTGTCGTACACCAGCGCGCGATAGGCGCGAAACGCTTCTTGAGAAAGATTTTGCATGGCGGTCGCGAAACGCTGGCCGCTTGGCGCGGACAAGGCAGCGTTTTCGAGCGAGGCGAGCAACGTTGCCGCGGCGATCGAGTCGAGACTCGCGGCGGCCGTCTCGCGGGTCCCATACTTGGCAGCGATAATTTCCCCTTGCTCGGTTATGCGTATGCGGCCGCGCACCGTGCCGTGAGGTTGTGCGCGGATCGCCGCGAACGACGACCCGCCGCCGCGGCCCACCGCACCGCCACGGCCATGAAACACTTGCATGGGAGTGGCGAATTTTTCGAACGCCGCCGCCAGTTCGCGCGTTGCCTGATGCAGGCTCCAAACGGAGGTTAAGTAGCCGCCGTCCTTGTTCGAATCCGAATATCCCACCATGACTTCTTGAAATCCGAACGCCTGAGTAATTGTTTCGGTTTCGGGGAGTGCCAGCCATGCGCGCATCACTTCCGCCGCGCCTTCCAGGTCAGCGATGGTTTCGAACAGCGGCACCGCCATGATCGCGGCCGATACGTTGCCCTGCCCCCGGTACAGCCCGGCTTCCTT
Source organism: Steroidobacteraceae bacterium (assembly GCA_036401515.1). Classification (GTDB taxonomy): domain Bacteria; phylum Pseudomonadota; class Gammaproteobacteria; order Steroidobacterales; family Steroidobacteraceae; genus Bog-1198. Next base: position 11,188 of record DASWUU010000143.1, read on the forward strand.
AAGAAGGACGTTGACCTCGAGGAGGTCGGACACATTCTCGCATTTCGAAATGACATAGAACTTGATGCATTCCACTCCGTAACGCCGATGAGCGTCCGCCGCGGCCCGCACGATACCCAGTTCGGAAACAGTTTCGGCTGAGTAGCTCGCATATGGGCTTGCCAACAATCGCTCGCTTGTCAACTCGCGCCGCAGCAACTTCACCCGTTCGGATTCCCCGAGCGCTCGGTAGTCAGATTCGACGCCCGCGACCTTGAGCAGTTCGGCAACAACCCGCGCGTGCACATCGGCGTTCTGCCGAAGGTCCAGTGTCGCGAGATGAAAACCGAAGGTCTCAACCGCGCGATTCAACCGAGCCAGGGAGGCGCCGCCATTGAGACGCACTTGACTCTTCGATTTCAAGGAATCCTCGAGTATCTGAAGGTCCGCACGCAGACTCTCGGCGTCCGGATAGGCTTTTGCCTCGACGCTCGCCGGCCGTGGAGGGGAGCGTCCCGTAAGGATTTGATACGTGGCGGCCAGGCGCGCATACATGCCCGTAATGGCCCTTCGGTACGGTTCATCGGCACGGGCGGGATTCGCGTCGCCCCCGCGTTGCGCCAGCGCCGCGAGGGACTCCGAAACGGAAGCGAGTTCGCTCGACAGCGATAGCTCCGCGCCGATGGCATTGAGTTGCTCGAGGTAATCAGCGAGCAGCGCTTGGCTGGATCGCCCCAATGCCAAACGCAACGAATCCGCGTTGACATGCGGATTGCCGTCCCGATCACCGCCAATCCAGCTGCCAAGCCTCAAGAAACTGGTGGGACGAATCCCGAGCGCACGCTCCCAACGCGCGTAGAGGGCTGGGACAACCGGCACGAAGATATCTCGCAAATAGGTCAGCGCCGTATCCACTTCGTCGGCTACGTATAGCCGCTCGTGGCGCAGAGCCCGGGTCTGCCACAGGAATGCGATTTGCGCGACAATTGCCTCCTCAATCACTTCCCCCGTCAGTGTTTCTCGAAGTCCCGCGTCTCGCTGCGCCATCAAGGCGGCGATGCGATTGCGATGATCGAGCATGCTCTTGCGCATCACCTCGGTGGGATGCGCCGTCAGCACGGGCATGATGAACGCCCGCTCCAGCAGCGCTGCGGCATGCTCGCGTCCTGTTCCTTGCGCCGCCAGGAAATCCAGCGCCGCGGCAAGGGTGCCGTCCTTTTCCGCGGCTGCGCCTTGCCGATCCTCGGCGAGATTCGCCAACATGGAAAACAACATGAAACTGCGCACGAAAGCCACTGTCTCGTCGAGCGACATGCTCTCCCATCCCGCAGCCAATCCACGCGGATTAGATATGCCGCGATACCGATCGACAGAGGCGGCGCGAATGGCTTCGATTCGATCCAGCAGCGCCTCGCCGCCATAGATCCGGATCACATCCCCGAGTAATTTGCCCAGGAATCGGACGTCCGCGTTTTGGGCGATTGCAGGGGAGACAGGCGTCATACTGGCCATAATATAGTAAGGAGTAGGCGTCCCGTTCAGAGCGGTATCAGCGATATCCTACAAGGGCGGGCGCAGCAAACTGATGAAGTCGTCAAAGGTTGCGGTATATAGTGCCTACCACAACAATATATCGCTTCGCGATTCGGTTTCGTTCGGAGAAATTCTATGCTTTCGAGCACTTGGGTTCGCCACGTTGCTTCCGCGCTTTTGCTCGCGCTGTTGCCCCTCTCTGCCATCGCGCAAGTGAATATCTCGGTCAACATTGCCCCGCCTGAACTCCCTGTCTATGACCAGCCGCCGATTCCGGCAGACGGGTATTTATGGACGCCGGGGTACTGGGCTTGGAGCGACGAAATTCAAGACTATTATTGGGTGCCAGGCACCTGGGTTGAGCCCCCGCAGCCAGAATATCTATGGACCCCCGGTTACTGGGCAGCTTCTGACGGCATTTTTCTCTGGCATGCAGGCTATTGGGGCCCAACGGTGGGCTTTTATGGCGGCGTCAATTACGGCTATGGCTACGCAGGTCGCGGTTATGAGGGGGGTTATTGGGACCGCGGCCGGCTCTATTACAATCGAGCCGTCGTTAATGTCGGTTCGACGCGCATTACCAACGTTTACAACAAGACGGTCATCAACAACACCACCAACAATCGCGTGAGTTTCAACGGCGGTAACGGCGGCGTTCGTGCACAGCCAAGCGGCGCTGAATTGGCCGCGGAGCGTGATCATCACGTCGCGTTTACCCCTGTGCAACGTGAGCACGAACAAACGGCGCGGACAAATCCTGCGCTGCGCGCCGCTGCCAATCACGGTAACCCGCCGATAGCGGCGACCCCGCGCGCAGGAAATTATTCAAATCCGGTGCCTGCGCAGCACGCGGGCAGCTTTAGCGTGGTGCGGCCGAATCCGCAACCCCGCTTGAGCGAACCGCGCTTAGGTCCCGGCGCCGCGCCGATTGCCCCTCAACGGCACGTCACCACCAATCAAGAGGCCGCCCCTAATCGCGAGATCGCCCCCAATCGCGAGATCACGCCCAATCGGCCGGTCGCTCCGAATCGTGAGGTCGCCCCTAACCGCGAGGTCGCGCCGAATCGGCCGGCCGCTCCGAGTCGCGAGGTCGCCCCAAATCGCGAGGTCACTCCCAATCGACAGGTTGCGCCCGCCCAGACTAATCGGCAGCCTCAACCTCAACCTCAACCTCGCGAACCTGCCCGGGTTGAGCCGCAACGCCAACAGGCGCAAACTCAACAGCCGAGGCCCTCGGCTCCGCCGCCGAAAGAGCAGCCGCGCCCACAAGCACCGCATCCAGAGGATCATGAGCACCATTAATCACGATTCCAACGGGCATCAGTTCACGACCGAGCTCGATGGTATCCGTGCGGAATTGGAGTACACGCTTGCGGACGGCGTAATGTCCATTACGCACACCCATGTGCCGCCAGCCATCGGCGGCCGGGGCGTCGCAGCAGAGCTGATGCGGGCTGCATTGAAGGTAGCCGGCGAGCGAGGCTGGTCCGTCAATCCGGTGTGTTCATATGCCGCAGCCTTCATGCGCAAACAGGCGCAGGCGAGCGATAAAAAGCACATGGATGAGTTGCTGGATGAAGCGCTGGATGAGTCCTTCCCCGCCAGCGATCCGCCCTCCGTGGGCGCCAGCAATTAGGGCTGGTTTCTCCTCGCGCTATTTGGCCAGCATCGGATGGCCTTCGTGAGCCACCAACAAATCATGCATGTCGTTCGCATGCTCTTCTTCAACGACTAAAATATGCTGCAACATGGTGCGGGTGCCGGGATCATCCTCGCCGAAATAACGAATCAGTTCTCGGTAATGATCGACCGCGATGCGCTCGGCGATCAGGTTCTCCTTGATCATTTCGATCAAGTTCTCGGCCGTGCCGTATTCCGAGGCGGCGCGGGTCGCCAGGCCCGTAGGATTAAAGTCTGGTTTGCCGCCGAGCTGGTTAATGCGTTCCGCGACTTGCTTCATATGCTCCGCTTCTTCCTTGGCGTGTTGCTCGAATTCGTCCTTCACCCCTTCGCTGGATATCCCCTGGGCAGCGATGGCATGCATGGTGTATCGCAACACACACACGATTTCGGTTGCCAACACCGATTGCAAAATCTCGATGGTTTTTTTCACGTCCCCTCGATAGGTGAAGGTCACGCCGCCAGTGGCAATGTTGTTCCTCGCCCGCTCGCGCAAAGTTTTGATATCCGTTAAGAACGGTTTGGCTGCTGGTGTTTGATTTTCCACTTCTCTGCTCCTCAAGTACGACGGCGACCGTATTTATACACCGCATTGAGCTTACGCTTGGAGCTCTCTCCGTCAGACGTAACGCCTAGCACCTGTGGTCTTGCGCCGACACGACGAGCTACGGCGCTTTTATCGCGTCCTCGAGCGCAACCATCAACGGCCCTAATTTCGGTGGGCTGGCCTCGAAAGTTGGCGCGACCCCGTAGTCGCGCAGCATGCGTGAGCACACCGGCCCGATGGAAGCAACCACGCAGCGGTTCAAGTGATCCGCTAGCTGCTCGGCAGCGCCCGACTGTTTCGCAACTGCGTGCAGATGCTGCATCTGTACGGCACTCGTGAATATCACGGCGTCGACGCGTCGTTCGGCCAATGCCGCCAGCAGGTCGATCAGCGGTTGCGTGTTCGCCGGCAACGCCCATCGATAGGTGGCGATTTCCTGCACTGCTGCACCCCGGGCCTCGAGTGCCTCGGTCAGCGCTTGATTCGCCGCCCCGTACCTTTGCACCAAGACGGAACAGTTTTTGACCTCGATACCCGAGATCGCGGCCAAGACCGTTTCGGAAGTGAAAGGAGAGCCCGCCCGAATGTCGATGCGAATGCCGCGCGCATTCAATTCGCCGGTGGGCTTCGGCCCCCTCACCACGACGAGGGAGGCGGCTAGCCGCTCCTTAAGTTCCTGGGTCAAAGCGGCTGCATCCGTCGCGGAAAATAGCGCTCGTGTACCCACGCCGGTTTGAAAGATACAAAGCCTGAAAGGCTCGATGCGCCAGCGCTGAAGCAGAGCTTGCACAGCCGCGGGGTCAAGGTCGGGCAACTCTTCCAACGCGGGGGCAAGCAACGGTACGCCCCCTCGACGTGCCACCAACTCCGCTAAGTGGGCACCGGCACGGCTCTCGAGGATTGCCACTACTTTAGATTTCATGCGCACGCCATTTCAGACAGCATAATAGGACTATGTCGGCCTGGCTGAAAATACTCCTTGGCACTGCGCTCGTCGCGGGGTTCTCCCCTGCCCTCTGCGAGCAGTTCCCGGGGGATGCGGAGGCGCCTCGCCAGGAATTCATGGCAGCCATGCAGCGCGTACGGCTTCACCAACCCGACCTACCGGATTCGCCGGCATTGCAAAACTATGCCATTTACGACTATTTGGTGGCGTCACGATTGAGACGCGACCTGACCTCAAGGCCTGATGAAAACCTAGATGCGGCTGCGGACACGTTCCTGCGGGATCACGGAGGACAACCCGTGGCGCGGGGGCTGCGCAAAGACTGGCTGACGAGCCTGGCGCAGCGCCGTCGCTGGGATTGGTTCCTGCCCCGATCCTTCGATGTCGTCGATCCTCCATTGGTCTGCGATCGGCTACAGGCACGCTTGGCCACCAACGATACCCAAGGGCTTGCGGCTGCGGCTCTCATTCGCTGGACGCTGCCGCAAAAGCCGGCGCCCGAGTGCGCGGAGGTATTTGCATGGCTGCGGCAGCAAGGGCTGCTGACTCCGGCGCTTGCGGAGACGCGTACGCGCGCCGCGCTGTCGGCCGACAACCCAAGGCTGGCGCGTGAATTCGCGGCGGACGTTCCATTGAGCCAGAGAGCTCCGCTGCTGCAGTGGTCGGATCTCTTGGAATCCCCGAGACCTGCGCTCAATGTTCTGGCGACTCATCCATCATTGAGCGTCGAAGCGGAGGCATTGGCTGCGGGGTTCGACAAGCTATCGCGCAGTGAAGCGGGGTTTGCACTGGAGATTCTGCCGCAACTTCTCGCTCGTGAAGAGATTACGCCCCCGCTGCAAGATCGCCTGCGGCGCGCCGCAGCGCTCGGCGCAGCGTACTCCCGGGACCCGCGGGCAATAGCGGCATTTGACGAGCTGCCCTCGGCTGCCGCGGACAGCCAAGTGCAGGAATGGCGGGTGCGTGCCGCTTTGTGGAATCGCGATTACGGCAGGGCGTTGAGCTGGATAGAGGCGATGCCGGCTGCCCTTTCGGCGCAGCCGCGTTGGCGTTATTGGCATGCTCGAGCCGTAGCGGCGACGACCGGAAACATTGCAGCTGCGCCCCTGTTCGGGCAGATCGCAACACTTCGGGACTACTACGGCTATCTGGCGGCAGATCGGCTGAACCAGCCCTACAATCTGAACGTGCGGCCCTCGCCGCTCGATGCAGCGGCGCAGGCAGCCCTCGGCAACGAGCCCGGCATGATTCGCGCGCACGAATTATTCGACTGCGAGATGACGGATGAAGCCGCCACCGAATGGACGACGGCTTTGGAAGGTGCGGATGCCGCCTTGAAAGTTCAGGCGGCCGTGCTCGCTTCGCGCTGGGGATGGTACGCCCAATCCATTGCCACCCTGGCGCAAACCGGCGAGTTCGACGATATCGCCCTGCGCTATCCGCGCCCCTACCTGGATGCGGTGAATCAGGCCGCCAAACTAGCGCAATTGCCGCAAGATTGGATACTCGCCGTGATGCGCCAAGAAAGCCTGTTTCGCAAAGACGCCGTGTCGCACGCCGATGCGCGCGGACTCATGCAAATGCTGCCCTCCACTGCGTCTGCGATCGCGCGCCGTTGGCATCTTTCAGTACCGGGGCATGATGCCCTGTTTGACCCCTCCTCCGCAGTGCCGCTCGGCGCCGTGTACCTGCGCGAATTATTGGACCGCTACGGAGAACAACTCGCGCTGGGTCTCGCCGCGTACAACGGCGGTCCTTCCTCTATCGCACGCTGGCTGCCGGCGGTCCCTATGGACGCCGATGTCTGGATTGAAAATATCCCGTACAACGAGACGCGGGGCTATGTGCAGCACGTTCTCGAGCACATCGTTGCATTCGCCTCGGTGCGCGGCGCCCAAGCACCGCGCCTTGCGGTGCTGTTGTCGGAGGTCGAGCCGCTGCCGCCGCCAGTCTTGTGATAGCTTTGAAGTCATTAAATAGCTCTGAACCAATAACGGGTAAATATGAAATTGAACGCCTTACGGTGCGCGGCCACGATTGCGGTCGCCGTCATCGCGAATTCGGCCGCCACCGCAGCCTTCGCCGATACCGTTGTCGTGAGTGCCGACCGAATGATCGACGTGCTGACAGGGCGGATCGTGGAGCATCCAGAAGTCACGATCACGGATGGGCGCATCGTCGCCGTTGCCACACAAGGATCCGCGTTGCCGGCGGGGGCGCGTCGCGTGGATCTTCCGGGCATGACGTTGCTGCCGGGGCTGATCGATATGCACACGCACCTGACTTCGGATCCGCGGTTCAGCGGCTACCGCCGGCTGCAATTCACCGATAACTTTTGGACTGTCGTCGGTGTCGCCAATGCCAAGAAAACACTGGAGGCCGGCTTCACCACGGTTCGCAATGTGGGTTCCGCGAACTACGATGACGTGGCGATCAAACAAGCCATTGAGCAGGGGATGGTGCCTGGTCCGCGCATCATCCCAGCGACATATGCGATCGGCGCAACCGGAGGTCACTGCGACTCCACGGAGCTGCCGCCATCGATTTCCTCGCCCAAGCCCGCGGTGGCGAATGGCGCGGAAGAGATCCGCGCGACGGTGCGCAAGTTGCGCAAGTATGGCGCCGAGGTCATTAAATTCTGCGGCACGGGCGGAGTGCTTTCCAAAACCGATGCGGTCGGCGCACAGCAGTACGACTTGACCGAGATGAAGGCGCTGATCGACGAAGCGCATATGCTGGGGCTTAAAGTTGCGGTTCATGCTCATGGCACCTCAGGGATCAAGGACGCCATTCGCGCAGGGGTCGATACGGTCGAACATGCAAGCCTTGCCGACGATGAAGCCTTCGCCTTGGCCAAACAGCACGGCACCTGGTTTTCGATGGACATCTATAACGATGATTACATTCTGGCCGAGGGTGAGAAAAACGGCCTCTATAAGGAATCGCTCGAAAAGGAACGCATGATCGGCTTGAAGCAGCGCCAAACCTTCCAGGCGGCGGTGAAAGCGGGCGTCAAAATGGTTTTTGGAACGGACGCCGGCGTCTATCCGAATGGCTACAATGCTCGCCAGTTCGTCACCATGGTCAAATGGGGCATGACGCCCTTGCAGGCGCTTCAGTCGGCAACGGTAAATGCCGCCGAGGCGTTGGGCAGATCTCAAGATGTCGGAGCGATAGCGGTCGGGCGCTATGGGGACTTGGTCGCCGTGGCCGGAGATCCCTTGGCGGACATGGCACGGCTTCAATCCATTGGCTTCGTCATGAAAAACGGCGAGGTGGTGAAAACGCCGGCCGGCTAATCTTATGCGCTTCAACTTCCGCCGATCAGCCCGGCGGTTACGTTGACTGCAAATCCCAGAATCGAAGCGTTGAAGAGAAAAGAAATCAGCGTTTGCGCAATGACGACCTTGCGAATACTCGCGTTCTCGGTTGCTACGTCAGCGGTTTGGCACGCCGCCGAGATCGTAAACGAAAAATATGCGAAATCCCAGAACACGGGCATGGGTGTATTCGGGAAATGCAGCGGCCGATCGTCCTGGCTGACGCTATAGAACCTATCCGCGTAGTGCGTGGTGAACATCACCGGCACCAGAATCCACGAATTGATCAACGTGAGCGCAGCAAGTGCGAAATGTGCAAGACGTACCGGTCCGCTGACTTGCTTGATCGTCGCCAGCGGTTCGACGATCGCGAAAAGGCTGGCGACGGCTGCGACCAGCACAACCACGAGAATGAAAGAAGCGGACTCATCCTCTTCAACATACCTCGTGCAAATTTGGGCCGCGCTCAATCGCGTCATCCAGATGAAAATGAGCACTAAAAAAAGCACAACGCCGGTATTCCAGCACACCAGTACTCGGCTCAACATCGACCAGTCCCGAGGCAGAAAGAAAAACAGCGCCAGACCGGTAATGAACGAGGTCCAGATCCTAGGATGCATGAGGAAAAGCTTCTTCATACGCGGCGGGAGCGTTCCTCTACGGCGAGGCGTGGACGCAGGCTACTTAGTTTCCTTAGCCACCAGATATTTGACCAGCTCGATGAGCCGGTCCTCGCCCCCGGCCGATTCCACATGCAGCCGATATTTACCGTTGACGATGATGGTGGGCGTGCGGTCTATCTTGTATGACATAAGCAAGTCCTGATCGGTACGAACCCTAAGGTCGACCGAGAAAGACTTTGAGGTGGCGATAAATTTCTCTACCGGCACGCCCGCATGCTGATTATAAAATTTCGCGGCGTCCTCAATGGTCGGCATCCGGCTCTTCAAGACCTTAGTCGAGGGGTCGGTGACGCTCAGGTCACCGCCCTTCCACACCGCGTCGAACATGGCATCGTGCGTCTGTTGATCAACGCCTAGCACTTGCGCAGTCACATAGGCAAGTTGAAACATCGGCCAATCCTCCGCGGTATTGAACGCGGCAGGCAGATAGTCCACCACGGCGTTCGCCGGCAGCGATTGCTTCAGCTTGTGCATCGTGGGCTGGAAGATATTGCAGGCCGGGCAGGCGTATGAAAAGGCCTCCGTCACTTCTACTTTTCCCGGAGGCACGGAGGTCGGACGTGCCGGCTGCACCAGGAAATAGTTCACCCCTTCAATCCAGGTTTCAGCGCTGCCGGCTGGCGCCGAAACACTAGCCGCGAGGGCGGCCGAGAGCAGCGCGGAATACAGCAATTTCATCGAAGCTCCTTGTGATCTTGCAGGCGCGAATTCTAGCACCCTACCCGTCGCGCATACGCCGAATCCGGCCACCGGCCGCGCCGCTCATGACGGATTGTTAACATGCGGTTCACACTACTTTGCACTGGGTAATGAACTATTGGAGCTTCGGTGGGATCTACGTGCGTGCTGTCTGTGATCGGTGTGTAGTTCAGGGTCGAATCTGGTTATAGTCTGCGGCTCGCCCGGATAATCGACTGGCAGTGCGTGCCACGGAAGGGGCCCGCGTATTGGTGAATTAGTGACAATCGAGCAAGATCGACAGTTTCTCCCGCCGGCACCTGATTCCAGGCCTTTCATCGCCAGACATTGGAAAGCGCTAGTAATCATACTGGTCATCGCATTGCTGTTGGCCGCGTTCATGCTCTATCTTCGCAGCAAGCAGCCGATTGCCCAACCGCCCCGAGGGCGTAATGGGCAAAACGGTCCGGTCGCGGTGTCGGCGGCCCCAGCCCATTCCGGGGAGATCCAAGTCAAGATTCCCGCTTTGGGGACCGTGACGCCGCTGGCGACGGTCACGGTCAGGACTCAGATCAGCGGCACACTTCAAAAGATCTTTTTTACCGAAGGTCAATTCGTGCATAAGGGCGATCCTCTTGCGCAGATTGATCCGCGGCCGTACCAAGCCGCTTTGCAGCAAATGGAGGGGAACCTGAAGCGGGACCAGGCGCTGCTCACCGATGCCAAATTGGACTTGAAGCGCTACGAAGGATTGGTGAAGGAGGATTCCATCGCCCAACAGCAGCTCGACACGCAGCGTGCCTTGGTCGAGCAATACATCGGCACCACCGAGTCGGATGTTGGGCAGGTAAACACCGCCAAGGTCAACCTCGTGTACACCCACATCGAATCACCGGTCACGGGCCGAGTTGGTTTGCGTCAAGTCGATCAAGGAAACTATGTCACGCCGGGCGATGCGAACGGCATCGTGCTCATCAACCAGCTGCAGCCCATCACGGTCATCTTCGCCATCCCTGAGGACAATGTATCGGCCGTGATGCAGCGTCTCCGTGCCGGCGCTACTCTAACGGTCGAGGCCTTCGATCGCACCAATGCCACCAAGATCGCGGATGGCAAATTGCTCACGGCGGACAACTCGATCGACGTCACGACCGGAACAATCAAGCTGCGTGCTCAATTCGATAATACCGACAGTGCGCTGTTTCCAAATCAGTTCGTCAACATACAGTTGCTGCAGGACGTACTGAAAGATCAAGTCATCATGCCTAACGCAGCGGTGCGCCGCGGATCGCCCAACGGCGTCGCAACCACTTTCGTCTACGTCGTGAATGCGGACAGCACTGTGAGCGTTCGGCCCGTGACGCTCGGCGTGGTCGACGGCGAGAATGTGGCCGTGACAGCGGGCTTAAAGCCGGGCGAGGTGGTCGTGACCGAGGGAGGCGATCGGCTGCGCGATGGCGCGCAGGTGCAATTGCCGGCTGCCGCCGCCGGTGCCACGCCGGCGCGCGGTACGCCGCCCGGCGCGGCGCCCACCGACAAACCGGGTGCGCCCGGCGCTCAGGGTACCCGGCGCGGAAAAGGGCGCGGCAAACCACCACAGCCGCAATGATGCCGTGAACCCGTCACGCATCTTCATACTGCGGCCCGTCGCAACCACGCTATTGATGGTGGCGATATTGATTGTCGGTGCGATGGCGTACCTGCAATTGCCTTTGTCTGCGCTGCCGGAAGTGGCTTACCCCACCATTCAAGTGCAGACCTTCTATCCCGGCGCAAGCCCTGAGGTCATTACCTCGGCGATCACCGCACCCTTGGAGAAGCAATTCGGCCAAATGCCGGGCTTGAGCCAAATGTCCTCGACCAGTTCTGCCGGCGCGTCAGTCATTACCTTGCAGTTCACGCTGTCCCTTGCCATCGATGTGGCGGAACAAGAAGTGCAGGCAGCCATCAGCGCCGGGCAAAACTTATTGCCGCAGGATCTGCCTGCCCCGCCGATTTACGCCAAGGTCAACCCGGCTGACGCGCCGGTGCTGATTCTCGGGATCACCTCCAAGACGATGCCTCTCACCGAGGTCGAGGACTTGGTCGACACCCGCATCGCGCAAAAGCTCTCCCAGATCAAGGGCGTCGGTGTTGTCAGCATCAGCGGGGGTCAACGCCCGGCGGTCAGAGTGGTGGCCAACCCGCGAGCCATGGCCGCATACGGTTTGAATCTCGACGACTTGCGCACCACCATCAACAATGCCAACCAGAATGGCCCCAAGGGCACGCTCGACGGCCCCACCAACGCCTACACGATCAATACCAACGATCAGATAAGAAACGCCGAGGATTACGGAAACGTCGTGGTGGCTTACAAGAACGGCTCGCCGGTTCGTCTGAAGGACGTGACCACGCTGGTATCGGGTGCGGAAAACTCCAAACTCGGCGGCTGGATGAATTCTCTTCCTGCCCTCATCCTCAACGTACAGCGGCAGCCCGGAGCAAACGTCGTGGACGTGGTCAACAGGATCCATGCCTTGTTGCCGGCACTGCAGTCGGACATGCCGGCAGGCGTCGATGTCGCCCTGCTCACGGACCGCACGACGACCATCAGGGCCTCCGTAGCTGACGTCGAATTTGAATTGGTGCTCGCAGTGATCTTGGTGGTATTGGTAATTTGGGTGTTCTTGCGCAACATCCCCGCCACAATCATCCCCAGCCTGTCCGTGCCATTGTCTCTGATCGGCACTTTTGCCGTCATGTATCTGGCCAATTTCAGCCTGAATAATTTGTCCCTCATGGCCTTGACGATTGCCACGGGATTCGTGGTCGACGATGCCATCGTCATGATCGAGAATATTTCCCGATACATCGAAGCGGGTGAGTCCCCGCTCGAGGCCGCGCTGAAGGGCGCCGGGCAAATCGGCTTCACCATTATTTCGCTCACAGTGTCCCTCATCGCGGTGCTTATTCCGCTGCTTTTCATGCAGGACGTCGTAGGACGATTGTTTCGCGAGTTCGCGGTCACGCTCGCCGTGACGATTTTGATTTCCGCCATCGTCTCGCTGACGCTGGTGCCGATGATGTGCGCGAAACTGCTCAAGCACCGGCCGCAGGACACCCACGCGCACGCGCAAACCGACTCGGGCAAATGGTTCGGCGCAGTGGTCGATTGGTACGGTCGGCGGCTCAGCTGGGTGCTCAATCACCAAAGATTGACTCTTTGGGTGGCGCTGGGCACGCTCGTTCTCACGGCTCTTCTCTATATCCTCATCCCCAAGGGCTTTTTCCCCGATCAGGATACGGGCTTGATCCAAGGAGTCTCGGAGGCGACAGAATCCATTTCCTACCATGCCATGGCAAACCGTCAGCAAGCGCTGGCCGCTGCTATCCTCAAGGACGCGGATGTGGTCAGCCTTTCTTCCTTCATCGGCGTCGACGGCAACAACGTGACGTTGAACAGCGGCCGCTTCTTGATCAACCTAAAGCCGCGGGCAGACCGTTCCGCCAGCGTCGCCGATGTGATCCGGCGGCTTCGCGATGAGACGGCCGATGTCACCGGCATCACGGTGTACATGCAGCCGGTTCAAGACTTGACGCTCGACAACACTATCAGCCGCACCCAATACCAATTCACGCTCGAGAGCGCCGATTCCGTGGCTCTTTCGACCTGGACTCCCAAGCTGGTGACGGCACTGAGCAAATTGCCGCAACTGGCGGATGTTGTCAGCAACCAGGAGGACAACGGACTCGCGGCCTACGTCACCATCGACCGCGATAGCGCAGCGCGTCTCGGCATCAGCGTGGGCACGGTCGATAACGCTCTTTACGACGCCTTCGGCCAGCGCATCGTTTCTACTATCTTCACGCAGTCGAATCAATATCGCGTCATCATGGAGGCCGATCCCAGTTCGTACCGATCTGTCGATTCACTCGCCTCGATCTACGTGCCCTCGGCAAGCGGCGGCCAGGTGCCGCTGTCTGCTATCGCCACAGTGGAAGTTCAAACCCGTCCGATCCTGATCAATCACCTGGCGCAGTTTCCGGCCACCACCGTCTCCTTCAATCTCGCGCCCAATGCATCGCTCGGGGCGGCCGTCTCTGCGATTGAAAACACCGAACGTAGCTTAGGATTGCCGATCAGCATCCACACGACGTTTCAAGGTGCCGCATTGGCATTTCGCAGCAACTTGAGCAACGAACTTCTGCTATTGATCGCCGCCGTGCTCGTCATGTACATCGTGCTCGGGGTTCTATACGAGAGTTTCATTCACCCGATCACCATCTTGTCGACCTTGCCCTCGGCCGGCATCGGCGCATTGCTGGCACTCATGCTGTTCGGGGACGACCTGACCATCATTGCGCTGATCGGCATCATCCTTCTGATCGGCATCGTTAAAAAGAACGCCATTTTGATGATCGATTTCGCGGTCGTTGCGCAGCGCGACGAAGGCTTGGCGCCGCGCGACGCAATCTACAAAGCTTGCTTGCTGCGATTCAGGCCGATTCTCATGACCACAGTGGCGGCGATCTTCGGGGCTTTGCCGCTGATGTTCGGCACCGGCACCGGCTCCGAGTTGCGCCATCCGTTGGGCGTCAGCATCGTGGGCGGCCTTTTGGTCAGCCAGGTGTTGACCTTGTTTACCACGCCCGTCATTTACTTGGCCTTTGACCGCGTCGCGGCACGAATGCGCGCGCGCTGGGGCACCGCGGAACCCCAGCCGCCGCTGGCGGAAAGTTCGACATGAACATATCCGCGCCCTTCATCAGACGTCCGGTCGCAACCACTTTGTTGACCTTCGGTGTGGCGTTGTGCGGCGGAGCGGCTTTCATTTTGTTGCCCGTCGCGCCTCTGCCCCGCATCGATGTACCGGCGATTTTCGTGTCCGCTCAGCTTCCGGGTGCCAGTCCTGAAGTGATGGCGGCCACCGTGGCCACGCCGCTCGAGCGCCACCTCGGCGCTATTTCCGATGTAGACGACATGACTTCTACCAGCAGCGTGGGCAACACCAATATCCAGCTCACATTCGGCATCGATCGCGACATCGACGGCGCGGCGCGCGATGTGCAGGCAGCCATTGCCGCCGCCCACGCGGACCTCCCCACCTCTCTCACCCGCAACCCCACGTATCGCAAGCTCAACACCTCCGCGATTCCCGTGATTGTCATCGCCATGACCTCTGACGTACTTACCCAAGGGCAGATCTACGACGCCGCCGACGCAGTCATATCGCAACGTCTGTCGCAGATCTCCGGCGTGGGCGGCGTCAACGTGAACGGCAGCGCATTGCCCGCCGTGCGGATCGAGCTCAACCCGCACTCACTATCGAAGTACGGCATAGGCTTGCAGGATGTGCGTGCGGCCATCTCAAATGCAAACGCCAATGCGCCCAAGGGCGCGATCGAGTCGGACGAGCTGCACTACCAGATCTATACCAACGACAACGCCCGGGACGGCGGGCCTTACCGCAATCTAATTATTGCAAATCGCAACGGCGACACGGTGCGGCTGGGCGATGTGGCGACGGTTCTGGATATGCAGGACGGCGCCACCGAAAACATCCGCACGTATGGACTCTACAATGGCAGGCCTGCCGTTTTCGTGACCGTGACCCAGCAGCCCGGCGCCAACATCATCGCGACTATCGATGCCGTGAAAGCAGAGTTGCCTCTCCTTAAGGATTCAATCGATCCGAAGATCGACCTGCTAGTGAGTTTCGACCGCTCGATCACTATTCGTGCCTCGCTGCGTCAGGTTGAACAGACGCTCATGTTGGCCGTCGCATTCGTTATTTTGGTGGTGTACCTCTTCTTAAATAGCTATCGCGCAGCGCTGATTCCCGCCATTGTCGTGCCGGTATCGCTGGTCGGCACATTCGGTGCCATGTACTTGTTGGGCTACACGCTCGATAACTTTTCGCTCATGGCCCTTACGGTGGCAACAGGGTTTGTCGTTGACGATGCCATCGTGGTCATGGAAAACACCACGCGGCATATCGAAGCGGGCATGACGCGCACCGCGGCTGCGTTCCTGGGAGCGCAAGAAGTTGGTTTCACCGTAGTCTCCATGAGCTTGTCGCTGGTCGCGGTATTCATTCCTTTCGTGCTCGTTGGCGGAATTCCCGGCCGTTTATTTCGCGAGTTCTCGATGACACTGTCGGTGGCGATTTTAATTTCATTGGTGATCTCGCTCACGACGACCCCCATGATGTGCTCGTTGTTGCTGCAGGGTATCCGCGATCGCAAGCCCTCGCGCTTGGGCAGAATTTTCGACCGCCATTTCGAGCAGCTGCGCCGCAACTACGCAGCTACCCTGGACTGGGCGCTGGGTCATCGGCGAATCATGATTACTATTTTTTGGGCGACGATGGTGCTGACTGTTTATCTATATGTCGTGATACCGAAGGGATTTCTTCCGCAACAGGATACGGGTCAATTGCAGGGCGGCATTCGCGGTGACGCGGCGAGTTCCTTCCAGCTCATGAAAGGCAAGCTTCAGGAAGTGGCGGCCATCATCAAGACCGACCCTGCAGTAAGTACGGTAACGGGCTCTGTGGGCGCGGGCGGCTTCGGTTTTGGAGGCGGTAGCGCAAACGCCAATGTCACCATCGCACTCAAACCTTTGAAAGAGCGCATTTCGGCAGACCAAGTAATCGCGCGGTTGCGGCCGAAGCTGGCCCGGGTCGCGGGCGTGTCGGCGTTTCTGCAAGCCGTGCAGGACTTAGGCGGCGGCGGGGGCCGAGCGGGTAACTCTCAATATCAGTACACCCTGCTGGGCGATGACCTGACTGAATTGAGGTCCTGGTCCCTTAAACTTAGAAACGCACTTCAAGAAATTCCCGAAATCACCGATGTGGACACGGATCTGCAGCCCGGCGGCCTCGAAACCGACTTAATCGTGGATCGGGACAGCGCGTCTCAATTAGGCCTTTCGGAGATACAGATCGACAATGCACTGGGCGATGCATTTGCCCAAGCGCAAGTATCGAATATCTACAATCCTTATAGCCCGCAGCAATATCATGTTGTCATGGAGGTAGCACCGCAGTACTGGCAGAATCCAGAGATACTCAAGGAACTCTACGTCAGCACCGCCGGAGGGGCCCCATCCGGCACGCAACTCTCACAGTCGGTAGCGGGCACCACCATACTGAAGCCTTCGACTGCTGCCTCCAGCACCTCAGTGGCCCAAGATGTGGCGCGAAATCTCTCTTCTAACTCCCTGGCGAATGCGGGGCGCGGCAACACTTCCACCGGATCGGCGGTGAGCGTCGCGCGGGAGACCGTCGTGCCGTTTTCTGCTTTTAGTCATTTCACAATAGGCACCACGCCGGTATCGGTTAATCACACCGGCACCTCAGTGTCTACCTCGATTGCCTACAATTTGCCGGAGGGCGTTTCGATCGGCACCGCACTCAATGCCATCGCAAAGAAAATGGAAGAAATCCACATGCCGGTGAGCATCCGCGGCGGCGCCTATGGCACAGCACGGTTGTTTCAGCAAAGCAGCAATAACCTTCCGTTGCTGCTGGTGGCGGCCATTGCGGCGATTTACGTGGTGCTCGGGGTGCTTTACGAGAGCTACAGTCAACCTCTGACAATTCTCTCGACGCTACCCTCGGCCGGTCTCGGCGCGCTGCTCGCGCTCATGGCTACCGGCACGGAATTGAGCATTATTGCGTTTCTGGGCATTCTTCTACTGATCGGCATCGTGAAGAAAAATGCCATCATGATGGTTGATTTTGCTCTGGAGGCCGAGCGCACTCTGGGCATGGACCCGCGCGCAGCCATAGCCCATGCCTGTTCGTTGCGCTTCAGGCCCATCCTGATGACCACTTGCGCCGCGATTGCGGGCGCCCTGCCGCTTGCCATTGCCAGCGGCGATGGCACCGAGATGCGGCGCCCCTTGGGCATCGCCATCGTTGGCGGCTTAATCGTCAGTCAGCTGCTCACGGTTTATACGACCCCCGTTGTCTATTTGTATCTGCGTCGATACTGGAAACACCTGAAACAAGGCAAATACATCGCGCCCAGTGTTAAAGGAACGCCGGGGCCGATCGGAGGAGAATTTGGAAGTGCGGGGATTGCCACGTGATCCGCACCCGCTGCTTTTGCCTGGGCTTAAGCACGGCTTTGATCGGGGCATGCGCGGTTGGTCCTGACTATCATCGCCCACCGGTCCAGACGGCGGAGAATTACAAAGAAGCCGGCGACTGGAAGCCCAGCGAACCCAATGATGCGCTATCCCGCGGACCCTGGTGGCAGATTTTCCATGACGATGTACTCGACAGCCTTGAAGGGCAGATCGACATTTCCAATCAAAACGTGAAAGCAGCCGCGGCAGCGTTCGAGCAAGCCCAGGCATTGGTGTCGCAAGCGCGCGCCGGCTTTTGGCCGACCATCGCGGCAGACTTAGGTGCACAGCGCGGCGGCCCAGGCGTTCCTGTGACCACCACTAACTCCGCCACCGGCCTCACGACTACAACGCTGTCGAGATCCAAAACCACGTTTTCGGCCGGCGTATCAGGGAGCTGGGACATCGACATTTGGGGGCGTATACGACGCAACACCGAAAGCAATGTGGCCTCGGCCCAGGCAAGCTCGGCGGCGTTGGCTGCGGCGCGCTTGTCCGCTCAAGCGGCTCTCGCCACTGACTATTTTGAATTGCGCGCACAAGATCAGTTGCAAAAATTATTGGACGATACGGTCCAAGCTGAAACTCAGTCGCTGCATATCACCGAAAGCCGCTACAAGTTTGGCGTCGCCGCACGGGCCGACGTGGTCACGGCCCAGACTCAGCTTCTCGGCAGTCAAGCGCAACAAGTCAATGCAAAGATCCAACGCGCCATTCTAGAGCACGCCGTCGCCGTGTTGATCGGCAAGCAGCCCGCGGAATTCTCGCTGGATCCCTCGGCAATGCGTACCGATGTTCCGACGGTGCCCGCC
This sequence comes from Steroidobacteraceae bacterium, assembly GCA_036401515.1. Lineage (GTDB taxonomy): Bacteria > Pseudomonadota > Gammaproteobacteria > Steroidobacterales > Steroidobacteraceae > Bog-1198. Next base: position 29,482 of record DASWUU010000143.1, read on the forward strand.
GGCGTGCCCTCGGCGCTGCTCGAAAGACGGCCGGACGTGGCCGAGGCAGAGCGCCGTATGGCAGCGGCGAATGCGCAAATTGGTGTCGCTAAAGCAGGCTATTTCCCGGACTTGACCTTGACCGGGCAGGACCAGTATTCGAGCAGCACCTTTAGCCGCTTGATCCAAAATTCCAATCGCATCTGGGCCGTCGGGCCGCAGCTTGCTCAAACCCTGTTTGACGGCGGTCTGGTCCGTGCCCAGGTCAGAGGTGCGCGCGCAGCCTATGAAGGGACGATCGATACTTATCGCCAAACCGTGCTGACTAGCTTTCAGCAGGTCGAGGATGAAATCGTTACCTTGCGGGTTCTCGAACAAGAAGGCCTCATCGAAGATGAAACGGTGAAAGCTGCGAGGGAAGCGGAGGCGCTGACCCTTAACCAGTACAAAGCCGGAACCGTTCCCTATAGCAGCGTGATAACCGCTCAGACCACTCGGTTGAGCGCCGAGGAAACGGCCCTCCAGGTGTTGTCGTCGCGGCTACAAGCGAGCGTGGCGCTGGTTGAAGCATTGGGCGGCGGTTGGAACGCCTCCATGGCGAGCGCGAACTAAGGGTTTGCGGGGAGTTCCTCCTCCAGCATGTTTGGGACGTGACGGCGCAGGAGCGCAGTGTGTGCCTCCCACTGCTCTTTCGGCGGCAGCTCCATCAGGTACTGCACGTCGCCGCCGGTTAAAGTCGCGACCGGCAATCCGTCTCGATACAGCAATCGATTTCCGGCCAGCGACGGCAGCCTGGAACCCGGTGTCAGGATACCGATCAAGTTCAAAGGATCTGCGGCGGACAGCGACACGTACTGTTCAGTCGCGGGCTTGCGGCGCATGTCGCGCAGCAAGCCAATGGCCTCGGGTGTGGCAAACTGTTCGCCCGAAAAACCCGCCACGAAGCGACCGCCGCGAATCTCGCCCCGAGCCTCCAACCGGCGGCAGCAGCTCAAAATCTCGCGCCAGGGCGGCAGCCAATCTGCTTCGCGCGTGAGCAGTTTCCAAAAAATCACGCCCCAACGGCGGAGCAACGTTCTAACAGTCTGTTCGACGGCCTCATCCCTGCGTTCCGTTGAGGACGCGCTCGGGCGCCGGACCAAGGCCCAACGCCCGGCATCTGCCATTCCGAACAGGGCCAAGCGCCGCTTATGGCGGCCGGCATAGGTGTTCTGCCTGTTGCTGCGCCTACCGCTCGGCATCAGCAGCACCCGCAAGCCGGCGAAGCTATCCGAATTCACCAGCCCCACCGCAACCAACTCGGCCAGCGATTCCTCTACTTCCGAAGGCAACATGCCGACGTTCTCGGCAATCTCGTCAAAAAATGACGCCCCGTGCTCGCGGATGAATTCCGCCACCGCTTGCGCTTTCGAAGTCAATTGCGCAGCGTCGGATTGATCAGCAAATAGGGACCAGAGCGGCACATTTCGACGAGCAAGAAAAACGATGGGTGTAGAGCGAACCGGCGAGGCCGCTCGGCCGCCTGAATCCTCCGCACGCGGGCCGCTGCGTGCAGCGAGCCGCGTCCAGACGAATCTGCCCGCACGGCAATGTTCATCAAGCCACTGCGGCTCGTATTCGGTGATTCGGGAGGGAAGCACTTCCGTTTCCCACGCGCCGGCAGGGGATTCGAATCCCTCGAGCTGCGCGAGCACGGCAGCCAGTGCATCCGCGCCCTGCATCCGAGCCGCAGGCATTACACGCTGCCATTCGCTTAAAAAGCGCAGAAAATCCCGCGCCGCCACCGGCTCGATCTCGGCCCGCAAGCGCTTGACCGTGTAGCGGTGAATTCGCGCCAGCAAGCGGCGCTCACACCATTCCTCATGAGCGGCCTGCGAGGTGAAATGCCCCCGCATGGCAAAACCCTGTGCTTCGAGCGAGGCAAGAGCGCCGTTGATCTGCGTGTCGCTGATGCAAAGCGAATCGGCGATTTGTGCCGCCGTAACCGGCCCCAATCCTTCCAGCCGCCCACGAACGATGTCCACCAGCGAGTCATCCAGAGAGTCGAACAACGCACGTCTCTCCGCTGCAACCCAGATTGCACGGTTTTTCAATGCAAGGCGTGACGCTCTGTTTTGCAAGGCGAGATCTTCCATCAGCAGTGGCCACGCTGAATTGGAGCGGCTCTCCTCCTCGGTCATAAAGGTCAGCCACAATAATGCATCATGTAGCTCATCCGGCGTGCCGGCATCGGGCCAAGCCTCGGCGCGCACGCGCGCAATGGCTTCGGGATCGAGCTTGCCGATATCCGCCGCTTCGGTTGGATCTAGCCAACGCCGGCTCATGACGGCTTGAGTTCGCCGTTCTTCGAGCGGCGCATCATCAAGATATGCGTAGGGACGCGCAGTCAAGGCTTCGAGGGCCAGCGGCGACGGTTCGGTCAGATCTTTTGCGATAACGCGAATCTCGCCGCTTTCGAGGCGCCGCAGCACGCGTTCGAATTCATCGATATCCATTGCCTCTTCCAGGCAGTCGCGCACGGTTTGCCTGACCAGGGGATGGTCTGGTATTTCGATTTCCCCCGGAAGGTTTTCAGCGCAGGCGACTTGGTCGGGAAAGACCGAAGCGAGCAAATCCTCCGCGTTCATTCGCGCAATCTGCGGCGGTACTTTCTTACCGCCTCGGAATCGCGGCAACGCGAGTGCAATGCCCGCATCCCATCGCCAGCGAACTTCGAACATCGGCGCTGCGCAGAGTGCCTGGATCAGGACCTGGCGGACCGAATTGGAGTTCAGATAGCGGGCCGCATCGGCCAGCTCAAAACTATGTGCATGGGTCAACGAAAGTACGATGTGATCTTCCGTAGCCGCCGCTTGTAGCTCGAAATTAAAGGTGCGGCAAAAGCGCTTGCGCAAGGACAATCCCCATGCGCGATTCACGCGGCTGCCGAAGGTCGAATGAATAATGAGCTGCATGCCGCCTGATTCATCGAAAAAACGCTCGAAGACGACGGTCTCCAAGGTCGGCAAGCAGCCGAGGGCTGCCCTGCCCGCGCTTAAGTATTGGACAAGCTGGAACGCCGAAGCCTCGTCGAGCCCTACTATTGAGGTCAACCAGTGCAGCGCCGTGCCGGGTTCACCCTCGAGCCGCTGCTCAATTTCCTTGCGGAGCCTCGACACAGCAGACGAGAGTTCCATGGTGCGCCCCGGTGCTTCACCCAGCCAGAACGGGATGGACGGTGGCTGGCCGTGCGCATCCTCGACGCGCACCGTGCCGCGCTCGACTCGCAGAATCTTGTACGAGGTGTTTCCCAGCTGGAAAATATCTCCCTGCAGGCTTTCTACCGCGAAGTCTTCATTGACCGAACCGACCACGATCGACTCTGGCTCGAGCATCACGCGATAATCCGCATTATCGGGAATGGCGCCGCCTGAAGTAATCGCGGTCAAGCGCGCGCCCTTCCGCGGCCGCAGCATCTTGTTGACGGTGTCGTGATGCAGCAGCGCAGCGCGACGTCCGCGGCGTGTGCTAAAGCCTTCGGCGAGCATGGTCACGCATTCATCGAATTCCGCGCGGCGCAGGTTGCGATAGGGATAGGCTCTGCGCATCAAGGAAAACAAGTCGTCTTCGGACCATTCGCGCGCTGATACTTCAGCTGTGATCTGCTGAGCGAGTACGTCGAGGGAATTCTCCGGAACTTTTAAGTGATCGAGCTCGCCGCAACGCACTGCCTCCAGCAACGCCGCACACTCGACCAATTCGTCGCGCGACAGCGGGAACAACCTTCCTTTGGAGGTGCCGCCGACCGAATGCCCCGCTCGCCCCACGCGCTGCAAGAAAGAGTTGATGGATCGAGTTGAGCCTATCTGGCACACCAGGTCGACATCACCGATGTCGATCCCCAATTCCAACGACGCCGTGGCCACCAACACTTTCAAGTCGCCGCGCTTCAGTCGCTGCTCGGCATTCAGGCGACGTTCTTTGGAAAGGCTCCCGTGATGGGCGGCAACATGCTCCTCGCCCAGCCGCTCGGACAAATGCCGCGCCAAGCGCTCGACCATCCTGCGCGTGTTGACGAATACCAAGGTGGTGCGGTGTTCAAGAACGAGTGCGGCCAAGCGATCATAGACCTGCGTCCACACCTCGCCCGACATTACCGCTTCGAGCGGCGCGGGCGGCACCTCGAGCTTTAAGTCGCGGCGGCGAATGTGGCCGCTATCGACGATGGTGCAAGGCGTCTCAGGCGTGCCGGTTAAAAACTTCGCCACTTCTTCAATGGGTTTCTGGGTTGCCGACAGTCCCACACGGATCAACCCGCTGCCGGTCAACGCCTGCAGCCTCTCGAGCGACAGGGCCAGATGCGCGCCGCGCTTGTTGCCTGCTATTGCGTGGATCTCATCCACAATGACAGTGCGGCACGTCGAGAGCATGTCGCGCCCCGATTGCGATCCCAATAATATGTACAGCGATTCGGGCGTGGTCACGACAATGTGCGGCGGCCTGCGACGCATACCGGCACGCTCCGATTGCGTCGTGTCGCCGGTGCGCACAACCGCGCGAATCTCTACATCGGGTAGCCCCAAGGCCGCGAGTTCCTCGCGGATTCCATTGAGAGGCGCCTCGAGATTGCGCTGAATGTCATTCGACAGAGCCTTGAGCGGGGATACGTACAGCACACGGGTTTCGTCGGGCAGCGGACCTTGTAAACCTTCCTTGATGAGCTGGTCGATGGCTGCAAGAAACGCCGCAAATGTCTTTCCCGAACCTGTAGGAGCCGCCACCAAAACGTGGCGGCCGAACTTAAGCGCGGGCCACGCCGACAGCTGCGCATCGGTGGGGGCATCAAAAGTCCGCGAAAACCACGCGGCGACGGCGGGATGAAATGAGTTGAGTACGCTCATGAATGTGCTCGACGGGGATGACCTATCCTATCAAACACTTCTAAGGGTTTGTGGAGCAGTTGGATCGCCCCGAGAGAGCGCAATCCTGGACTCGGGTCATGTCGCCCAGAATGTGCGTCAAGACAAGTCCCCCGAGCACCAGAAGCAAAACCAGTATCAGGCCTATCAAGGCCGCGCGGCGCGTCACCGGGGCGGGGTCAGGATCCGGGTCAGGGGGCTGCCACTTGTCTGGGTTTCTCATGACTGTGTTTTTTAAACAACCATTATCGCGAGTTCCGCCTGGTGGAAAATCAAGCACGTGGCGCCATTTGTCAATCAATCGTCACGGCAAGCGTGGCGCTTGCGCCACGCTTGCCGTGGGCTCAAGATACGCACATGGCGGGCGCGCGTCCACGGCTTGTGGATGCCGATTATAAGAACTTTACACGCTGGGGTCGCTTCACAAGGCGACTCATGGGGGCGCAATTGGATTGCGCAGAATTTCGCGAACAACTAGGTGCATGACTGTATGAGAAATCAAACTGTGTCCTCACGAGCGGCGTCCCTCGTCCTCACCATCTCTGCGGCCGTCGCGGGCGCGCAGGCATATGCGGCGGACGCTTCGACCGCACCGACCTTGGAAGAGATCATCGTGACCGCGGAGAAGCGGTCTGAGAACCTGCAGGACGTGCCCATATCCGTCGTTGCGATAAACGCGCAGCAAATTCAAGACGCGCACATCACGGACATCAGAAGCCTCGCCATATTGACTCCCGGACTGACCGTCACGTCCGAGGGAAACGAATCCATCACCACCGCCCGTATTCGGGGCATCGGCACGGTCGGCGACAATCCTGGATTGGAATCCTCCGTCGGCGTCAACATAGACGGCGTCTATCGGCCGCGCAATGGCGTCGCCTTCGGGGATCTCGGAGAGCTCGAACAGATCGAGGTGCTCTACGGTCCGCAAGGCGAGCTATTCGGCAAGAACAACGATGCCGGCGTCATCAACATCACCACCAAGAGACCGTCCAATACCTTTGGTGCAACGGCAGAAATTACCGGAGGCAACTTCAACGATAGAGAGGTCCGTACCTCAGTTACCGGACCCTTGAGCGACATCATGGCGGGCCGCCTCTACGTCGGATACCAAGAAAATAGCGGCTTTCTGCAAGTCGTGAACGGCGTGGGCCCGAGCACGCAGAACAATACAAACGACCGCAAGGCATACAACGCGCGCGGTCAGCTGTTGATTACGCCCAGCGATGGTGTGGATTTTTTGCTCATTGCCGACTATGCCAAACGCAATGAATCCTGCTGTAGCGCCGTGGTGCAGTATCCGGGCCCATTCCAGGGATTGGTAAACATTTTCGCGTCCAACCCACTGTTGGGAGGCAAGCCCGGTGCGCTGGGCGATTCCCCGCTGATTGGACAGCCCGGGGTCAACCGGTTACCTAACAGTTACGTGGCGTACGACAACCAAATCATCAAGCAAAATGTGCGCGACATGGGTATATCCGGAGAACTGAATTGGAATTTAGGCTTCGGAAAGCTCACCTCGATCACGGCTTGGCGCGACAATTCCGTCGCGGGCGGCAACGATGTCGACTACACCGGGATCGACCTGCTTTCATTTCCCGACAATGGCAATGCCAACTCGACCGATTTTAAGCAGTTCAGCGAGGAGCTGCGGTTGGCCGGAAAGGAAGGTCCCCTTAATTGGTTGGTCGGCGGTTTCTTCAGCAACGAAATTCTCAACCTCCGTACGCTGGGTGCCACAGGCGATCAATTCGAAACCTATATCAGCGGTGTGGCCTCAGCCTCAACGACCGGCCAGCCAGGCGCGATACCTTTTGACCCGCTGCTCATATCGCAACTAACCGGGAATGCACCCGGTGCCACGTTCTTCGGCACGGGATATGACGATTTTTATAATCAAACCGCTCGAAGCTTTGCGTTTTTCACCAACGAGACGTGGAACATCACGCAAGGCTTGGATCTGACAGCAGGGCTGCGATTGACAGAGGAGAAGAAAACTGCGACGGCCAGCTACAACAGCATCGGTGGTGGTCCAGGTTGCGGTGCGTTACTGAGTAAGCTTCCCGCAATTGGCGCGCTCCCGCCGAACGCTCCGGCGTTCCTGGTTTTAAATGGCTGCTATACCGGGCTGAATCCGGGATTCACTGGTCATGGATTCGATCAATCTAACACCGAAAACAACCTGTCGGGTACCGTCAAACTGGCCTATCACTTCAACGAGCAGGCCATGGTCTACGCCTCAGCTGCCAACGGATACAAGGCGGGTGGATTCAACTTATCTCGCGTCACTGGCCCGATGACCGCGACCGATCCTTTTGGTTTAACGCCTGTGTTCACTACTCATTTCCCGAGAGAGACCGTAGATTCGGGAGAAATAGGTATGAAGACAACTCTTTTCGACAAGACGCTGCGCCTGAATGCTGCGGCGTTTTATCAGAAATACACGGACTTCCAGCTCAATACCTTTACCGGTGTTCAGTTTGTGGTGACCTCTCTTCGCAATGTCGTATCGAAAGGGTTTGACGTGGATTTCGCTTGGGCAACCCCGATCCCAGGACTCACCTTCGCAGGCGGTGTGACGCAGGACTTGACCAATATCACGGATTTTGGCGACGCGCTGCCCCTGTTCTGCGGCGGCCCGAACAACACCGCTTGCACCCATCGCAACAACAATCGTTTGTCATTCGCCCCGCTGTGGTCCGGGGCCCTGTCAGCGGCGTACCTCGTGCCGGTATCGAGCACGCTGGGGATCCGCACCAGCGTCGAGCAAAAATACAACTCCTCGTACAACACAGGCTCGGATTTGGATCCGCGAAAAATACAGAGCGGCTTTGGCTTGCTCAACGCGCGCATCGGGTTTGGCGCGCTGGATGAGACTTGGGCAATCGAAGCATGGGGTGCCAATCTGGCGGATCGCTACTATGACGCCGTTGCGTTTGACTCACCGTTCCAATACAACACCATCAGCTCCTACTTGGGCGCACCGCGGACTTTCGGTTTGACGGCGCGGGTAAAATTCAAATAAATTAAACATTTAAGCATTTGCATCGAGCGATAACGGCGGGCCAAGAGCCCGCCGCTTTTTTTCGCGCAGCAGCCGCAAATGAACGAGGCTAGACTGATATATAAGCGTGCGGCAACGATGTGCGGCACACTAGCGAAAGGCTTGGCGAGTCTTTTTCCGGGGAGTTATTAATGTCTGTTAGCCCGCAATCTCTCGAGGGTGGCGCACCTATCGGCCCAACCAGCGCCATCACGGCGAAGGCCGCTACAGGGGCAAAATTTGCCCTGTTTCTCCTGTTTGCCATTAACTTGTTGAATTTTTTCGATCGCCAGCTGCTCGGCGCGCTCGGCGAACCGATCCGGCACGAATTTCACTTGAGCGATACTGCGCTGGGATTTTTAGGCACTATTTTTACCATCATTTATGCGTTCGTCGGTCTGCCGCTGGGCGCGCTTAGCGATCGGTGGTATCGCAACCGGCTCATCGCCATCGGCACGGCATTTTGGAGCCTGCTTACGGCGGCTACGGGATTTGCGCAGAACTATGCGCAGATCTTTATCGCGCGCCTCGGGGTTGGGGTGGGCGAAGCGACATGTGCTCCGGCGGGGCAGTCCCTCATCGGTGATTTGTTCCCGCCCAATCAGCGGGCGAAAGCCATGGGCGTGTTCATGCTGGGACTGCCCGCGGGGATATTTCTCGCTTACATCAGTGCCGGCGCAATTGCCACCCGATATGGTTGGCGCGCTGCCTTCTGGTTTGCCTGCGTGCCCGGAATCATTTTAGCGCTGCTAGCGCTGCGAATTTCCGAGCCGGTTCGGGGAGCGCTGGATTCAGGGCGGGTTGTTACCACGGCCGCCGATGCGGTGAAATCCCCTTTTGCCGCGGTTCTCGGATTACCGACGATGTGGTGGATCATCATGTCGGGCATTTTCCACAACTTCAATATGTATGCCATCAACTCCTTCAATACGCCTTTCTTGCAACGCTTTCATGAGATGAGCCTGCTCAATGCCAGCTATGTATCTTCCATTTCGGTCGGTGCCGTCGGGGCCATTGGACTGCTGGTGGGCGGCTGGTTGGCAGACAAAATGAGCGCCAAACGCCGCAACGGGCGCCTAGTGCTGTCCTCATGTGCCATGGCCATTGCCGCGCCGTGTATTTTTCTTGCGATCAATCAGCCCAAAGGCGCCATCGCGGCCTACATCGTCTTCATGACCATGGGCACCATGACCATGTTCGTTTACTACGCAACTGTGTACGCCGCCATCCAGGATGTCATTGAACCGCGGCTGCGCGGCACGGCGGTCGCTTTGTATTTTTGCTTCATGTACATCCTTGGGGCGAGCATGGGACCGGTTGGGACTGGTTTCTTGAGCGATCACTTCGCACGTAAGGCGATGACCGATGCGGGCGCCACCAGCATGACCGAAGCCTTCAAGGCCGTCGGACTGCATAACGCCATGTACATCATTCCGGTACTGGCACTGGCCGCGGCGGCGGTGTTGTTCGCGGCGTCGCGAACCATGGAAAAGGATGTCCGCAAGCAAGAGCTCACCCTAAAAACCCCATAACCCCAAAAATTTACGCGGCCGGCAGCAAGGTATCGCTGAATTTTGCGAGGTGAAAATCCGCGTCGCCAAAGCTTAAGTCGATCATCGTGAGTCGCTTGAAATAGTGACTGACGATGTGCTCATCCACCACTCCCATGCCGCCGTGCATTTGAACGGCATTTTGGCCCACCAAGCGCCCCGCCTGCCCTACGTACGCCTTGGCCGCCGAAACGGCTCGGCGCCGTTCGGATTCGTCCGGCGAATCGGCGTGAACCGCAGCAATAATGGCCATCGATCGCGACTGTTCCGCAGCGATGAGCATGTCAGCCATTTTGTGCTTCAGCGCCTGGAACGTGCCGATGGCCACGCCGAATTGCTTGCGGGTTTTCAAGTAATTCAAGGTCGCTTCGTTCAGCGCGTTAATGATGCCGACGGCTTCGGCGCACAACGCGGCGATCGCCCGATCGACGCCGCGCTCGATAACTGGAAGCGCATGGGAAGCTTCACCAATTAGTGCATCGGAGCCGACGCTGACATTCTCCAACAGTAAGTCGGCAGCCCGCGCGCCGGACTGCGTAGGATAGGCCGACACCGTGAGCCCCGGCGCATCGCAGGGCACGAGGAACAGCGAGATGCCGCCGTGATCGCCTATGTTGCCGCTGGTGCGCGCCGAAACCAGAAAGTAATCGGCCGAGCCGCCATCGAGTATCACAGTCTTTGCGCCCGATAGTTGCCAATTTGCGGCGCTTTGCCGTGCGGTGCAGGCGACGTAGGATAGATCATATCGACCAGCCGCTTCGTAGGCAGCCAACGAGATTTTCAGTCGGCCGGCGGCAATTTCCGGCAGCAGTTTTTGCTTTGCTGAATCCGTCGCCGCATCTCGAATCAGTCCGCCGCACAGCACGACGGTGCTTAAATAAGGCTCGAGCAACAGTCCTTGGCCGAACTGTTCCATGACCAACATGATATCGACGGCATTTCCGCCCAGGCCGCCGATGTTTTCCGGAAAAGGCAGCGCCAAAAGGCCCAGTTCCGCGTACTGGCTCCAGGCTTCGGCGGAGTAGCCTAACGAGGAAGCGGCGAGTGCCCGGCGCTTGTCAAAATTGTAGTCGCGGGAGATAAACCGCTGCAGCGTACTCTGAAGCGCCAATTGCTCTTCGGTATAGTTGAATTCCATTGTTAAAGGCCTAGGATCATCTGCGAGATGATGTTTTTCTGAATCTCGGTCGATCCGGCGTAGATCGTAGTCTTACGTTGATTGAAATACTGCCCCGTGATCGGCGGCGCATAGGAACGATAGTGTGCGCTGAGCAGCGGATTAGCAGCCCAGTCCATATCGAGCGCCTCGCGTAGATAAGGCAGCGCGTCATGCCCAAGCGCGTGCATTTTAAGTTCCGCAAGCTGCTGAATAATTTCAGAACCTTTGATCTTCAGCACCGAGACTTCAGGTCCTAAGCCTCGCTGCTCGTTAGCGGTCGCCGATAACACCCGCAGGTTGGTGATCTCCAGGGCCATCAGCTCCAACTCGACCTGAGCAATCCGGTCGCGAAATCTAGAATCCTCGATCAGGGGCCGGCCGTTGATCATCTGGTCGGCGGCAATCTGCTTGAGCCTTTTCAAGGCGCGCTTGCAATTGCCGATGCCCGCATTGCCG